>VBMG01000038.1 GCA_005878485.1 Methanobacteriota archaeon | reverse complement strand
CAAGAACACGCCGTTCTGCGTGTAGACTTGGAGCCCGATGATTTCGGATAGCTCTTCGAGCAAGAGTCACCATCCCTTCTGAGGCGCGTATCTGAGGGGGCGTTCTTAAACGCTTCGGTAGATTGGGCGCAGAAGCTCAGCGGACCTCATCCGGTCCGAGCATCTTAAGAATCGAGGGGTGCATCGCTACCTGATGACGCTGCCGTCCCGTCCGAAGAAGCGAGTCAACGTCGTCTGGGTTGTCGCCATCACGATCGTCGCGATCGGGGTAGTCATCGCCCTGGTGTTCGTTGGAATCTGGGAGCCCTTCCCGACCGGAGGTAGCACTCGTCCTTCCATGACCTTAAGCCCCGCGTCCCGCAGCGGGTCGTTCGCCACGACATACATCGCCTCAATGAGACCGGCCGGCCTTCTGCCCGCGGACCTCAGCGTACGGCTTACGGTAAACGGAACGGCCACATCGACCGCACCGATGGCCTCCCCGGGCAGTCCTGCGCAAGTCAGCGCCAATTCGAAAGTTTACTACGTCACGTGGTTCGATGCGACCCAGGAGGGCATCGTCACATCCACAGACACGTTCACGGTTAGCGGGCTCGACGGATTCGTCCCCGCGACGTCATATGCGTTGCAAGTCCTTTGGAAAGACGGCGCGGTCATCGGCTCGACGTCTTGGTCCGGCTGACGGCTCCCACGGTGGTCAAAGGATGTGGGCGACGATGTCCTCGAGTTCCCGGTCGCAGTACTTGCAAACCACCCGTAGCGGGTTCTTGGAGCGCACAACGAACGTCGACTCGATCGGCTCGCGGACGTTCGAGATGCAGTTCGGATTCGCGCACCGCAAGATGCCGATCGCGCGGTCCGGCAGAGTGAGATGTCGCTTCTCCGCGACGTTGTAGTTGCGGATCACGTTCACGGTCGCGCTCGGCGCAATCAGCGCGATCTTATCGATCTCCCGTGCCGCGAGTTCTCGGTCCTCGACCTTGACGATGTCTTTCCACCCCATCGCCTGACTCGGCACGTGCATCGCGACGGTCACCGTCGATGTCACGGAATCGCCGATGCCCAGGATTTTGAGGACCTTGAGCGCCAGCCCCGCCGGGATGTGGTCGATCACGGTCCCGTTCTTGATCGGCGTGACGCGGAGTTCTCTCACGCCCCGCCTCCGAGGATGAGGTCCAGGAGGGCCATGCGGACCGGGACGCCGTTGAAGGCCTGCTTGAAGTACACCGCGTGCTTCGTGCGATCGACGTCCGGCGCGATCTCCGTGACCCGCGGCAGCGGATGCATGACGATCAGGCCCCGCTTCGCGTCCCGCAGAAGGTCCATCTCGATCCGATACGAGCCCGCGACTTTCTCGTATTCCTGCGGGTCCGGGAACCGTTCCTTTTGGATCCGCGTGACATACAGGACATCCGCGTCCCGGACCACCTCTTCCAAGCCGTGCGCGATCCGGAACGACAGGCCGCGTTCCTTGACGTGCTCGAGGATCTCCGTCGGCATCTCCAGGGTCGGCGGGCTCACGAATGTCAGGTGGGAGCCGAGTTCCGCGAGGGCGTAGGCGAGCGAATGCACGGTGCGGCCGTACTTGAGGTCGCCAACCAGGACGACGTTCTGGCCCTCGAACGAGCCCCGTTCGTCCCAAATCGTGTACAGGTCCTGCAGGGTCTGCGTCGGGTGTTGACCCGCTCCGTCGCCCGCGTTGATGACTGGCTTTTCCGTGAAGTCGGCGGCCAGGCGCGCCGCGCCCTCCTGAGGATGGCGCAGGACGATCGCGTCGCTGTACGCCTCGACCATCCGAATCGTGTCGGCGAGGGTCTCGCCCTTCTGCACCGACGTGCCTTCGGCGCTGCTGAACCCGAGCACCCGCCCTCCGAGGCGGGCCATCGCGCTCTCGAACGACAAGCGGGTGCGCGTGGACGGTTCGTAGAATATCGTGGAGAGGATCTTGCCCTCGAGAGCCCGTGAGCGCTTCTCGCCGACCGCGATCGGCACCATCTTCCGGGCGGTCCTCAAAACGAGCTGGATGTCCGCCCGCGAGAGGTCGCGGATCGAGAGGACGTCCCTCCCCTGGAAGGCCGACATCGGGCCCCATATTCCTAGGTTCGATTTAAAGCAATCCGACGCGAGCCAGGGAGCGGAGTGGAAGGCTGGACTCGCGATCCGGATCGCTTACCTGTTCGGCTCTTTCCGCCCCAACTGGGTGACGTTCGAGGGCAGGATCACGATGCCGCCCTCGGCTTCCATGTACCGCTTCCAGTCCCTCGTGTTCTGCTGCGCCTGCTTCGCGCGCTCCACGGCGATTGTTGCGACGACCTTCCTCACGACGTCATCGACATCGACGCCGAGGATCTCCTTGAACAGATATTTCATCCGCTCACGGTCCATGGTGAGCCGGACCATCTGGGGCCGCGGTATAAGCCAAAATTGTCAATGGTCTCAGTCCTGAGACCGTCGATCGAGGCGTCGGACAATGGCAGTTGGCAGATTGTCAAAGCCGCGGCGCAGGACCCGCGGGAGCGACGCGCGCCGCTCCACAGCAGTGAGAATAAAATAGGCAGGCCGAGGGGTTCTCGGTCCTGCCTGTGGGTTGTGGAGGAGGGGTTATTGGGATGGGAAGGCTGGCTCGACGACGTCGACGGCTTTCCAATCGCCGCCGAAGTCCTTCGTGATCCCGGTCGCGAGTTGGAACCGCACCCGCAGCCGGCCGTTCTCGAAGAAGATGTAGGCGTTCTTCAACTGGGACATGTAGAGGGAAATCCGCTTGCCCTTCTGGGTCAACGCCCGCTCCGTGCAGCGGATAAGGCCGGCGCGCTCGAGGGCGTGGATCCGACGGTAGGCCGCAGCGATCGGAATGCCGTACTCCCGGCTCAAGTCGATCGCGGACTTCGGCTTCTTGAAGGTCGCCACGAGAATCTTGGCGGAATACTCGTCCGTCACGAGTCTCGATGCTTCAAGGGGATCCATCGTTACTTCCTCCTCGTATGGAGGAATCGACGCGATTGAGGATATTAAAGCGAAGAGAGCCGGTTATCGTCGGTGATTCTCAAAACGGAGACTATACGCCAGCGCCGCGGTACATCAGCCGCCGCAGCAGCCGTCTTCGCCCTCGCGCGCACAGGCGCAGTTCGGCCCGCAAGCGCCCTCGTGCTCCTTGTGGACGACCGGGAGGAGCACCAACGATTCGACGGGAGGCGCGGGGGCCTTCTTCTTGCTCGCAAGCATCTCGATGAGGCTACCCATCAGATCCCTCGAAGGAACGCCGCGGTATTTCTACGCTTCGTTACGCGAGGTGCTTTTTGACACGTTCCTCGAACGGCGCTCGGGGCATCGCCCCGACGACTTGGTCGACGAGCTTCCCGCCCTTGAAGAAGAGCAGGGTCGGGATCCCCATGACCATGTACTCCTGAGGGACGCGTGGGTTCGCGTCGGTATCCAGTTTCACGAACGTCACCTTGCCCGCGTATTTCTTGGCGAGGTCCTCGACGATCGGGGCGATCGCCTTGCAAGGCGCACACCACTCGGCCCAGAAATCGACGACCACGTACGGGTGCTCCTTGATGACCTTCTCGAAATCGGCATCGGTGACAGGGATGGGCTTGTCTGCCATGTGATTCACCTGCAAGTGCTGCAACGGCCCGTGGAATTTAAAGTTCGGCGCACAACGATTTGAGCGGCGTTCAGCGACGTGGCGGAGAAGGGCGAATCGCTTCGACGATGAGGAAGAGCGGGACTCGCAGATAGTCCGCGAATTCGCGATGCTTCCGCTCGAGCGCCTCGGCGCTCGGCGTCGGTTCTTCGATCCTCGCGATCAGGAAACCTGCATCGTACAGGGCGGAGGCGTAGTCCTCCAGGGTCCGGTGGAATCCGACGGCCTGCGGTTTCCGAGCCGGTCCCCACCAGATCGCGACCCGATCGTAGTAGCGGTCCACGAGGAGACCCTTCCACTCCTCCACGCGATCCGAATCCGGCGGCTCTCGGATCCAACGCCCGGGCAACGGCCGCTCGAAGCAGGGGTGCGTGATGCTGAACAGCAAACGGCCGCCCCGCCGGAGGATACGGTGAAATTCTCGGAACGCCTCTTGATACCGCACGACGTCTTGCAGGACGACGTTCGACACGATGAGGTCGAACGTATCGTCATCGAACTGAGGCAGGCGGGCCAGGTCGCCTTTCGAGTACTCGATGCCGCGCGGGTCGAGCGACTCCTGTCGGCGTGCGACCGCCAATAACCTGGCCGAATGATCGACCCCTGCGACCTTCGCACCTCGGTCCGCGAGGAGCCGAGACAGATATCCCGTCCCGGAGCCTGCGTCCAAGACCCGACGGCCTCGGACGTCGCCCAGGAGGCGGAACAGCGCCGGATCGATCACCCACTCTCGGTTCACGTCGCCATGAACTCCGTAGCGTCCCGCCCACCAAGTCCCCGATGCGTCCCAGCTCTCCCTTGAGACGCGCTCGGTCACCTTCTCCACGGGCTCGACCCGCAACGACCATCGCTCCTGGATCTCGCGAGCGGGGCTCATCCCCCGTTTCTCGCGGCGCCCGTCCAGATCCGTCTGCCACGGATGGCGACCGTCGTACTCGAGACGATCGAGGCATCCGTGCGTTTCGGATCGCCATGGACACCGGAGGCGGAGGTAGTACGGCCAGCCCCAAAACGCCCCCTGCTGCGCGCGCTGCTCCGGCGAGCAGTCGAGACAGAAGTATCGCTGCTCGTGCGCGCAATAGGCGATGCCCTGGAAATTCCGGGCGTGGCCACACAGATCGCACTGGAACCGCCAGTGCCAATCGCACCGCGGCCACATGGAGCCGATCGCATGGCGGGCCGGCCGGAAGCGGTATCCGGAGGCATGTGCCCGGATGTGCCTGCAATAGAAACACGCGGGAGCCACGAGCGTCGCCATCGAACGAGTTGGTTTATTCTTTGCGACCCACGGGAGGAGGACCGATCTCTGCGAGGGCGCCGGACGCAATGCTCATATAGAAGTCCTCTCATAGACCGGCGGGATTATCATGATGGGCGGTCAGCAAATCATCATATTGAAGGAAGGGACGGAGCGCGAGAAGGGGAAAGGCGCGGTGTTCAACAACATCGCAGCGGCTCGCGCCGTGGCCGATGCAGTCAAGTCGACGCTCGGCCCGAAGGGCATGGACAAGATGCTCGTGGACAGCCTCGGGGACGTGACGATCACGAATGACGGGGTGACGATCCTCAAAGAGATCGAGATCGAGCACCCGACCGCGAAGATGCTCGTGGAAGTCGCGAAGACCCAGGACGACGAGGTCGGCGATGGCACGACGAGCGCGGTCGTCCTCGCGGGGGAGCTGCTGAAGGAGGCGGAGAGCCTGATTGAACAGGAGGTCCATCCCACGATCATCGTCAACGGATACCGGATGGCCGCCACCGAGTCCGTCCGACGGCTTCGCGCGCTCGCCTTCGATGTGAAGCGGACCGACAAGGACACGCTGCGATCCATCGCGCGGACGGCGATGTCTGGGCGCAGCGTCGGTGCGAACGCAGATTTCCTCGCGGACATCGCGGTGGAAGCGGTTCAAGCGATCGTCGAAGAAATCGCAGGCGAACTCCGCGCAGACGTTGACAACATCCTCGTCCAGAAGAAGCACGGCGGGAACCTCAAGGACACCACGCTCATCGATGGCGTGGTCCTCGACAAGGAGCGCGTGCATCCGCGGATGCCGAAGTTCGTGCGCGACGCGAAAATCGCGCTCATCAACCGGGCCCTCGAGGTCAAGAAAACGGAAGTCAACGAGGAGATCCGCATCCGAGACCCTGCAAAGCTCCAGATGTTCCTCGACGAGGAAGAGAAGAGCCTGCGGACGATGGTCGAGAAGATCAAAGCCTCCGGCGCGAACGTGGTCCTCTGCCAGAAAGGAATCGACGACGTCGCCCAGCACTACCTCGCGAAAGAAGGGATCTACGCGGTCCGCCGGGTGAAAGAGAGCGACATGAAGAAGCTGGCAAAGGCGACGGGTGCCCAGATCGTCACGAATCTCGATGACCTCGCGCAGAAGCAACTCGGCAACGCTGATCTTGTCGAAGAGCGCAAGATCGGGACGGACGACATGACGTTCGTCACCGGGAACAAGAAGGCGCGGGCGGTCTCAGTCCTCGTCCGCGGAGGCACGGAGCACGTGGTGGACGAGGTCGAGCGGATCCTGCACGACGCCCTGCGAGTCGTCTCGGCCGCGATCGAGGACGGCAAGGCGATCGCAGGCGGCGGCTCCGCGGAAATCGAACTGTCGCTCGCGTTGGAAAATTACGCCGCGACGGTCGGCGGACGGGAACAGCTCGCAATCGAGGCGTTCGCGAAGGCACTCGAAGTCATCCCTCGGACCCTCGGACAGAACGCGGGTCTCGACCCGATCGATGTGCTCATCAAGCTGCGCGCCGAGCACGGGAAGAAAAACAGCAAGTCGATGGGCGTCAACGTCGCCACGGGCGAGCCGATGGACATGCTCAAGGCGAACATCGTGGAGCCGCTCCGGGTGAAGACCCAGGAGATCGATTCCGCGGCCGAAGTCGCGAGCATGATCCTCCGGATCGACGACGTGATCGCGTCGAAGAAGTCGCCTCCGCCCCCGCCGGGTGGCGGCGAGCATGGCCACGGCGGCGGTATGGGCGGCATGGGTGGCATGGGCGGAATGCCCGGCATGGGGATGTGAGGTCCCTCACCCCCCCGGTGGCGGCGCGCCCCCGAGTCGCTCGGTAATCTTGTCCCGAAGGGCGCGCGCGTCGGCCGCGTCCCGGGCGCGGAACGACTCGACGATTTCCGTCCATTCGGGTCCGCCGTCGGCGGTTGCCGGGTGCCGCGTCACCTCGATTCGGAACTGGGCTAGGATTCCCTCGGCCGTCACAACCCGTGGCGGGTGATCGGACCGGGACTTAACCTGGGCGACGCGAGGCGTCCGACCCTCCTCTTCGATCACTTCCCGGACCGCTTTCTCCGCATCGTCGATGGAGCGCCGGGAGTAGACGCTGAAGCTCAGGCTCCCCCGTCGGGCCAGTCGGGGAAGGAAGACGAGGACGGAGAACACGAGGAGGAACGTCGCGATGGCCAAGAGCGCCACGCCGGCGTTGACCGCGTCTGCACCGAACGAAATCACGACGCCGAGCCCGATTCCGAGGAGGAGGATCGCGAGGCCCAAGAACTCTGCCGCGATCCGGCCGTTGTTCGCGTAGGCCCATTCCGAACCGCGCGACTCCATGCCTATGCGCCCTCCACGACCAGCGCGCCGAATTTTCCGCGGGACACGTCGAGTCCGAAGTTCGTCCGCTTCACGTAGCAGTCGAGGGCCCGGACCGTCGAGCCGACCGCGATCTTGCCTCGTTCCACGAGCCCGACATCGTCGTCCCAGAGGGCGAACCGGCAGGAGCCGCTTTCGTCCCGGAGTTCCAGGTTCAAGACCCGACCCGACGTCCCGTCTTGGCGGTTGAAGGTGCGGACGGGCGAAACCGCGACCACCGTGGCACGAAGGTTCGCCTCCATCCCCTCTCCGAGATCGGCGATGCGCAAGAACGACGCGACGCTTCGCCCGAGACGGTCTACGACGACCATCGCGGCCGCGTCCCGGTCGAGCAGGCCGCCCCACTCCCCGATGACGGCCTCGACCCGTGCGTCATACGCTTCCGGGCTGAGAAGGTCCTGGACTTTGTCGTAGTGCGGACGGCGCACGCGCGTCCAACGCGGGTGCACACAAAAGGTTTGCTCCGCGCACACTCTCGGGAGTCGTGTGCCTACCGTTCATCACCCCGGACCGGCTCACATCCACGATGTCGAATCGGGAAATCTCCGCGCCTGCGTCCAGGTTCCTGACGGGCCTCACCCAGACCCACGGGTACTACGTTGAGGCGGACGGAGAGCGCGTGAATGTGGCGTTCGAGCCGTGGTCGCTCGAGCAGGTCAACCCGTTCGACGTGCCGTGTTTGCGGCTCCAGTTCCGACAGATCGAAGCGCGAATGGTCCTCGAGCGGTTCACGATCCACAACGACGGCGAGGAGCGCGCGGTGGACCTGGAAGCCGCCCACGACGCGCTCCAGGCGTGGATGGACTCGATGGCCAGCTAGCGGCGCACGGCCGTTTCGCTGAAGGCCGCGGCGTCAACCGGGCGGCAAGACTCGACGCCCGATGGCCGCTCGGAGCCGGTCCAACGCCTCGCGGTCGCTCGATTCGGGCAGTAGGAGAAGGGTTGTCGACGAGTCCCCCGGGAATCTGCGAACGCCGAGGAGGCACGCGGGTTGATCGATTCGGAAGAGCGGGTCGCAGCCCCGGAACACTCCGCCATGGCCCGCCTCGGCGGGCGTGATCGCGGTCGGCGGTCGGTCCCCGAGCGTCGCCCGGACGACACCCGCGACGCGATGCGCGTCCTCGGGCACCTGCAGGGCCCAAAGGGGTCGGCTTCGCAAACGGGCGGCGAGCCCGAGCAGGGGCAGGAAAGCGCCGAGTGCGAGGAGGACGACGACGACCTCTGCCTGTCCGACCTCCCAGGCGAGCAGGGATCCCAGCCAAAGGCCGCCCGACAGGAAGATGAACCCGAGGACGGCGCTTCCCGGAACGCGACGCCCCCATCCCGGATCCGCGCCGGGCCCTGGAGCGGCCACGTAGTGACCTCACCTGAGCCGGATCGTCTCGAGGTTCATCGGGGCCCGCGCCTCGAGACCGAATTTCTTGTACAGGCCGGACGCGAGGTCGGAACACTTGAACTCCTCGCCGTGATTCACGATGACTCGTTCCGGCCTCGGCTCCATCGTCCCCACGTAATTCAGCAGTTGGAGACGGTCCGAGTGGCCCGAGAATCCGTCGATCGTCTCGAGGTCCAGCTTGATCGGCAATGTCAGGGGCTGTCCGCGATCCGTGAGCGTGATCTCCCGGGCCTCCCGCTGGATTCGCCGGCCCAGGGAGCCTTCGGATTGGAACCCGACGAAGAGGAGGGCGTGGAGCGGGTTGTCGGCCCATCCCTTGAAGTACTCGAGGACGGGACCGCCCGACATCATGCCGGACGTCGCGAGCACGATGCACGGCTCCACGTCGTCGATGATGTTCGCGCGCATGTCCGCGGTCTCGACCCGCTTGAACATCGGGGACAGGAACGGATTCTCGCCCGTCTGGAAGATCTGGGTGCGGAGCTGGCTGTTCAGATACTCCGGATACGCCGTGTGGATCGCGGTCGCCTCCCAGATCATGCCGTCCAAGTAGATCGGCACCTCCGGGATCTGATGGTTGCGCATCGCGTCCTCGAGGACGAGCATGACCTCCTGGGACCGGCCGACCGCGAAGACGGGAATGAGGACCTTGCCACCGCGGCTGAGCACCCGCTTCGAGACTTCCTTCAGCTGCTGGGCCGCTTCATGCCGGGAGGGCTGGATGTCGTGGTAGCCCCCGTACGTCGATTCGAGGACGAGCGTCTCGATCCGCGGGAACTTGTTGACGGCCGGATTGAAGAGCCACGTCTTCTCGAACTTGATGTCGCCCGACATCGCGACGTTGTAGAGGCCGTCCCCGATGTGGAAGTGGGCGACCGAGGAGCCGAGGATGTGCCCGGCGTTCTGGAACGTGAGGCGCATGTCCGGCGCGATGTCCGTCGTTTCGCCATACTTGAGGGGGATCGTGTTCGCGACCGCCTTTCGGATGTGGCTCGAATCATACGCGGACTTGCGCGCCTCGCCCATCGCGACCTTGATGAAATCGAGTTGGAGGAGCGACATCAGATCCCGTGTCGGGGCCGTCGTGTACACGGGGCCTTCATATCCGTACTTGAAGAGGGCGGGGACGAGCCCGGAGTGATCGAGGTGCGCGTGCGTGATCACGAGCGCGTCGATCGAGCTGAGAGGCGTGACCTCGGGCGCGTTCAGGTAGGGCGAGCCGTTGTCTTCGGAGATCAGGACGCCGCAGTCGATGAGGACTTTGGATTCTCGGGTGCTGAGGAGTGCGGCGGACCGGCCCACTTGGCGGAAGCCGCCCAAGGCCGTGATGCGCACATAATTCTCCCCGGCGGGGACCTCTCGCGCCAACCGTCGGCCGACCTGCTTCAAGAACCCCTGGCGCTCGTCGTTGATCGTCCGAAGATACTGACGGATTTCCTCGACCGTCTTCGAGGGGATCGGCGGCGTCCGCACGACCTTCGGAGCCCAGCCAATCCGCTTCTTGACCTCGTTCAAGATCGACCCGTGGCGGCCGATCACCATCCCGGGGGACAAGGCCTCGATCGTGACCTCGCCGGTCTCCGTCTCGAAGTAGATCCCCGTGATCTGGGCTTCCGGCGGAATCACTTCGCGGATGACCTTCTCGGCCTCCTCCTGGGACGCGAGGAGGGACGGGTCCGGCCGGACGACGATCCGGCGCCGGAGCTGCTGGGCGATCTGTCGCACGAAGTCGTTCGACTCCGCGAAGACCTCCATGTTCTTCGTGTAGATCACGATCGTGGGGCCTTCGAAGTCGACCTGCGTGATTTCCACGTGGTCAGGGACCACTTTCTTCACGACGCTGCGCGCGTCGTTCAGAATGTCCTCGATGGTCATCGGACATCACTTTGGCCGGACGCCGCTTGCGGGCTCAGGCCAGTTTCATACTTGCCTTGCGCTTCTCGACTTCCTTGTCGTCGAACATCTTGAAGCCGTCTTTCGAGATGAGGGCCACGTCGATTCCTTCGCCGGAAACGGCATCGCGTTTCATCGCGGCCGTCACGGCGCGGATCGCGAGGTTTGCGCCCTCGTCGAGCGTCATGTCGTCCTTGAAATGATCTTCCAGGACCCCGTACACGTACGGGCTCCCGGAGCCACTCGAAACGAACTTGTCCGGCAAGGATCCCCCGGCCGCATCGAGTGAGAACACGTGCCCGCCCGCGCGGTCCCAGCCGCCGATCACGAGCTGGACCCAGTATGGGTAGAAGCGGCTTCCGCTGAGGATGTTCGCGGTCAGGGTCGCGCAAGCCTCGACGGGCATCGGAATGCCTCGTTTCAGCTTGTACAGCTCGACTTCAGCGGTGATGTACCGCGCGAGAACCTGCAGGTCCCCCACCAAGCCCGCGGTCGTGAGGCCGATGTTGTCGTCGAGTTTGTACACTTTCTTAGTTCGCTTGTGGGCGATCAGCGTGCCCGCAGTGGCGCGGCGGTCCGCCGCGAGGACGACTCCGTCTCTGCAGACGAGCCCGAGCGTCGTGGTGCCGGACTCGACTTCCCTGGAAATAGTTGCCATTGCAACACCCGTTCAAAAGGAGGTTAAAAGATGACTGCCGAAGCATACGGTCGGCACTATTTAAGAATTATCCTTTGTATCTCAAAATGGCGATAAAACGCGGGGCACACGGGGTCTGACTTCCCGCTTCCGGCGGGAGGGCTTGAACTTGAGAGCTCGAATCGGGCCCTTCAATGCGGAGTCATCGCCCACCAGGCGGCCACGATGACGACGACGATGACCACGACGCCAATCGCGACGTACAGGTACATCTTCCGCTTGCCCTTCTTCTTCTCGCCGCCGAGACCCAGACCCGCAACATCGTAGGACATGTCGGACCTCAGCGGGCGAAGCCGCGGAGTCGTAATAAGTGTTTCGTCATGGAGGGGCCGACGGCACGAGGTCCGTCATGAGCCGTTTGACGCGAGCCGCGGGACGCAACTGGATTGCGTACGCGATTTTTTCCTTGGGTAGGGCCACACTGGCCGCGCTGACATAGACGGTTCTCCCGTCCGCCTCGTCCTCCACTAGCAGGCTCTCATCCCGAGCAATCGAGATCATCTCGCGACCCTGTTGCGCCTCGAACAAGAACCGGACCGCGCTCGGCATCGCGCGCAACTTGACGAGGTAGAACCCGGGATCTTCCGGATCTCTCTGAGGCGGTTCGGCAAAAAACAAGAGACCGGCCTCGTGGCGATACAAGTGTCCTTCGACGGGCCGCAATAGGGGCACGCGCTTCCCGTCGTGATCCATCGACGCCTCGGCGGTCGCATCGGACTCGTCGAGAACGCGGTATGAAGCCGCACCGGCGCCCGCCACCTGGGAAAAGGTGACCCTGGCCCGTTCCTTCGGCGCGGGCTGCTCGACGCGGACGCGGAGTCGGAGGGTTGCGAAGTTCAAGTCGTACATGCGGTCCTCCGAGTCCACATAGCCCAGGATCATTCGCCGCCCTCAGACGCCGAACCCTTTCCGGAACTGCTCCGCAATTTCGCCGAGTTCTACCTGGGAGAACGACTCGAAATCGGAGACGGCGGCATACTCGGACAAGTGTTCCTCGCGATAGATGTTCGGGAGGACGGAGGCCACGGTCTCCTCCGAGAGGATGAATTTGAGCGCGGCCTGGGACAGCGTCATTCCCTTCCCTTCGTAAATCCAATTGAGATTCGCCGCCTGCCTCCGCGCGCGCTCAATCCACGTCCCATCCTTCGTCCGAAGGTCGCCGTCCGCGGGGAATTTCACTGCGTTGGCATCGGATTCGAGCACCCCGCCGGCATGGGGCGCCCGGATGACCATGCCTTGGGCGATCTCCAGGGCCACGGGGAAGAACTTCCGTCCCGGCTCCTCCTCGAGCAAGTTGTAGTAAGTCTGGATGCAGCCGAGATCGTGCTTCCGCATCGCAGCGCGTCCCTCTTCGAGACCGCCCGGCCCAGGACCGAGGGCGATCCCGTAATACCGGATCTTGCCCTCTCCCTTCAAGTCCTCAAGGGTCTGCCAGACCGCGGGGTTCGCGACCGTCGGGGCGTCGGGGTAATGCAACTGCAGCGCGTCCACATACGACGATCCGAGTCGCTCGAGGGTCCCGTCCAACGTCTTGCGAATCGACGTCGGCGAGAAGTCCGCTCCCGTTTCGGAGCGTCCCGTTTTGCTCGAGATGATCACGAGCTCGCGCTTGTCACCGAAGGCTTGGCCGAGCAACCGCTCCCCGCGCCCGTTCCCATCCGTCGGCGCGACATCGAAATAATTGATCCCGGCGTCGTACGCTTTGCGGAGCAGGTCGACGGCTTGATCGTCCGTGAAAGTCCCCCAATGGCCCGAGGCGAGCGTCCAGACGCCGAAGCCGATCTCGGACACCTCGAGTTCGGTCTTGCCCATGGGGCGGTAATTCAGCAACGGCCTTCTCCGCGACCGCAAACGGGGCCGCCGTATTTGACCGCACCGCTGCCGGGTTCAACGCCACGATACGAAGAAGAGCGTCGCGAAGCCCACGAGCTCCGCCGCATTGAGGACGAACATCGGAACCGCGACGGACGCACCGATGTTGCTGTCGTTCATCGCGACGTAGAAGTACATCGCCGCGAGATTCTCGAGCAGGAACAGCGTAGCGAAGACGATGAGGCCGATCGAAAACGGAGACCGCAGGCTGCGGTAGTTCCCGACGTAGATGTACAGGAGACCGAGAAGCAGCGCGATGCTGGCTACCGCGAGTCCGAGGTCGATCATCCACAACGTGCCAATCGGCAAGCTATCACCGCGAGACGCGGGTCCGGCCCATATCTATTTTTCCCCCACCCGCGACTCGATCCGACGCCAGATTTCGAGGAAATCCTCGAAATGGACTTGGAGCCGCGGGGACAAGGAGTACAGGGTGCCGTAGCCCTCGTTCCCCAGGGTCATGACACAGTCGTTCTCGCGGAGCACGTCAAGGTGATGGCGAACCGTCTTGTAGTCCAGTGCGAGTCGGGTGGCCAGGTCGTTCGCGTTGTACGGGCGGTCGTGGAGTGTCCACAGGATCCGCGCGCGGTTGATGCCGCCGCGCGTCCCCGCGATGAGGTACCACAACCGCTTGTCCATGAAACGACGGCCCCATCCGTCCTCCGATAATTTAGGTTGCGGGACACCCATCGGACACCGCATCCCCGAAGCTTCTAATATTACTATCGCAATAGTCAAACTTGTGGCGACCGTCCCCCGTCGGCTCGAGTGGGCTCGACGGGCGAAGGGATGGTTCCTCGAGTTCCGCCTCATCCCCGTCCTTCTGTGGTCCTACACCGCGGTCGCCCTCGGGACCGGCGTGGCCTTCGGCTCCTCCGGGACCTTCAACCCGATATGGTTCGCCGTCGCGCTCGCCCTCGGCGGCTTGATCCAAGGCTGGGTGACCCACGCAATCAACGAGATCTACGATTGGCGGAGCGGGACGGACCGCGTGAACGGTGGACGCGCCCTCTCGGGCGGGAGCCGGGTCCGGAACCTCGACCTCCTCGAAGAGCGGGATCTGTGGTGGATCTTCGGGGTGTCGACCGCGGGCGTGGCTGCGCTGACGGCCTGGGTGGTCCTGGCTCGGGCCCCGTGGCTCGCCCTCTTGATCATTGGCGGATACGCGCTCGGCCTCGCCTACACGATCCCGCCGATTGCGACCTCGTACCGACCGCTTGCCGGCGAGTGGTTCGGTGGGTTCCCGGGTGTGCTGCTCTCCGGCCTCGGGGCGTACGCGATCCAAACCCTGTCCCTCTCGGCCGTTGCCGTCTTAGCCCTTTCCGCCCACGCGCTCGTGTGCACCGCGATGCTCATGGTTCACCACTACCTCGACGCTCCCATGGATGCGACCGCCAAGCCGCCGAAGCGCACGACGGTCGTCGCATTCGGGTACGCCTGGTCGAAGCGCTACGCCGCGGGGATGGCTTCCATCGCGGCGCTCGTCTACGGCTTGCTCGGTGTTCTCGTCCATCCGGCCTTCCTGTTAGGGTCCGCTCTTACCGTCCCGGCGGTGTGGATTCACCTTCGTATCGACCCGAGGGATCTGAAATCCGTGACGCGGGGCGAGCTTCAGGTCATCCAGCTGGGAATTGCCGCGGGCCTGGCGACGGCGGTCGGCCTCGCCCCGCCCCTCTGGCCACTCCTCCCGATTGCAGTCGCGGGCTACCTGCTGCACCTCGCAGTCGTGTCGCCTCCCGCAGAACTCGGCCGCGCATGGCGCAAAGGCCCCTCCGTGCAGAGATAGGCCCACGTCGGTCGCGAACGGGCTCGCGGAAGGCGCAAATACGCCGGCTGGGGTCTCGACCCGCGTGCGACGCATCGGATTCGTCGTGAACCCGGTCGCCGGGATGGGCGGCAGGGTCGGGTTGAAAGGGACGGACGGGGTCGCGGACGAAGCCCGCGCACAAGGCGCGGAGCCCGTCGCCGGACCCCGCGCAACTGTTTTTGCGGCAGCGTTCTTGGGAGTCGCGAAGGGCGATCCGAGCCTTCGAGTGGAGTGGCTCACGTGTGGGGGCCCGATGGGATACGAGTCACTTCGGGCGGCCGGCGTCCCAGAGGCCGCGGTTGAGGTCGTCTACACTCCCGGGAAGCAGACGACCGCGAGCGACACGCTCCACGGAGTGGAAGCGATGGTCGGTCGGGGGGCCGAACTCCTCCTGTTCTGTGGCGGCGACGGGACCGCGCGGGACGTCGCGGGAGCGACCAGGGACCGGGTTCCGATCCTCGGCATCCCCGCGGGCGTCAAGATGCACTCGGGGGTCTTCGCGGTCTCTCCGATCGCCGCGGCCAACCTGCTGATCGCATACGTCCGCGGCCAACTCCGGATTGCTCCCGGAGAGGTCCTCGACCTGGACGAAGAGGCATATCGCAAGGGCGAGTGGCGAATTCGACTGTTCATGACGGCGAACACCCTGGCGGAACCGCACCTCGTCCAGGCGGGGAAGATGATGGTTGCCGAGGTGACGGAGGATGCCATCCGCACCGAACTCGCGATGCACTTCTCGGAGCTCTTCGAAGAGAGTCCCGAGACACTCTTCCTGCTGGGACCCGGCTCCACGATTCACGGGATCGCCTCCGCGCTTCGGCTCGAAAAGACCTTGCTGGGAATCGATGCCGTCCTCGCAGGCAAAACGATTGAAAGGGATCTGAACGAGAAACGGATCCTCGCGATCCTGGACCGGCACCGGGATGCGAAGCTCGTCCTGAGTCCGGTCGGAGCGCAGGGGTTTATCCTCGGCCGCGGAAATCTCCAGGCGAGCCCCGATGTCATCCGACGGATTGGGACGAAGAATGTCATCGTCGTCGCGACGCCCGCGAAGCTCGAGACGACTCCGGTCCTCCGCGTCGATACCGGCGACCCCTCGCTCGATGCGGAGTTCTCGGCGAAGGAGTATCTCTTCGTGGTCATTGGATACCGTACGTCGAAGCTGCATCCGATTCAGCCCGTCTAGACCGGGAACGCAGCCGGCGGTTCGTCCAGGGCGCACCGCGCTGTGATACAAAGTTGAAATAGCGGCGGACCATGCGCAGCCTCGGGATCCGGATGGCGTCGACGATGAAGGCCGCCGTCAAGATGAAACCGGCGCCCAAGAGCACGGAGCTCCGGAAAGTCCCGATCCCCGAGCCAAGTCCTTCGGAAGTCTTGATCCGAGTCGACATCGCGTCGATCTGCGGCACGGACGTCCACATCTACGATTGGGACGCGTGGGCGGCGGCGCGAATCAAGGTGCCGCTGATCCAGGGTCACGAGTTCGCCGGACACGTGGAGACCCTGGGTTCCGGTGTCACGGGCCTTCGGAAAGGAGACTATGTGAGCGCGGAGGGGCACATCGCGTGCGGCCGGTGCTACATGTGCCGCACGGGCAACGCCCACGTCTGCAAGAACGTCTCCATCCTCGGAATCGATCGAAGTGGCTCGTTCGCGGAGTACATGGCCGTCCCCGCGTCGAACGTGATCGTGAATGACGACGACCTGCCGCTCGAGCTCGCCACGATGCAAGACCCGCTCGGCAACGCGGTCTACACGGTCACGAACGCGAACGTCCCCGGGAAGACGATTGCGATCTTCGGCCTCGGGCCGATCGGCCTCATGGCGGTCGCCCTGTGCCGCGGGATGGCGGCCCGCACCGTGATTGCGATCGGTCACCGGAACCAGTACCGGATGGACCTCGCCAAGACGGTGGGAGCGAGCCTCGTCCTCCGATCCGGCGAATCGCTCGTCGATGAGGTGATGGACGCGACGGCGGGTGAGGGCGTCGATGAGGTGCTCGAATTCTCCGGGAGCGAGGCGGCGGTCCAGCAGGCCATCCAGGTCGTCCGGCCGGCGGGCGGGATCCACTTGCTCGGGCTCTTCCCCAAGCCGCTCAGCCTCGACATCTCCGAGTTCGTAACGAAGGGTTTATCGATGTACGGCATCCACGGGCGCCTGATGTACAAGACCTGGATGCAGATGGGCGGACTCCTGAAAAGCGGGAACGTGAACCTGAAGCCGATCCTCACCCACAGGTTCCCCCTGGACGACTACAACGAGGCGATGGGCGTGATGCGAAGCGGGAATTGCGGCAAAGTCGCCTTCCCGATGGAGGCGTGACGATGTCGAAGCGCGATCCGACCTCATGGATGCGGGCGGAGTACGAGGCCCTCGTGGCACAGAGCCTCGACTGGAAGCTCCGCGTCCTCCAAGGGCCGTCCGCTCCTCGGAGTGTCGTCGATGGAAAGACCGTCATCATGCTCTGCTCGAACAACTACCTGAACCTCTCGAACCACCCGAAGGTGAAGCGGGCCGCGCGGGAGGCCGTGAAGACGCATGGCGCGGGGAGCGGCAGCGTCCGGCCGATCGCGGGCAACATGGACATCCACGAGGAGCTGGAGCGACGGATTGCGCGTTTCAAGCGGCGGGAGGCCGCGCTGTTCTACATGAGTGGCTTCGCGGGCAACGCCGGACTCATCTCGCAGCTCGCGGGGGAAGGGGACGCGATCCTCACGGACGAACTGAACCACGGGAGCATCATCGACGGCGTCCGATTGACGAAGGCGCAGCGGGTGATCTACCGCCACTGCGACGTCGGCGACCTCGAACGCGCGCTGAAGGAGGTCGACGGCTGGGCGAAGAAGATCCTGGTCATCAGCGACGGCGTCTTCTCGATGGACGGCGACATCGCGCCGGTGGACGGGATCGCAAACCTCTCCGAGGATTTCGGCGCGATGGTCTATATCGACGACGCCCACGGAGAAGGCGTCCTGGGGGACGGAGGCCGCGGTGTTGCGTCCCACTTTCACGTTGAGGATAAGATCACGATCGAGCTGGGCACCTTCTCGAAGGCGCTCGGGGTCGTTGGAGGGTACGTCGTCGGTTCGAACGACCTGAGGAACTATGCGCTCAACAAGTCCCGGACGTGGCTGCTGAGCGGTTCCCATCCTCCGGCGGTCACCGCCGCTTGCATCGCGGCGATCGATGTCCTCGAGACGGAGCCGCGCCACGTCAAGAAACTCTGGTCGAACACGAAGTACTTCAAGAATCGACTCGTGTCGCTGGGTTTCGACATCGGGAGGAGCGAGACCCCGATTACCCCCGTGATGCTCGGTGATTCGGCAACGGCGAAGCGGTTCAGCCAGCGCCTGTTCGAGGAGGGGGTCTTCGCGCTCCCGATCGTGTATCCGATGGTCGCGAAAGACCGGGCCCGCATCCGGAACATCGTCAATGCAGGCCTCCGACGCGAGGACCTCGACGAGGCCCTGGCCGCGTACGAGAAAATCGGGAAGGAACTCCACGTCATCTCCTAGACGCCTTCGTTCCGCTTCTTGCGCGCGTAGGCCATGGGAAGGATTTCGTACCCGAGCGACCGGAACACGCTAACGGAGGCGTCATTCCCGGGTTCGATGAGGGCGGCAAACATTTCGATGCCCTTCGCACGAAGCGCCCGCTCCACCGCGCGCACCAGGCGTTTCGCGATCCCTCTGCGTCGGTAGTCGGGATGAACCGCGAGGCGGTTGATCCAGCCTTTCCGAGAGTCGTCGGTTCCAAGAACCGCTCCGACAAGGCGACGGCCGTCGAGGGCGCCCAGATACGAGTCGCGATTCACACGCAGCTGATGGGCGATTGAGCTTCGGCTGTCACGGCCCCGCATCCGAGGATCGAGGCCGCAAGCCTCGAAGAGTCGCATCAGTTCGTCGTAATCGGAGGGCCGCAGGCGGCGGATGCGAAGCGCCATCTCATCGCTCGTCGGAGACCAAGTGGCGGGTGGGATGTGCGAAACGGTCGCGTGCGTCTTGCGGGAGCTGGCTCCGGAGGAACGTGGGCATCAGCGCGAAGGATTGAAGCTTCGCCAGGGGGAGCAGCCTCATGCGGATGTGGGACTCCAGACTCGGGATGTAACCGTGGCCATCCGGCACCGGGAATTCCGAGTTCAGGTCGACGAGGAAATAGAACCCGATTTCATGCGTCTGGGTCCCCTTCAGGGTGTAGAAGTTCTCGTGGACATAGCTGAGCTTTTCGGCCTCGACGTTCAGGCCGCTCTCTTCGTAGAACTCCCGAGCCAGGCAGAGGGCGAGGCTCTCCCCGAATTCGAGATGCCCACCCGGGAGCGCGTAGCTCTTGCCGCGGGCTTCGTCGTCCGCCTCCTGGGCGAGCACGGAGTCGTCATGAATCAAGATGCCGCAGGCCCGCACGAGGAATTCGCGGCCGGTCTCATGCAACCCGAGCACCGAGTTCCCCCTCCGAGTCGGGTTGGAGCAGAATAACACGGCCGTCCCGTTGGACGGCCCCGAGGCACAGGACCTCCGAGGAAAACGGCCCGATCTGCCGCGGCGGAAAGTTCGTGACCGCCACGACGTGTCGACCCAGGAGGTCCTCCTTGCGGTACCATGGACGAATGGCCGCGGACGATTTCTTCATGCCATGGGAACCGAAATCGATCCTCAACTTGTACGATGGGTTGCGGGCCTCCGGGAACTCCTCAACGCCGACGACCTTCCCGACCCTCATCTCAACCTTCTGGAAGTCCTCGACCGCGATGCTCGGCATGGTCCCGGATCTCGCGGAACGCGCCTGCCCGATTTGAGGGCTTCCCCTAGACCGCCCGCGATTCCGGGCTGCGGACGCCGAGATGTTTGCAGAGCCGCTCGTGTTCCTCCCGGCTCGTCCACTCGACGCGGAGGTAGTCCGCGATCTCGCGGTCCGTCATGCCAAGGCTCCTCGCCTCGCCGACCGCGACGCGGTACGCCTCGATCTCGGTTGGCCGATCGACATAGTTGTAGCGGCGGTCCCACAGCTCCTTCCCCGCGTGCCACTGTCGGATGTGGGTGAGCTCGTGGAGGACATCGAGGTAGAGGATCTTCTCGTCCCCTTCTTTGAGGTAGCCCAGACCCGCAACGACGTTGCCCGCCTCGTCGTCGATGTACATGTACATGTCCTCCGGCATGACGTCGATCTGGCAATCGTGGAGGACCTGCTCCCGGAGTCCGTCCGGGAAAATCCCGCGGAACGCCGCGGACCGGTCGAGCCCTGGGAAGACGTCCAGGATGGCGTGCTTCCCCGCTTTCACCTTGCGGTTGACCCGGACGAGCGCCATGTCGGCGTTCCCATCGTACGCGTCCGAGAAAAACCTATCTCCGCACCGGGAGCGAGATGCTCACCCGTCCTCGACGTTTCCGGATGTCCTGGGCCGGGCGAGCTTCGTACGGGGCTCGGTCAATCATCGCGGGACGCAAACCAGCGGGCGAGCTCTTTCCCGTTCCGATTCCGCCAGGCGGCGTTCACGCGAATCTTCTCCGCGGCCTGCTGGGCCACCCGGTGAACCTCCGGGGCCTCGCGGGCTCGGAAGAACGACTCGACGTCCTTCGCCGCTTCCGGCGTCGAGAAGGCTTGCGCAATCTCCACGAGCCGGCGGATGAGGAACCCGGACGGAGCGTATCGGCGGTAGAGCTCGTCCCAGTTCTTCTTCACGAAGGACCACGCCAGGTCCCGTCCCAGGCTCGGTCGGGCCGTGGCAACGTTCGTAATCACAATGACCGCGTCCTGCGAACGGACGGCATCCGTCAGGGACCGCCGAAGCGTCTCCTGCAGGAGCTGTTTATCCCTCGGCCGCGTCAGGGCGACGAGGAGACGGACCTGCTCCTCCTGGAGGGCGGCCTTGCGTTCGAGGTCCCAGAGCGTCTCGTACGTCGCTTCGTCGGCTTCTTCGGCGACGAGGCCGTACACGAGCCCGCGCAGGTCGGGATGCAAGCTTGCGGGGTCTTGGAGGGATCGCGCGAAACGCCGCGAGGCTTCGTCGAGGACCGGTCGCTCGGCGTAATGCCCCAGGCGGCCGAGCACGGTCGTCCGCTTGAGGGTGTCGAGATGGCCCTCGCCGGTCCTCGGGTCCCAACCGCTCTGGGCGCCGGCCGCGCGGAACAGGTCCCGTCCGTACGCATCGAGGCGATCGAGGTACCGTTCGTCCGCGATCCACGTCTCGAAGTCCTGCAAGGAGTCTGCGATGATCCGCCAGGCGGTCGCGTCGTCCTCCTCCCGGTACGCGGACGTGAACTCGAGGAACGTGGTCGCGGGAAGGTAGCCGGCCCGCGTCATCGCATACGCGTCGTTCTGGAGGCCGATCCTATCCGGTGCGTCGAGCTCCCGGCTCGCCACCGCCCGGCGGAGGCGTCCCCATTCGTCCTGCGAGTAGTTGACCCGGTAGAACCCGGACTGCCCGGCGTTCACCTTGATCCAGTCCTGGTCCGGGGTTCGGCGCGAGCGTCCCAAGGAGCGCGAGGCGGTCGCCTGTTCCATGAGAAAGCTCGTGGGCTTTGCCCCGCCCGCCCGCGCGATACGCACGGGGATCTTCCACCGCGCTTTCTCCTTGGTCGGCCGGAGGATGTGGCCGTAGACGAAGCGGGATTGGGACAGGGAAATCCGGGCGTCTCTGTTCTTGCGCGTCACCTTGACGTCCAGGAGGGGGAAGCCCGTCTGCCGCGTCCACGTGCCCATGAGGGCCCGCACGGGTTGCCCGGAGGCCGCTCCCAAGGCGCGCCACAGGTCCTCCGTCCGCGCGTTCCCGTAGCTGTGCTGCTTCAGATAGTTCTGCAGGCCGCGGCGGAACGACGCCTCCCCGAGAAACTGCTCGAGCATCCGGAGGATCGAGGCGCCTTTGCTATAGCTGATCTCATCGAAAATCTCCCGGATCTCCGCGGGGTCCTTCACGGGCACTTCAATCGGGTGGGAGCTCCGGAGCCCGTCGAGGATGAGCCCGCGGATCGTGTCGAGCCCGAAGAACTGGGTCCACATCTTCCAGTCCGGATGGAGGGCGTTGACGGTCTTCACGCCCATCCAGGACGCGAAGCTCTCGTTGAGCCAGAGGTCGTCCCACCAAGCCATCGTCACGAGATCCCCGAACCACATGTGGGCCGTCTCGTGGGCGATTACGTCCACAATGTTCTGCCGCGTCTGGGCGGAGGACGTCGCGGGATCGAACAGCAGGATGCGCTCCCGGTATGTGATCGCGCCCCAGTTCTCCATGGCGCCGGCCGCGAAGTCCTGCAAGGCGAGATGGTCGAGCTTCTCGAGCGGGTACGGGAGGCCGTAGTACTCGTTCAGGTACTCCAGGACCCGGATCGATTCGTCGAGGGCCCAGCGGCCATGGGCGGTTCGGTCGGGGAGGGTCCACACGCCGACGTGTGTACCGGTGCGGGTCTTGCCCTTGATCGCCTCGAGGGGTCCGACGACGAAGGCGAGGAGGTACGGCGCCATCCGCGGCGTTTCTGCGAAGCGGACGAGGCGCGTGCCATCCCCGAGATCCTTCTCCTCCGCAATCGGGGTGTTCGACACGGCCGCCATCCCGTCTGGGACGACGAGGGAGAGCTGGAACGTCGCCTTCGCGGCGGGCTCGTCCCAGCAGGGAAACGCACGGCGCGCGTCCGTGGACTCGAATTGGGTAGCGGCCATGTATCCCTCCGTCCCGTTCGCCATCGTGTATCGACTCCGGTAGAAACCGGATAGCTCGTCGTTGAGGATCCCGGTGAAGACGAGGCGGAGGGTCGCGGCGCCTTTCGGCACCGATGTCCCGAATGTGAGCCGCAACCGTTCGGTGTCCTTCAGGTGTTCGATTTTCGCGGCTGGCACGAGGCGCCCGTCGTGCGCTTGAAGGCCCGCTTGCGTTACCTCGAGTTCCGATGCGTTCAGCACAATTGACTTTACCGGCTCGATGACGCGAATCGCGACGGACTCCTCGCCGCGGAAGGTGAACCGGCTCAGGTCGGGCCGCAACTCGATCGTGTACCGTTCTGGCTCCACGGTCGCTGGCAGACGGTGCGTCGTTCCCTTCGGCATGGCGAACCACCTGGCGGTGTCACCGTCAGGGAGGCGCGAGGCCCATATGTAGTTAGCCGTAAGGCGATGAGAATGGCTCGCGGGGCCGGGAACCCACGGTGGAGGACGCCGGCTGGGGCCGAGGGCTTATCGCCTCCGACGGACTCCGGATGCCCGTTGGACGACAATCGGATGGCCGAAATCGAGGCGACCTTCGGCAGGATTCATCGACCGCTCCGATGGCCGATGGAACATTTCCGCCGCCGTTACGTTTCGAACAAGAGCTTCGTCGGATACCGGTTCTCGAGAATCGGGCGCAGCGCGCACGCCGGGTTTTCGTTCGGTTTCGCCCTTCGCGACGAGGTTTACCCCGGAGTAAGCGACCCGCCAGAGGTCCTCGCCTACGCGTTCGTCGAGCCGAAGGAGTCGACCCTGTACGACTTCCTAGTTAGCCGGAAGGGCAGCGCGTTCCGCCGCCTGGCGGCCCTGAGTCGGCGGATGGGGTTCCCGTTTGAGCTGAATCCGAATAGCGGTGTCGCAGCGGTCCGCCATCGATCCGTGAGGCGCGTGCCCAAGGAAATCTTCGTCTTTGTCGCGTCGGATTTCCTGATGCTCTGCTACCAGCCGATTCGCGCATCCGGATTCCTGGAGCGGGTGACGAAGGCCACGACGGGACCCGGTTAGGTCAGGCGCCGAGTTCGACGGCCAACGCCGCCGGCACAGCTGGGCGGTCGACGACCTCGAAGACTTTCGTCCAGTTGTCTGCGAGGTCCCGGGTGCAGCGGAGCACGCCGAGTTCTACGAGGGAGTCGAGGCGTCGCCGGGTCTTGGACCCGGTCCACCGGAACCGGATCGACATGAACTCCACGACCGCCCGCTCGTGGACGACCCGGTTCGCAAAATGCACCTGAATCGCCGTCGCAACGAGGGCGAGATCTTCCCGTACCGAGGGGTCGTCGACGCCGGCTAGCAGGCCCCACAGGCCTTTGATTCGAGCCATGCGCCGCCGAAGGGGACGGGTCCCCGTCTCCCTTGCGCATGCACGTAGCGTACCCTCAGGCGGCCGCAACAAGACTTTAATTCGCGAGGCCCGATACATCGACGATGCAAGTGGACACGGAACTGGTCCCGATCGAGAATCCGGGCGGGCTCAACGTGATCCTCGGGCAGACCCACTTCATCAAGACCGCCGAGGATGTCCACGAAGCCCTCGTCGGATCTGTTCCCGGGATCAAGTTCGGCGTCGCGTTTTGCGAGGCCTCCGGGCCGTGCCTTGTGCGTGTCGAGGGGAACGACGACGGGCTGAAGGCCCTTGCCGCGAAGAATGCGCTCGCGGTCGGAGCGGGCCACTTCTTCATCGTGATCCTCAAGGACGCCTATCCGATCAACGTCCTGCGGGCCCTCCGCGACGTACCGGAAATCGTGACCGTGTACGCGGCGACCGCGAATCCCGTGGACGTGGTCGTTGCGAAGACCCCGCGGGGCCGAGGCATCCTGGGGGTCGTGGACGGCGAGCGGGCGAAGGGCATCGAGACGCAGAAGGATCGTGCGGAGCGCATCGCGTTCCTCCGTAAGATCGGGTACAAGCTGGGCTGACATGTGTCGAATGCTCGCGCTCGTGAGCCGCAAGTCGGTGCCCGTCGAGACGCTCATGGCGTTCCGGCAACTCGCGGATACGGGCCGGAACTACCGGGACTTCGGGTGCCCGCAGCCGAACCCGAAATCCGGGCATCCGGATGGCTGGGGAATCGCCTGCGTCGGGCAAGAGGGGGAGTTCTACGCGCGCGGTCGGGCCAAAGCAACCGCAGACCCGAAGTACGAGGATACGGTCCGGCGGCTTGCTCGGGTGTGCAGCCCGCCCTTGGCCTTGGTCGCCCACGTCCGCTACGCATCGAAGAAAGACACGATCCAGGAACAATACGCACACCCCTTCCGTCGCGAGGTCGACGGCCGCGTGATGTTTTTCGCGCATAACGGCGAGATCGACGAGTTCGGGGTCCGCAACGGGAAAATCGACTCGCAGTTCATCTACGACCGGTTCGTCGAAGCGCTCGGGACGGAACCGAGGCCGCTCCCGGAGTTGAAGCAGGCCATCGCAAAGGCGAAGGCGGCGATTGACGCGGAGTTCCCGCGCAAGGTCGAGTCGTACACGTTCCTCTTGCTCGACGGGAATCGTCTCATCGCGCACCGGGACGCCCGCACCTGCGTTCCCTACTATACGCTCCATTCGACGTCGGCCGACGGGCTCGAGGTCGTCTGCTCGGAAGTTCTGCCAACCTTGCCGGGCCGATGGCGGATGTTCCGGAACGGGGAATACGTCGAGTTCCACGCGTGACGAACGCCCCGAAACGCATTCGGCGCCGGAATCATTTGGCGCATTGCCGCACGGTTCGCGCAAAGTGTCCGGACGAAGGGTTAAATAATTCCTGTTTCGTAGGGTTTACATTATTCTTTCGGGGGAGGACCTGATAAGGTGCGAGAGGTAGAGATCACAACCCAGTGCCCAGAATGCCGCGGGGATCATCTGGTGCGGGATTACTCCCGTGCCGAGATCGTGTGCGAGGACTGCGGACTCGTCCTCGACGACATGATCATCGACGAAGGGCCGGAGTGGCGCGCGTTCGACTCGGACCAGCGGGAGTCGCGGGAACGGGCCGGGCCGCCGAGCACGATCATGGCCCACGACAAAGGCCTCTCGACCTCGATCGGCTGGCGGAACAAGGACGCGTATGGACGGCAGATCCCCCACAAGTCGCGGGCCCAAATCTACCGGCTGCGGAAGTGGCAGCACCGGATCCGGACCTCGAAGAGCGGCGAGCGGTCCCTCGCCCAGGGCTTGACGGAGATTAACACGATGGCTTCGAAGATGGGGCTGCCCCGCCACGTGCGCGAGAATGCCGCCGTCCTCTATCGGCGCGCCTCGACGAAGAACCTCGTCCGGGGTCGATCGATCGACGAAGTCGTCGCCGCGACCCTGTACGCCTCATGCCGGCAATCCGGCGTCCCGAGGACCTTGGACGAAATCGCCTCGAAGTCGAGCGTCGACCGCAAGTCGATCGGACGGACCTACCGGACTCTTGTGCGAGAACTCGGACTCAAACTCCTCCCACAAAGCCCGCGGGATTACATCGCCCGATTCTGCAACCGACTCGAGCTCGACATGGACGTCCAACGGAAGGCGAAGGAGATCCTTGACAAAGTCGAGAAGGACGAGCTCGCCTCCGGTGTCGCGCCGAGCGGAGTCGCCGCCGCCACGATCTACATCTCCGCGATTCTCTGCAACAAACCGTGCACGCAGAAGGAAGTCGCCGAGGTCGCGGGCGTGACGGAGGTCACGATCCGGAATCGGTACAAGCGGATCTCCGTGGCCATTGGAATGGTGAAGTGACGGCCAGTTGATTCGATCGGGGCTCCTTCGACATCGTCGATTCCGCGCCAGGGCCCCGCAACCTTTAAGCGAAAGCATCTTTTCCATGGCCATCCTGGAGTGAGCCTGTGGCGTCGGAAGCGATTGAGAAAGGAGACATCGTCTGGATCGAATACGACGCCTGGACCGTGAATCCAAACGGGACCCAGACCCTCTTCGACACGACCCACGATGAGGTCGCGAAGAAAGAGGGCAAGTTCGATGAGAAGAAAGTGTACCTCGAAATCCCGGTGGTCGTGGGCCGGGGGCGCTTGTTTGAGGGTTTGGAAGCCGCGTTGGTCGGGCTGAACATTGGCGACACGAAGGAAGTCGTGATTCCCGCCGAGAAGGGGGCCGGGGCACGGGACCCGCGACTCATCGAACTCCGTACCGAGCGGGAGTTCCTGCGTCAAGAGATCAACCCCGAGGTCGGGCTGGAGGTCCACCTCGGCGGCAAGCATGGCATCGTTACCGCCGTAAGCGCGGGCCGTGTCCGCGTGGACTTCAACAACCCGCTCGCCGGCAAGACACTGAAGTACGCCGTGAGAGCGACCCGGAAAGCGAAGACGCCGGACGAACGCGTCCGAGCGATCATCGACATGGACTACGGCCTCGCGGAGCAATTCAAGATCCACCTCAAGTCGGGCGCCGCCGAAATCCAACTCCCGGACGTCTGCAAGACCGACGAGAAGTGGTTCGTCTCGAAGTTCCGCGTCGTTGCCGACCTGCGGGAGCTCTCAGATGTGAAGAGCATCCGGTTCATCGAGGAGTACGAGAAGAAAGAACCGAAAACAGAGACGAAGGCGGAAGCGACACCCGTCGAAGAAACGAAGCCGGAGCAGAAGGCACGGCCCGCCCCCAAGAAGGCAACTCGGCGGGCGACCGCCACGAAGTCGAAGCCGGCAACCGGAGCTCCGTCCGAAGAGGAACTCCCTCCGACGGAGAAGGCGCCCGAGGAGCTCTAGCTTCGGCGCGGACCCTCGGTTAACCCATCGGCTCCTCCAAACCATAGGGCTTGAAGGTGAATGGGTACGGCGGCAGCGGCCCCAGGTACGGGTAGTCCGCGTAGGGTCCTTTCGAGTTGTTCAGGAAGACCATCGTCGAGATCGCCGGCCAGCCCGCGGTGCGCGTGTGGTTCGCGTACCAAGGCCAATACCCGTAGCCGAGGGAGTTGTTGCCGGGATCCCACAGGTTGTACCCGAATTCGCTTTCATAATGAGGCTTGCAGAGCGCCTGGTGCCAGTCCGTCTCGAAGTCGATCAGGTACTGGTCCTCGGCCGTGCTGTATGTATGATGATTTGAGACGTCGAGCCCGGGGATGTCGTTGTAGAAGAAGTGATACCGCCAACTCCAAGGAGGAACACCCGGGAACGTCGTCGAGCCGCCGATCCCCATCGTGACGAGGTGGTTCGAACTGTGCGGTTTCACATCCGCAATGTAGCCGCCCACCCACGCCTTGAAGCCGTCGATTCCGCCGACGCTCGCCCAGTATGCGTCGTGGCCGATGTCCGGCTCGTTCCACAGATCCCACATCGCGATCCGGGCGTTCCAATTGTACCGATCCATGATCGCGCTCACGAGTTCGACTTGGTGTGCGTAGTGCGTCGACTGCCGATCAAAGAAGCTGTGATCCTCATCGCTCGCATAGTGGCCGAGGACAGGGACAAGATAGACGCCGGCGCGGTCGGCCCAGTAGGCCATCCGGTCGAAGATGTTCCAGAACGCGACGGGGTACGTCTTGTACGTCAAGTAGGTCCCGTCGGGGAACCACGTGTCGTCCGCGACCCAAATGCGAAGCACGTTCGTCCTCGGGTTGTCGGGATCGCCCGCGACCTGGTTGTAATGGAGGAAGTATCGGAAGTACTCGCGCCACAGGGAATCGACGTTTGATACGCCGGGAATCCGCCCGTCGGGACCCGCGGGGAACAGGGCGTTCCTGCCCCAATACGAGTTCGGATCGGGGTACCCCCACAGACCGGATGCGATCATCGCGTAGATGAACGCGGTCTGCTCGTTGACCCCGAAGAGTTGGACGACGGTGCCCTTGATCGTCAAGTTCGACTCGTGTGCAGAGATGAAACCCGGCGGACCAATGGGCTGCGGAACGTAGGTGGGGACCGGGACAACGTCCGAGCAGCTCAGGCCCATGCAGGTCCGCACGTGCGATCCGCTAACGACCGGCACATACAGGAACCAGTAATCTCCGTTCCAAATCGTTGAACCCGTCCGGACGACGATTCCGTCCACACGGACGTCGATCCCGCAATTGATGCTCGTCGAGGAGCCGAGAACGCTCGCGGTCTGCCACCCGGTCCGAACGACACGGATTAACGTGATGACGCCGGCTGCGTCGCACGCCTCCGGACTCGGCTGAATCTCCGCTAATGCGAGGGAGCTCGCCGAGAGGAGCACCGCGAGGAGAAGGATGATAAAGGCCACGCGAGGGGGTTGCACGTGAGACCGCTGCGCCCAGAATTCCGTGGGCACTTATCCAGCATGTAATCGGTCGGACCGTTTCGGACCACAAGTGAGCACAGGGATGACAAGAGTCCGAAGCGGCGATCCGGCACGCCGAGCCACCCGTGGCGGTGACCTCTTATCGAAGCATGCTCTTGCCGGAGGGCTCGGGTCGCCTAGCTTGGATAGGGCTCCGGCCTCCTAAGCCGGGTCTCAGGGGTTCGAATCCCCTCCCGAGCGTCCCGCCTCAGCGCGGTCGCTTTTTCTTCGGATGGGACTCGAGGAGCTTCCGTGCCGCGGCGTGTGGATCCGTCTCGCGGTCCGCGACCGCGTTCGCGAGTCGATCGAACAGGGGCCCCGTCGGCGATCCCTCGGAAACCCCGCGGACGAGCAGTCGTTGTGCGGTCTCCAGAATTTCCTGACGCGCGCGAGCCACCTCGCGTCCGTGGCGGAATCCGGAGCGCTCGAGGAAGATGGCATGCCTCTCGAGGACATCCGCCAGCTCCTCGATCCCCTGCCCCTCCAGTGCTGCGGTGCGGACGATTGGCGGCGTCCACCCCTCGCGGGCCGCAAGCTGGAACTTCAGGTTGGCAACCAGGACGTCCGCGTTCCCGAGGTCGACCTTGTTCACCACATAGACGTCGCCGATCTCCAGGATCCCAGCCTTCATGGTCTGGACGACATCCCCGGTCAGCGGCATCTCCACGACGACGACCGTGTGGGCGCGCGTCGCGATTTCGACCTCGCTCTGTCCCGCCCCGACCGTCTCGACAAAGACCACCTGGGATCCCATCGCGTCGAGGACCCGCACGGCATCGAACGTGGCCAAGGCGAGGCCGCCCGCGTGGCCCCGCGTCGCCATCGAACGGATGAACACTCCCGGGTCGATGCCCGTGTCCGCCATGCGGATCCGGTCACCCAGCACCGCGCCGCCCGTGTACGGCGACGTCGGATCGACCGCGACGACCCCGATGGTCTTGCCTCGGGCCCGGAAGGTTCGAACCAAGCGATTGATGAGGGAACTCTTTCCGACGCCCGGCGGGCCTGTGAACCCGACGACGTGGGCGCGCCCCGTGTGCGGGTAGATTCGTTGAAGGGCGTCCACGGCCTCCGGTTCATCGTCTTCGATCAACGAAATGAGTTTTCCCGCGGCGCGCTTGTCCCCCTGGAGGAGCGCCGCGACGAGGTCCCGCACCGAGTCGCGAGTCCGCGACGGCTTGCGGGCCGTCGGCTCACGCTCCCTTGCCCGCCTTCTTGAAGAACGACACGATCTCGCCGAGCGGCGTGCCCGGTCCGAAGACCGCCTTGATGCCCGCCCGTTTGAGCTTCGGGATGTCGTCCGCGGGGATGATCCCGCCGCCGACCACGACGATCTCGCCGGATCCGCGTTTCTTCAGCAGACGGACGACCTCGGGAAACAGGGTCATATGGGCACCGCTGAGGGACGACAGGCCGATCGCATCGACGTCCTCTTGGATCGCGGCCTCGACGATGTCCTCGGGCATTTGCCGCAGCCCGGTGTAGATGACCTCCATGCCGGCGTCTCGGAGGGCGCGGGCGACGACCTTCGCGCCGCGGTCGTGACCGTCCAAGCCCGGCTTCGCGATCAGGACGCGGATCTTCCTCGGGATCGGAACCACCTCAGTAAAGGAGCGGCTCCTCCCAGGGGCCGAAGACCTGTCGCATCACGTCGCAGATTTCGCCGAGGGTCGCCTTCGCGCGCACGGCGTCGAGGATGAACGGCATCGTGTTCTCGTCCGACTCGCATGCCTTGAAGAGACGCTCGAGCGCCTGCTCGTGCTTCTTCGCGTCCCGAGTCCGGCGCAGCTTCCGAAGGCGTTCGACCTGAGCCTTGAACGACGCCTCCGACACGCGGAGCGGCTCGATCTCCGTCTGTTCGTCGACGACGAAATCGTTGACGCCGACGACGATCCGCTCTTTGTCCTCGACTTCCCGCTGGTATCGATACGCGGAGTTCGCGATTTCCTGTTGGAAGAACCCCTTCCGAATCGCGGGGATCACGCCCCCGAGTTCCGAAATCCGGTCGAAGTAGCGGTATGCTTCCGCCTCCAGCTCGTCCGTCAGCGCTTCGAGGAAGTGGGAGCCGCCGAGCGGGTCGACCGTGTTGGCCACCCCGCTCTCGTGCGCGAGGATCTGCTGGGTCCTCAGCGCAATCCGCGCGGCCCTCTCGTTCGGAACTTGGTACGCCTCGTCGAAGGCGTTTGTGTGGAGGGACTGAGTGCCCCCGAGGACCGCCGCGAGCGCCTGGATCGTCGTCCGGACGATGTTCATCTCCGGCTGCTGCGCGGTCAAACTCACGCCCGCCGTCTGGGTGTGGAACCGCAGGCGCCACGCCCGCGGGTCCTTGGCACCGAACGTGTCGCGCATCTCGCGCGCCCAGATGCGACGCGCCGCGCGATATTTCGCGAGCTCCTCGAAGAGATCGTTATGGGCGTTGAAGAAAAACGAAAGGCGGAGCGCGAAGTCGTCGACTTTCATACCGCGGTCGACTCCCCAGCGGACGTACTCCATCCCGTTCGCGAGGGTGAACGCGAGTTCCTGCGCCGCGGTCGCGCCCGCCTCGCGGATGTGATACCCGCTGATCGAAATCGTGTTCCATTCGGGAACGTGCTTCGAGCCGAATTCGAACGTGTCCACGACGAGCCGCATCGACGCCTCGGGCGGATAGATCCACTCCTTCTGGGCCTGGTACTCCTTCAGGATGTCGTTCTGAATCGTGCCCCGAAGCCCCGCCCACGGCACCCCGCGGCCTTCCGCCATCACGAGGTACATCGCCCAGATGACGGAGGCCGGGCTGTTGATCGTCATCGACGTGCTGACGCCGCCGACATCGATCCCGCTGAACAAGATCCGCATGTCGTCCAGGGACGACACGGCGACGCCGCACGTCCCGAACTCCCCTTTCGCCTCCGGCTCGTCCGTGTCATATCCGTAGAGGGTCGGCATGTCGAACGCGACGCTGAGGCCGGTCTCGCCGTGGGCGATCAGATACTTGAATCGGCGGTTCGTGTCCTCCGCGCCCCCGAATCCGGCGAACATCCGCATCGTCCACAGCCGGCCGCGGTACATGGTGGGATGGATGCCGCGGGTGAATGGGAAACCGCCGGGGTTGCCGAGCCGCTCGTCCGCCTTCCCGGCGACGTCGAGCGGCGTGTACAACCTCCTCACAGGCCGACCGGAGGTCGTGATGAATTCCTTGCGGCGTTCCGGGAGCGCTTCGAGCGCCTCGCGAAGGGTGGTCTCTTGCCACCGCTTCAACTCCTCTTCGAGGACCTTCCGCTCGTCCTCGTGCCGCATGAACGCCCTGCGTGCTTTCAATTGTCCGATGCTATAAGACGCTTGTGGCCGCTCACTGGGAGGAGCTCGACTCGACGATCGTCTTGGCGAGCCCTTGGAAGGCTTGCTCGACGTTCTCGCCGGTCTTCGCGGACGTGTAGAGGACCGGGCACTCGTACGAAAGCAGCGTGGACGAAGCCTCCTCCGTGGTCACTTCGCGGCGGTGGGCGAGGTCCGTCTTGTTTCCGAGCGCGTACACCGGAACGGGTCCCACGGAGTCGCGAACCCCGTCGATCCACTTCGTCAGGTCTCGGAGCGATTGGGCGCGGGTCACGTCGAACACCGCGAGGACGCCTTTCGCTCCGTGGAAGTAGGCCTCCTTGAACAGCTGGAGGAACGTGCGCTTGCCCATGATATCGAGGATCATCATGTCGACCTGGACGGGCCGGCCCTGCATCGTGCCCAGTGCGACCGTCTTCTTCGAGACGACGGCCCCGAGGGTCCGGATGTAGGACTCGTCGAACGCGCCGGACACGAACCGGTGGATGAGGCTCGTCTTGCCGACGCCTTCCTCCCCGACGAGGCAGATCTTGAATTTGAAGGTCTTCGACTCCGTGTCCATCGAGGGCCTTCGCATCATCTAGGCGTAGTAGCCGGGAAGGGGGTAATCAAGCCGTCGACCCGATTTTCAGAATCAAAAACGGACCGGCTCGAATCCGTCGATGTCCGCGATCGTCCCGGTACGCGCCTCCCGCGGCCTGAGCTTGGGGCGCACCGCCAAACCCGCGCGGGCCCGGGCGGGGGGAACCAAGAGCCGGTGGAGGAGGCCCCCGCGGATTCCTTTGAAGATGACGAACCCCCAGACCTGGGGGTGGGAGAGCTTCGCGCCGGTCCGATCTTCGTATGCGACCGTGACCGCCGCCACCTGTCCCGTTTTGGGTACATCCAGGTACTCCGTGAGTTCCGCGAAGCAGTCTTCGCAGAACATCCGCGGTGGGAGGTAGTTGAGGTCGCAGCTCGTACACCGGGAGGCGAGGATCCGGCCCTCGTCGCGAAGCGCGACGAAGAATCGCTCCCCCGCGACGCCGGAGGTGTAGATGTAATCCGCCTCGACGTTGCCCTCCCAGTGGCGGAACCGCCGGGCGTCCGTCGTCCGGTCGAGGAACGTCACGACTCGCCCTCCCCTAGCGGCCGGAAGCCGAGGATGTCGAGGACGCTCCCCCGGCGTTCCTCCTTCGGCTTCCACACGGCCTTCACGCGCATGCCGATCCGAATCTCGTCCTTCGTCATCCCGCCGAAATAGTGCATCATGCCCATCTTCGGCGACGCCCCGTCGAGGCTCACGACGCCGACCAGGATGGGCTCCGGAATCCGCCGGGCGTCCGTGTCGAGATAGGAAATCGAGAACGTCTCGATCGTCCCGGTGTCCCGAATGTACGTCCAGGCGTCCGTCGGCCGGAAACACTCCTCGCAGAACATGCGCGGCGGGAACAGGACCCGGGCACACTTTCGGCACGTGCGCGCAATGAGGCGGCCGTTCTGCAGTTCCTCGAGGAACCGCGACATCGCCTCGCCGGCGGACCACGCGTACTTCGCGTCGGGGCGGAATCGGGTCTGGGTCACCTTGCCTTCGTGGAGGTCCGCCGCGGTGAGCTCGATCCCGGGCCATCGCGAGATCCGAGCGGTCATGCGCGCATCACCACGACGCTCCCGTACTGCATCAGGTCGCCCCAAGCCTGGGACACGCCCGTATGCACCTCACGTGGGATCTGCCGTTCGCCCGCCTGGCCGGTGAGCTGCCAGAAGAGCTCGCCGATCTTCATCCCCATCGTCGCGGCGATCGGGTTGCCGACTCCCAAAAGGCCGCCGGACGGGCACACCGGCATTTTCCCGTCCCGCTCCGTGACCCCCTCGCGGGTCAGCGTGGGCGCCTCTCCCTTGTCCGCGAGGAGCAACCCTTCGAGGTGGTGCAATTCCTTGTAGTCGAACGGATCGTACGGCTCCGCGAAGTCGATCTGCCGGCGTGGCTCGTCGATCTTCGCCATCTTGTACGCCATCTTCGCGGCGCGGGCCACGTACTCCGGGAACACGAGGTCGCGGTCCGTCCACATCGTCGAATCGATGCACCACCCGACGCCCGAGATCCATGCGCGGTCTTTGATGCGCCGCTTCCGGATGAAATCCTCCGATGCGAGGACCACGGCGGACGCCCCGTCGCTGGGCGGGCTGATGTCGAGCCGCTGCACGGGCCACGCCATCACCTCGCTGTTCAGGACGTCATCGACCGTGATGTTCGGGTCGGCGAGCTGTGCGCACGGATGGCCGACCGCGTTCCGTTTGTTCTTGACCGCGACGCGCGCGATGTCCTCCTTTTTCACGCCGTAGACGGTCATGTACCGATTCATCTCCATCGCGAAGATCCAGACGAGATTCGGCTTGAGGGGCCGATCAAGGATCGGGTCCCAAATGTGGGCGAACACGGATTGCGGGTGGGGCTGGCAGGAGGACATCTTCTCTTCGTTGACGACGAGCGCGACGTCCGCGAGCCCGGACGCGACGTGCCACCACCCCGCGATCGTGCTGAAGACGCCCGTCCCGCCTCCCGTGAAGACGCGGGTGTACGGCTTGCGGTAGCCGCCGCACCCGTCGAGGAGGTACTCGCCCTTCATCGCGACGCCATCGAAGGCGTCCGGGGCCGTGCCGCAGACAACCGTGTCGACGTCCGCCCGCGTCAGCCCGGCGGAATCGAGCGCCATCTTCGTGGCCTCGAAGCACATCTCTTTGCCGGTCTCTTGGAGGCGGCGACGGAAAAGCGTCATGCCGGCCCCGACGACGCCGACCTTCCTCAGCGACCCACCCCCAGGACCGCGACGGCGCCCGTTGCGCTGGGGACGAACCGCCAGGATTGGGCGACGCCCACCTGGACCCCGTCGACCTGATGGATCCCTGCGTCGCCTCGCAATTGGAGCGCCACCTCGGCGGCGCGGTGCAACCCGGTCGCCTCGAACACGTTCCCGCATCCGAGGGATCCGCCGGACACGTTCACCGGCAGGGATCCGTCCGCCCCATAGTCGCCGCGCAGAGCCCGCTTCCCGGCTTCGCCTTTCTTCGCGAGCCCGATCGCTTCCAGATGCAGGAGCTCCTTGAAGGAAAACCGATCGTCGACCTCCGCGAGGTCGATTTCCGTCGAGGGCCGCCGGATCTTGGCAAGCCGATACGCCATCGCGGCCGCGAGGCGGGCGTACTCCCCGCCGGCCCAGTCGCGCGTCTCGAGGCTGGGCGAGTCGCTGGCCCATCCGACCCCGCGAATCCAGACCGGGTTCGCGTGGAGTTTCGTCGCGGCCGTCTCCGAGCCCAACACGAGGACGACGCATCCGTCCGCCGGGTTCGCGATGTCGAGCGACCGGAGCGGCGCGAACCGTTCTTCCGAACTCAACACTTCGTCCATCTCAAGTTTGGCGGCGTACGCCGCGAGAGGATTCTTTAGGGCGTTCCGGCGGTTCTTCTGGACCACGGCTGCGAGCGCCTTCCGAGGCGTCTTCGTCGCGCGAAGGTAGGCGTCCGCTTCGAGCCCCGCGATGACGAACGGGTGGGCACCCAACGGCTTGTTCCAAACTGGGTCCAGAGCGTGTTCGATGACGCCTTCGAGGGTGACGATGTCCGACGCTTTGCTGTGGGCCTCGACGACCGCGACGTCGACGAGCCCCGTCTCGATTTGCATGAACGCGTTCGCGAGGCCCTGAAGGCCGTCCCCGGACACGGTGCACGTGGGGCGAAGCGCCGCCCCGAGCTGGTCCGGGACAAATTCGTCGAATATCCCGAATCCTTCGTAGTAGTCTTCCGCGCAGGTGAGGAACGAGTCTACGTCGGACCGCGGATCGACGCCGGCGTCCGCGTACGCGCGGGACGCGGCTTCGAACATGAGTTCCTTCCAGTTGTATTCCGGCGTCGCGGGACGGAACGCCGTCATCCCAATCCCGATGATTCCGACGCGCACGTCCTCCCTTCCGCGGGTCGCGGCCCACGCGGGGAAGACCGGGAATCCTCAAAAGACTGTCGCGTGCGCAAGGGCTTAAGCTCCCTCCGGCCGTTTGTTGAGACGGACGGGGTCTTCCTGCCCCTTTACTACTTCGACCTGGAGACGACCGGGGACGACCCACAACAAGACCGGATCGTGACCGCCCAGTATCAGACCTTTACGGACGACCTCGTGCCGATGGGTACGTTCCAGGTCATCGCGGAGTGGGAGTGGGGGGAGAAGCAGCTCATTCAGATGGTCCTGGAGAAGGGGATTCTCGAGCCGACGTGGGACTTCGTCCCCATCGGGAATCGCCTGCGGTTCGATGTGACGTTCCTCATCGAGCGCGCGACGAAGTGGAAGCTCGTCGATTGGGACATGGCGAAGCTGAAGTACTACTGGTTCACGAAGCCGTACTTGGACCTCGCGCCGATCCTTGTGTTGCTGAACCGCGGGGCGTTCGAAGGTTCGAGTCTCGGGAGGTTCGCGGACAAAGAGAGCGGCGCGCGGGTGCCGAAGATGTACCGCGAAGGAAGGTACGCGGACATCATCGAGTACGTCACCCGAGAGCGGGATGCGCTCGTTGACGTGTTGAAAGAGAGCCGCGAGGTCCTCGCCGCCCTGGGAGATCGACGGCGGAGAACTCCCGAGCCCGTCGGGGCGAAGCCCTAAGAGCCATCCCGCCTTTCCAGGCCCAAGGCGAATCGATGGAGTTCGACCTGTCTCCCGAACACGAGATGATTCGTCAGACCGCGCGGGACTTCGCGGAGAAGGAAATCCGGCCGGTCGCGGCCCACGTCGACAAGACCGGTGAGTTTCCGAAAGCGACCATCGCGAAGATGGCGGGGCTCGGCTTCCTGGGCATGGCGATTCCGGAGGAGTACGAAGGTGCCGGTCTCGACGCGGTGGCCCTTGTGGTCGCAATCGAGGAGGTTGCTCGCGTCTGCGGCTCGCATGCGCTCATCATGGCGGCCCACAACTCCCTGTGCACCGGGAACATCTGGCTCGCGGGGAACGAAGATCAGCGGCGGACGTACATTCCGGACCTCGCGAGCGGGCGGAAGATTGGCGCGTGGGCCTTGACCGAGCCAACGAGCGGGTCGGACGCGGCCGCGATGCAGACGACCGCGAAGCAGGTGAAGGACGGCTGGATTCTCAACGGCACGAAGACCTTTTGCACAAACGCCCCCGTCGCGGGAACCTTCGTCATCCATGCGATCTCAGAGCCCGCGAAGGGGAACCGAGGCATCAGCGCGTTCATCGTTGAACGCGGGAACCGGGGACTGTCGATCGGTCGGGTGGAGGACAAACTCGGCGTCCGAGGGAGCGCTACGTCTCAGGTGATCCTGTCCGATTGCCGGGTTCCGAAGGGCGCGCTCCTTGGCAAGGAGAATGAAGGCTTCGTGAACGCGTTGAAGATATTGGATGGAGGCCGAATCGGCATCGGTGCCATGGCCGTGGGAATTGCGCAGGGCGCGTTCGAGGAGGCCGTCAAATACGCGAAGGAACGAATCCAGTTTTCGAAGCCGATCGCGGAGCACCAAGCGATCCAATTCATGCTCGCGGACATGGCCACCCGGATTGATGCAGCCCGCACGCTCGTCCACCGCGCCGCCTGGCTCAAGGACCGCGGTCAGCCGTTCAAGAAAGAGGCTGCGATGGGGAAGCTGTACGCGAGCGAGATGTCGTCCTTCGTCACGAACAAGGCCGTGCAAATCCACGGCGGTTACGGATACATCTCGGACTACCCCGTCGAACGGATGCTGCGGGATGCGAAGCTGACCGAGATCGGCGAAGGCACGAGCGAAATTCAGCGAATCGTCATCGCGAAGGAACTTTTGCAGGGATAGACGACGGTCACACGGCGAAACGAACGTCGCGTCCCGAGAACCTTTAAGGCCCGCGGCTCGTTCGGATGCCGAAAATGCCGGAGAGCGAGTATGAAGTCGAGCTGTTCCGGAAGCAAGGGTTCACCCGCCAGACGTGTCCGAAGTGCAGCACGCCGTTCTGGTCTCTTGGACATCACGAGACGTGCGGCGAGGCCCCGTGCCAGGAATACGACTTCATCGGCGCCTCTCCGTTCAAGAAGAAACTCACCTATCGCTCAATGCGCGAGGACTTCCTCTCGTTCCTCGAGCAGAACGGCCACGTCCGCGTGAAGCGCTATCCAATCGTCGCTCGGTGGCGGGACGACGTCTTCTTCGTCCAGGCGAGTGTGTACCCGTTCCAGCCGTGGGTGATCAGCGGCGAGGCGAGCCCGCCGGCGAACCCGCTCGCGATCAGCCAGCCGTGCGTCCGGTTCACGGACCTCGATAACGTGGGGAAGACGGGCCAGCACTTCACGATGTTCGAGATGATGGCCCATCACGCGTTCAACTTCCCGAAGAAGTTTCTGTACTTCAAGGATCGAACCGTCGAGCTGTGCCACCTGTTCCTGACGGAACGGCTCGGCGTCGATCCAGCGCTCCCGCGATACAAGGAGTCGTGGTGGCAGGGCGGAGGAAACAGCGGACCGTGCTTCGAGGTGGTCTTCGGTGGAGCGGAAGCGGCGACCCTCGTCTTCATGGTAAATCGCGAGGTGAACGGCCACCGCGTCCCGATGGATACGCAGGTCGTGGACACGGGATACGGGCTTGAGCGGCTCACGTGGCTCTCCCAGGCGACGACCTCCGCGTACGAGGCCGTCTTCGGCGAGGCCCTCGCGTACCTGAAGCGGGCCACGGGCGCGAAACGGGTGGACGACCGTATCTTGCGAGAATACTCGAAGGTCGCGGCACTGTTGAAGATCGAAAGCCTCGGTGACATCCGCGCGATCCGGGAGCAGACCGCCGCCCGCGTCGGCATGTCCGTCGATGAACTGATCGCGCAAGTCACGCCCCTCGAGAAGCTCTACACGCTATGCGACCACGCCCGCGCTCTGATTTTCGTCTTGGGCGACGGCGTCGTCCCGTCGAACAGCCGCGAGGGATACTTCGCCCGCCTCCTGATTCGCCGCGGGCTCCGAGCGCTGAAGGACCTCAACATCACGTACAGCCTCGTCGACACGGTCTCGTTCATGATCGACCAGATGCGGGAGGACTACCCGGAGTTCTTCTTCAACAAGGGCGACATCGTGAAGCTCCTGAAGGTCGAGGAGGCCCGGTACAAGGAAACACTCGAAAAGGGCCGGGCGACTGTCGCAAAGATCGCAGAAGACCTGACCGCCACCGGGAAGGGGTTCGACGTCGAGACGCTGTTGCAGCTGTACGACAGCCACGGCTTGAACCCCGACGTCGTGCAGGAGTTCACGGACCTTCCCATCGCGGTGCCCGACGATTTCTACGCGCGGGTCGCGGCGCGACACGAACGGCCGGCGACGGAACCGGCGAAACGAATCGAGATCTCGAAGGATCTCCCGCCGACGAAACTCCGAGTGTACGAGGACCGCCGGCGGCGCACGTTCCGCGCGAAAGTCCTCGCGGTGGAAGGTGAGGCCGTCGCGCTGGACCAGACGTTTTTCTACCCGGAAGGCGGCGGCCAGGAGGCGGATCACGGAACCCTGGACGAGTTCGAGGTGTACGACGTACAGCGGGTCGGGCCGACCGTCCTGCATTTCGTCCGCGGCGACGCGGGCCGGCTGCGAGGTAAGCGGGTCGCCTGCACGATCGACGCCCCTCGCCGAGAAGCACTGATGCGGAATCACACCGCGACCCACATCGTCCTCGGGGCGGCGCGGAAAGCCCTGGGGAATCATGTGTGGCAAGCCGGGGCGCACAAGGCGGCCGACGTCGCGCGGCTCGATATCACGCACTACGACGCCCTGACCGACGCGGAGCTCAACAAGATCGAGGAACTCGCGAACGACCAGGTCCTCGCGGCTCGGCAGGTCCGTGCGAAGGTCCTGCCCCGCGACCTGGCGGAACGGAAGTTCGGATTCCGGCTCTACCAAGGTGGCTCCGTCCCGGGCGGCGAACTGCGTGTCGTGGAGATCGCGAAATGGGACGCGGAGGCGTGCGGCGGCACCCACGTCGCTCGGACGAGCGATGTCGCCCTGATCAAGATCCTCCGGTCCACGCGGATCCAGGATGGCGTCGTGCGCCTCGAGTACGCCGCGGGCAAACCCGCGTTCGACGCGGTGCGGAAGCAGTCCGAAGAGGTGCGCCGCGCCTCGGACATCCTCGGGGTCCCCGCGGACCAACTCGTGCCGACGACGGAACGGATCGTGTCGGAGTGGAAGGAGCTCCGAAAGCTCTCCGAACGCGCGACCGACGAGCAGGCAACGGCGAACGCCCGCCAGAAGATCGAATCCGCGAAGGGCAATTGGCCGATTCCGAAAGGGGAAGTGCCGCAAGGCGTGCGATTCATGATGTCGATGTCAAAGGCGACCGCCTCGGAGTCGCGGGCGACCGGCATCTACTGGGCCGCCGCACCGAGCGACGTGAAACTCGTGCTCACGCGAGGGACGCAGGTCCCAATCGACGCGGCGGAACTCGTGCGGGCCGTTGCGCCTCAGTTCCGCGGGAAAGGCGGCGGAAAGCCGGATTTCGCGGAGGCCAGTTTTCCGAACCTGGAGATGGCGCGGGCCGCCGCCTCCAAACTCGAGGAACTCATCCGCGAAAAGCTCGGGATCGAGAGCGGATGACATGGCTTTCCGGGCCTGGCGTCGCCGTATTCGGGAGTACGACGAAATCACGAACGTCGGGCCGGTCGTCCGCCGCTATTTCGTGATCGGCGCGTTTGACGGCGCCCTGACGGTCCTGGGCATCATCATCGGGGCGGTCGGGGCCGGGGCGACGGAGGCGCACAAGCCCTTGATCTTGTCGGCCTCCGTCGGCGCCGCCGTTGCCCTCGCGGTCAGCAGCGCCGTGGGTGCGTACGAGGCGGAGCGGGTCGAAAAGAAGCTCGACATCACCACGATCGAACGGGCTTTGCTCGCCCGGCTCAGTGAGGAACACAAGGAGGCGTTTCAGTTCGCGGCGATCGTCAGCGCGGCCGTCCATGGAGTGGCGCCTCTGCTCGCGGCCATCCTTCCGCTGATTCCGTTCTTCTTCCTCGACGTGGGCACCGCGACGATCGCGGCGATCGTCGTCGCCCTCACCATCCTCTTCGTCATCGGCGCGTACCTCGGGAATCTCGTGCGCGAGCGCGTGGTCGTGACGGGGCTCCGATTCGCCGCGGCAGGCCTTGGGACCGCCGTCGTCCTCTGGCTGGTGGGCACCCGCCCTATCTGACCCCCGCACCTTTTAATACGCGGGAAGAATGGCTCGCGCAATGATGTCGGCGGAGGCGGAAATCGAGTCGATCCGCGCCGCCATCGCGAAACACTTCTCGGTCTACGGAGTCGTCGTGACGCCGATGGCGCTCACGTTTCAAGTGGCCGCGCCGCCGACCGGACTCGATGCGCCCTTCGAGGCCCTCCGCCAGGATCTCGTCCCGAGGGACTACATCCCGACCGTGACGCAGGAGAAGGGCGAGACGCTCCTGCATGTTCAGCGCCGTCTCAAGGCTCGATTCGCGAGGCGGGAGGTGAACTTGGGGTTGCTCGCCGTCACGATCCTCACGACCGTGTTCTTCGGCGGAGCGTGGAACTGGGCCGATTATTCCGGAGCACCAATCCTGTCCCCCGAGTCGATCGGCCTTGGGACCCTGTTCTTCAGCCTCCCACTCCTCACGATTCTTGGCTGCCACGAGATGGGCCACTACGTCGTCGCGAAGCGGTACAAGGTCCAGGCTTCTCTGCCATTCTTCCTGCCATCCCTCCCGCCGCTCGGGACGTTTGGGGCGTTCATTAGCATGCGGGACCCGATTCCGAATCGGCGGGCGCTCCTCGACATCGGCGTGTCTGGTCCGCTCGTCGGCTTCGCGATCGCCATTCCGGTGACGCTCGCGGGGCTCGCCCTCTCGGCGGGTGCACCGGGGGTTTCGATTGGCGTCGCCGGCGAAGCGATCCGTCCATCCATCTTGTTCAGCTTCCTTTCGTTGTTCTTCCCGCTCCCGCAGAACAGCATGCATCCCCTCGCGTTCGCAGGCTGGGTCGGGCTCTTCGTCACCGCGATCAACCTCCTCCCGGCCGGACAGCTGGATGGAGGGCACGTCGCGCGGGCCCTCCTCGGAAACCGCCAGGTGTACGTGTCGTGGGCCGCGGTCCTGATCCTGTTTGGGCTCAGCATCACGTTTTCGTATCCGGGCTGGTTCCTCTTCGGCTTCTTGATTTTCGTCTTGGGAATCCGCCATCCGCCGCCGTTGAACGACATCACGCGACTCGATGTGACGCGAAAGCTCGTCGGGATCGGGGCGGTCGCGATCCTTGTCCTGACGTTCGTGCCGCAGCCGTTCGTCGCGATCTCGAGCGAGCGCGCGCTCGTTTTCCGGGATCTGAATGGGCTGGCCGAATCCGAGATCAGCACAACAATCATCCGAGGCACGTCGATCACGGTGACCTTCGCGTTAAACAACACCGGACCGACACGGGAGCAGGTCGTCGTGACGGCAATCGAGCCTAACTTGGAGGCCGGCGGCTTCGTGTTCCGCTTCACGGCGTACACAATCGGCTCCAACCGAACCCCGGTCGATACGAACGCCACCGAGCTCAGCCTAAACGCGACTCAAGGCGCCGTCTTCGACCTGAATGTGACGGCTCCTGTTTCTTGGCCCGCCCCCTCAATCGTGTCATTCGCCGTGCGTGCCTCAACCCTCGACGCTTCCGTCGCCGCGAAGGATCTGACGGTGACCCTCCACGTCACGCCTTGACGAAGACGCAGAAGTAGCGGGCGAGGGAGCGGTGGACCCGCAGCGCATGACGCTCCGCGAGCTCCATCCGGGCCGTCCCGATGTCGATCGCCTTCTCGGTCGGTAGGACGACCGCGACGCGAGCGCCTCGGTTCAACACGTCCACGAACGCTTCGAAGGCCCGTTCATAGAGGCGGTCGACCGGCTCGCCGCGAGTCGACGCCGCCCTTCCGTAGGGAGGATCCGTCGCAATCCCGTGGACGGATCCGGAGCGGATCGGAAGACGGCCCGCATCCGCGACCGCGAAGTCGGGGGCCTTTCCCACTTCACGGCACGAAGACCGCGCGCCGCGAACCATCTTTCCTTCTCGGTCGAACCCAACGGCTCGGAGGCCGAGCTCCGCCGCCTCGAGCAGGATCCCGCCCGTCCCGCAGAATGGGTCCAGGACCGTTCCGGCCATCGGAATCCCCGCGAGGTTCACGAGGGCTCGTGCGAACTTTGGATGGAGGGAGATCGGGAGCGAGAACGAGCGGTGAGCGACCTTCGTGGCCTCGAGCCGTGCGCGGTCCACGCGATGCAGGATCCGACCCAAGACGAACTCGTCACCGACGAGGACGCGATAATCGATTTGGGGCGCATCGAGGTCGACCCGACCCGTCCGTCCGAAATCTCCGCCGAGCGGCTCCTCCACCCCGCGGGGCTCGATGTCGACGCCGATACCTCGCGCCCGGACCCGGAACGTTCGACCGCCCAGATCCTGGGACCGCGCGAATTCGCGAATCGAATCGAGGTCGCCGGATGCGAGTTCTTCGCAAACGAGGTGCGCCAGACCTAAGCGACGTGCAGCCCGCTCCACCGGTCCCGTGGTCTCCAGCCGAAGCAGGTGCGGTCCGAATGTCGTGGCCTTCACCTCGACGCGCTCCGCGGCCATCGCCGCGAGCGCTTCCGCCCGAGGAAGAGTCGGATGTTCCCCGGACAACTCGACGAAGATCCGCACGCCGGTCGAACGCCGCAAGGGATGATGAGTTTGCCGATGACCGTCATTTTCAAATGGCGCGGCCCCTTCGCCCGGCCCGGTGCGAATCCGGCCCTTCATGCCGAACGACATCCCCGCAATCGCTTCGATCGTCCGCGATGCGCTCCGAGAGAACTACCCGACCTCCCTGTACCTCGACATCCACCGATGGTGGCGGGACGGGTTCCTGGTGGCGGATCTCGACGGCCATCCCGTGGGCTTCCTCGCGGCCGTGCTCAGCGCGGACGGCCAAGCTCGCGTCCTGATGTTCGCCGTGACCGCGGGCTTCCGCCGGCGGGGGTTCGGAAGCCAGATGATGAACGCGTTCATCCAAGTCTGTGCGATGCGCGGCATCCGACGAATCGAACTCGAAGTGCGAATCTCGAACGACGAAGCGATCCGGTTCTACAAGCGATACGGCTTCGAAATCGCCCAGAATCTCCCGAAGTTCTACACGGACGGCGAAGATGGCTATAAAATGATTAGACACTTGTGAGGAAGGCCCGGAGAGCCGAGACGCGGAACGGGCCAGCCGGTATGTGATCACTGGTAGCCCTGGACGTCGTCCGCCTTGTGCTCGTTCCAGTAGTGGTACGGCGACGCCTCGCGCTGCGCCGGAGACAGGTCGGTCCCGACGCCCGCCGTGTACGATCCGTATCGCTCGCGAATCTGGTCCTCGATCGACCGGGACACCTTGACCGCTCGCCGGACGTGGTCCGCCTCGATGAACTTCGACTCCTCGGTGACCGCGATGTCGCCCGCGGATCGGATGAGGCCCCCGAGTTCCCGGAGGCGCAGGCTCAGCGCCTTGTCCTTGTTGTCCAAGGACTTCGCACGCCGTCGGGCCTCGTCGATCACGACCCCGACCGCATCGCGCGTCGCGGGCGGAATCCGCTTGTCGACCGCAATCTCCTGCGCGACGAACTGCACGAGCTTCGCGCGGTTCACGTCGGAGTCCGCCATCGTCGTCTCGACGAGCACCTCGTACCCGGCACCCGTGATCCGCGAACGCAGCGGCGACAAGATGTGCGGGAGGTCCTGGATGTTGCACGCGCCGACGAAGATGAAGTCGCACGGGACGCTCTCGACCTTCACGCTCGCGCCCGCGCTCTGCGGATTCCTCCCGGAGATCGGGAACCGCTTCTCTTGCATCGCGGTCAAGATGAACCGCTGGAGGAAGCCCAGCTGCGGGAGCTCGTCGATGAACAGGACCCCTTGGTGGGCCTCGTGGATCGCCCCGGCGACGACGCGATCGTACGGCTGGGTGCCCAGCTGCGGATGGCCGCCGTACGGGTCGTGCCGCACGTCCCCGAGGAGCTCGGTCTCGCTCGCCCCGGTCGCGAGCACGAACGGCCTTCGCGCGATTGGGACGAGGACTTTTCGCGGGCTCTCCTTCTCGACCTCGCGTCGCTTCTCGAGCGCCTTCTGGTCGAGGACCCGGATCATGTCGCCCGCTCGCTCGTACACCACGACCTCTTCTTTGCCGAACTGCTGTCGGGTCGTGGTCACCCGATCCCGCCCCTGGAGCTGTGCGAACGTGACTTCGAAGATGCCGCCGAGCAGGTCGCCGAACGGATTCCCGACGTTCGCCTGGGACGCCGCCTTCGGTCGCCCGCACTTCGGGCACATGCGGTCGGTCGGCGACGAGTACGTCCCGCAATGGACGCACTTGTACCCGAGCCGCTCCGCGACGTTGATCGGCGCTTCTTTCGGGTCGATCAAGTCCCCCTCGGCCCCGGCCAGCCGGTTCCGTTCCTGCAGGACTTCGTCCCGCTGCTTGACTTCGATGAGAGGCCGTTCCGGATTCTCCGGATTGTGGACGACGCGGATCTCCTCCGTCACCGCGGGAAGATGGAGGGAGAGCGCCTGGGCGATCATCGACTTGCCCGTCCCGGGCGGGCCGACCAGGAGGAAATGCCGCCGCTGGTTCGCCGCGATGCGCGCGAGCGCGACGGCCTCGTCCTGGCCGACGACCCGCTTCAGCGGATCGTCCGGGATCGCGATCTCCGTGGTGGAGTCGAAGTCGTCGAAGGCGAACCCCTCGTCCGCCGTGACCTGCTTCGTCCGCGCGATACGGCCCACCCCGCTCAAGGAGCCAAGTCGCTCCGGGTCCAGACTTCGACGCCGGCGGGCTGCTTCGTGATCGTGCCCATCTTCGTGCCGACGACGGAGTGCATGTTCATCTCCGCGGCAATGTCCAGGATCCGTTGCGTGATGATCCCGTCGAAGACGACCGCTCGGGTCTGCTTCGCGGTCTTGAGCGTGTCCACGAGCTCCCGCACCGGGACCTCCGTGACGACGCCATCCCCTTCATCGAGGAGACGCGCCGTCGAGGACCCGCCGAGCTGGACCAGCATGTCGCGGTACTTCTCCAGTTTCGGGTTGAGGACCTTCGTGGTGGGCGACAGCGGAGCCGGTGCGCGCTCCACAGGAGCCTCCCGCGGTTCCCGGAACTCGGGGCGCGGCTCGGGACGAGGTTCGGACCGGGGCTCCGGACGGCCTTGCGGTCCTCCCGACGGCTTCGGCTCGGGGAACTCGGACTCGGCCTTGTACACCTGGCCCGAGATGCCGTACATCTCCACGTACTGGTCCGCGGGGATCTTGTTTCGCAGGCTCTTCATGATCTGCTTCTGCGTCAGCTCCTCGACCTCCTTGCCGCGCGGGGCGCGGGCGATGAAGTCGACTTCGGCGACCTGGAGGAGCTCCTTCAGGATCAGGTCTCCCCCGCGGTCTCCGTCAACGAACGCCGTCAGCGCGCGTTCCTTCGACAGCTCTTGGATCGTCTTGGGCACGTTCGTGCCTTCGACCGCAATCGCGTTCTTGATGCCGGATCGCAGGAGATTCAGGACGTCTTGTCGGCCTTCGACGATGATGATCGCGTCGCTGTCCGTGACGTTCGGTCCCGCGGGGAGCCGCTCCGTCCCGAAGGAGACAATCTCCGACACCTGGACGCTCTGGCGCACCTCGTCGAGCAGGTCGGACCCGGAGGTCTTCGACTCCTCGACCATGGACGACAGGAGGGCGCGGGCTCGCTCGATGATCTTGTTCCGCTTCGTCACCCGCGTGTCCTCGACCTTGTCGACCTTGATCGTCGCCTTGCACGGCCCGACACGGTCGATCGTCTCGAGGGCCGCCGCAAGGATCGATGTCTCGACTTGGTCCAGCGAGGAAGGAATTAGGATCGTGCCTTCGCTTCGCCCTTTCTTGCTTTGCACATCGACTTCGATTCGGCCGATGCGCCCGCTCTTCTGCAAATCCCTCAGGTCCAGTTCCTCGCCCAGCAGCCCCTCGGTCTGGCCGAACACGGCCCCGACCACGTCGGGCTTCTCGACGATCCCTTCCGCCTCGAGGCGGGCCTGGATGAGGTACTTCGTTGTACTCGGATCGATGTTCATTCTCGCACTGTCCGGGATGCGCCGACGTCTGCGACTTACGTCCCGCTATCCGGACAACTCTCGCCCCGCAGGGCCGCGCAGCCTCCCGATTTCTTGGAGGCAGGAAAGGAAGATTCGGATGAGTGGGATCGTTGAATCGCGGCCTCAGCCGCTATCCCGGTTCCTCACTGCAGCCGGGCCTATTTAAAGATTCTTTAACTTATTCTCACGTTCGAGACCGTCGCCGGGTGTCCCGCCGTTGGACCCGGTCCGCGTACCATCGCTTCGAGGGCCGCTGCCGACTCCCCGTCGACGCGTGTTCCGCAACGCGCTCGACGAACGTGTGGAGGCTCTCGACGTCCGTAATGTCTTTCCGGCACAGCCGGGTGAGACGGGCGCGGATGTCCTCGTCGAACCGCACTCCGTTGGCCGAAAGTGCATCCCGAAGCTGTCGCGCGAGCCGTCCTCCGCGGACGTCCCAGTCCGTGAGGATGATTGCCTCGCGGTTCGTCGCCGCGATCGTCTCGCACAGGCGGAACACCGTGGATCCTTCATTGATCATCCGGATGTCGCCCATCACGCCGAGGGCCCGCAAGGACCGCCGGTCGTACTCTCCCTCCACGATGATTGGGGCGTGGCGGTTCTTGTCCGCGAGATCTTCGAGGACCTTTGCGAGATCCTCGTGCAGTTGATCCCAGTCCATCAGAGTTCACCCCACGGCGGCGGGAGGGTTCGCTCCGATCCTGTACGGGCCGTCGAAACGGTGCGACCCTCCGACATCCACCCGATGGGTCCGCGGGCGATAAGGGTTGCGAGGCGGAAGCCATCAAATATCGGCCGCCGGATATGCACGACATGCCGGGCGAGGAGGAGGTCAATTTTGAGCGCGTCACGAAGGTGTACCGCGAGGAGAGCGGCAAGAAGACCCTCGTGAGCCTCGAGGCGGACTTCTACGATCGGCTGGCCGCGTACATCGGCCGGCTCGAGGAATCCGCGAACAAGGAGGCCCAGAAGGACTCGAACTCCCCGAAGGCTCTCCTTCTCCAGGACGAACTCCGGAAGGTGCGCAAGAGGCGTGACCAGATCTTCACGTACCGCGAACGAAAACTCGCGCTCTTGGCGTCGAGTCGCGCCAGCGGCACGGAAGTCGAGGTCCCGAACCTCCCCTCCCAAGAGCGATTCCTGTTCGACAACATGGTTGCCCTGCTGAGAAAGTCGCGGACGGATGCCTTCGGTGGCTCCCCGTTCGGCGTGGAACCGGCTCCGCCTCCGGCCGCGTCCACCGTCGTGACCGCGAAAGAGAAGCCCGCCGGAATGAAGGTCGTTCGGGCCGAGGAAACGAGGCGCGCCCCTGTCGCGCCGACGCTCAAAGACCATGTCCTCGTCCACGTCCTCGAGGACGTCCCGCCTTTCGCGGGGATCGACACCACGTATCGCTTGAAGAAAGAGGACGTCGTCACGCTTCCGAAGACGATCGCGCAAATCCTCGTGGACCGAGGGAAGGCGCGGATCGTCCAGATGTCCGGGGCGAACGTTTGAGGTCGCGGACCGCCTTCGGCCTTTGCCTCCTCGCCGCGTTGATCGGCCTCATCGCGATCGCGTACCTTCTGTAGGCCCGGTCACGGCACTCTGGATGGCCATGGAGGGTGGGATTTGGATCGGCCTCTGCGTCTTCGGGGACCGCTACCTGGAGCGGAAACGGCGGGACGAAGAACGAGGGTTCGTCGCGGCGCTGGAGGCTCGGATCGACGATGCCGCGCGCCTCCCGTCTCGACGGGCACGAGACAAGGATTAAATACGCCCATCGCATAGTGAAACGAGCCTCCGACAATCTTGGGCTCTGCATCGAATGGCATCCCGTTTTGCGCTCGGAGACGGACGTGCACCCTCGACGTGCGCGGGCGTCGAAGGGGAAGGGGTAGAGGGCGCTGGAGGCGCACGCGCGCCGCTTGCACAGCGTCCACTGATACCGATCATATGCATCCTGGACGTGTGCTAAGCCGACAGGTCCGTGGCTAACATGCTGTCTGGGGAATGGCTCGGCTCGGGCGCCGACGAAGGACGTGCCAAGCTGCGAAATGCGTCGGGTAGGCGCAAGGAACCTGTGATCCGACGATCTCCGAATGGGACCTCCTAACCGCAAGGTTGTTCCGAAAGGAACGGAAACCCCCGGAATCGAAGCATCCTAGTACGGGGAGGAAAAGAGACCAAACGGGATGCCCTCAGTAAAGGCGATCGAAGAGGGTACAGAGCAAACCGAAGCCGCCGCTGAAAGGCGGTGGCCGTGTGGTGTTCGGACTCCGGCACACCTGACCTCGCCAACTCGAACTCCGGTGGAACGCCGAGGCTAGAGAGGGTGACAGCCCCGTAGAGGTACGCGGGGAAGG
>VBMG01000035.1 GCA_005878485.1 Methanobacteriota archaeon | reverse complement strand
AGGCTCGATTGCGGTGTCTGCGACAACTGGCGGACGCAGGCCTGACGACCTTCGTGTCGTTCGCCCCGGCCTACCCACCAACGGGCGGCGTGACGCCCGAGAGAATCGCAGACGCGTTCTCGGTAGCCGGCGTCACCAAAATGTTCACGAGGACCCTGGACGGGAGATGGGGCGCTCTCGAGGCAATCGAAACCGCCGTCCGGACGAGTGAACTCCGGGAGGAACTCTCGCGAATTGGAGATCCAGAACACATGGCCGCGTTCAGTCGAACCCTCGGGGATGCGTGCCAAGCGCGGGGAATCTCGTTTCGCGGCGCCAGCGAGCTTCGTGTCGAAGAGGGATCCGCGGGGCATCACCTTACCAAGTAGGAAACATTAAGACGGCCGCCCGAGATGGGTCACAGGAGGAGGGACACGCTTGCGTAGCCGACTCGCGACCTGGATGACGATCATTGCAATCGTCGCCGTTTCGATCTTACCTCTGCTGACGGTCGCGGCTCCGATCCCGTACGGCCATACGTGGGGCACGAACGATAACGAACGCGCGACCGCGGTCGTCGTCGACGGGGCCGGGAACGTCCTCATCGCGGGCAACCAGCAGAATCTGAGCACGTTCGAACAGCGAGGGTTCGTCGCGAAGTTCGGCCCATCCGGGAATCTCCTGTGGAACCGCGTGTTCCCGTTCGATGTGAACACGAGCGTCGACCTGTCTCTCGCCGCGGGCGGGGACGTCTACGCCCTCGGAATGAAGACCACGAGCTTTTCCGTCCCCGCGCCCAATGGGAAATACAACGTGACAATCCCGGCCTCGTTCGTCGCGCGAATCTCGGCCGACGGAGCCCTGGTGTTTGCCGAGAACATCACGGAAATCTTCTACCCGCAGCGGATCGCCACGGACCCACTAACGGGGGGCTTCGTCGTCGTGGGACGCGGGTCCTCCTACGCGAACGGGATCGTTGCGGCATTCACATCGAGCGGCTCCCTTCGCTGGGCTCAGGCCTCCGGGACCTCGGCCGGGCCGGCGGCGATCGCGGTCGATGGCGCCGGCCGGTCGTTCGTCCTGTTCGATCGGTTCAACGGGAACTCCGCCGTCAACGCCTTCGATACGAACGGCACGTTGTTGGGCCAGACCGTCATCGGCTCGTACTACTCCACGCCGGTCTACCCGAGGGACCTCATCGCGACCGCGAGCGGTCCGCTCGTTCTCGGATACACGTATGGCGGCATCTTCCTGAGCCAGCTTTCGTCAAGCCTGAGTGCCTCGTGGACGATAACGATCCAAGGACTCGGCTGGAACGACTACCCGGTACGGGCCATCGAGTTGAGCGACGGAAGCATCGAGGTCCTGACCCTTTCGAGCTCACAAGCCAACTCCACGTACGCATCGAACGCGTACCACGTCTCCTCGGCAGGCGCCGTCCTGGACGGCTCCTCGTACCTGAGCCCGGCGAGTAACCAGGGCTTGGGTCCGGGCTTTGTGGTCTATGCGGGGGCCGCGATGCCGAACGGTGCGTTCGTCTTCGCCGGCCTGACCCTGGGTCCGTCGCCGCAGACCTCGTCGCCGGTGAACCTGTCGACCGGATCCGTCTCCGTCTCGTGGACCGGGGACAGCCTCGGATGGTCCCCGCAGAACCTGACCCTCCATGCGATCTCGGACGGTCTCTTGAATCCAGTCGTGCCCGTGGACAACTTCAGCGAGACCGCGGCGTACCAAGCCTGGTGGGGGGTCACGAACCTCCCCGCGAGTAAGCTCCTAGTCAGCATCTCGACGAAGCAGTCGAACAGCTCCTCGCCCACGGTCACGTTCAGCGCGTCCGTCAGCGGAGGCCACCGTCCGTACAACTATACGTGGTCCTTCGGAGACGGGACGTTCGGCACCGGGGCATCCCCGACTCATACGTATCCGGGCGCGGCACGATATCTCGCCCAGGTGACGGTGCGGGACTCCCGCGGGCTGACGGGGTACGGCTCGACCTTGATCACCGTGACCGGTCCACCCGTCATCCTCTCGATCCAGCAGTATCCCTCGACCCCCTACGCGGGCGACTACGTGAGCTTCTACGCAAACGCGTTGGACCCGGACGGCGGTGCCATCACGTCGTACGCCTGGACCTGGGGAGACGGTTCCGCCGATTCGACCCCGTACAATAGCGTCTCCCACATCTACCGCTCCCCGGGCAACTACACGATGACCTTGACCGTCACCGACAGCGACCAAGGCCTCACCGCCTCGGCATCCCGCATCGTGCCCGTGCTCCAACGGCCGGACGTCCCGCCGGTCGCGAGCTTCTTCATCGGGAACCGGCCCACGGTCGGGTCCCCGACGTATTTCTACGCGTACTATTCGTACGACCCGGATGGCTACATCACGGAGTACCGATGGTCGTTCGGCGACGGAGCGACGTTCAACTCGACGGACTACTTCGCCTCCCACGTGTATGCCGCGGCGGGCAACTACACGGTGTCCCTGACCGTTGTCGACAACGCCGGGCTCACGGGAACCCAGAATCAGACGCTCCAGGTCCAACCGGATCTACCGCCCGTCGCCGAGTTCTTCTGGTATCCGCAGGTGCCCTTCGTGAACTCGACGGTGTTCTTCAACGCGGGATACCAGTCGTACGACCCGGACGGATACATCGTCTCGTGGCAGTGGGACTTCGGTGACGGGACCGGGAGCGGCGGCAACGGCACGGGCAACTTCACCGGCACGCCGTACCCGACGCACGTCTACGCGGCCTTCGGGTCGTACGTCGTGCGGCTCGTGGTCACCGACAACGCCGGCCTCAACGCGACCGCGAACCACTCCGTGTATGTGAACGCCCCGCCCGTTGCGGTCATCACACCGTCCCGGTCCGTCGGGAAGATCGGCACGCCGATCGTCTTCAGCGCGAACGCCTCCCACGATCCGGACGACCGCATCACTTCGTACGCGTGGCGCTTCTCCGACGGGTCGACGTCGACGGGCTCCTGGGTCGTCCATGTCTTCGCGAGCCCCGGTCAGTACGACGTCGTCTTGGTCGTGACAGACGTCTACAATGCGACCAGCTTCGCGGACCTCTCTTACTCCGTTATCCTGCCGAAGTCCCCCGTCAGCGTGATGGCCTGGAGTCCCTCCCGGCCGCTCGTCGGCCAGAGCGTGACGTTCAACGGATCGAACTCGCTCGACCCGGACGGCGCGATCGCGACGTACATCTGGGAATTCGGAGACGGGACGGTCGGTCGGGGACTCACGGCGGCCCACAACTACACCGACGCGGGCACATACACGATTGAACTCGTCGTGGTCGACGAGGACGGCTTCTCGGACCGCGACGTTCAGACGATCACGGTTCTGGCCCTTTCGAAGGGCGCGGTCATGGCAGCGGGCTCCGCCACACCAGTCGAGGGCGCTCGAATCACGTTGACCCAAGGAGGGACGATTGCCCTCGAGACGAACACGGCGGCCGATGGGACCTTCTCGCTCGAGCACCTCGCCCCTGGAGCCTATGCGATGACGATCCGGAAAGACGGATATCAGCCCTACGAGGGGACGCTGGTCTGGGACGGCCTCCATGGCGACCTGGGCGTTTGGAGCCTGACTTCACTCGCGGCCCAAGGCAGCGGCTTCCGCGTCGAGCCGATCGGGATGGTTGGCATCGCGGCGATCGTTGCGAGCATAATCGGAGTGGGCCTCTACCGCGTCCGCACGAGGAACGCCCGCAAGCCGCGCGGAAAGCGATAGGGGATCGTCGCCCGCCTCGGGACGAACTCCGGGATACCACGCGGGTTCAGACCGCGCTCCCAAAAGCTTTTCCACAGAGTCACGCCTGCTCCGGGCGCTGCAGGGTATCGAGGAGGTTCTCGCTCCTTCCGGGATTGTTCGCTGTGCCGCGCGTCGTGATCATTGGGGATCGTGGATCCGGGAAGACGACGTTCCTCGGCCTCCTCTACGCAGCGCAGGTAAAATCCGGCACGGACACGGCAGATGACTTTCGGTTTCACGTGACCTACGAATCCCTGGACGAAATCACCGAGGTCTTCCAGCAGCTGATGTCCGGGAGCTTTCCGGATGCGGCGTCGAAAGAGGGGATCCGCGAGATCCGCTTCCACCTCAGCTACGGGAGGGCCGGTCGCTTCCTGTCGCGCCTTCGTTCCCGAGGCTCCGCTCCCGGCGAGGCCGCCGCGTTTCGCTTCGTTCTCCTTAGGAATCTCGAAGACGATCTGTCCCCGTTCCGCAGAGGGACCTCCGGCACGAACGGCAAGCTGAGAGACGTCCTCGAGAGCGATGCGATCGCGATCTTGGTGGACAGCACGACACTCGCCGTCAACGGCGAAGACCGCGAAGCTGGCTCAATGGGAAAGTACGACACTGCAGTGGAATCGCTCTTGTCCACGATCCAGCGCTCGCGGAGCCGCGACGCCCGCAGCGTCGTCTATCCGATTTTCATATTCTCCAAATTCGACTCCGTGCGGCCCGAGGCGCTGCGTGCGGCGGACGTCGAAAGCGAGCCCCCTGGAATCAGCAAACCGGGACCGAGATCCGCGTATGCTCGGGCGCTCTTGGACCGCAACCTGCCCAAGACGATGACGAAGATCGGAGTCCACGAAGCTCGAGGACTGAAGTTCGCCATGCCCTCGTACTGCTTCAGTTGGGTGCGCACCGAGCGCGCCGCTCAAGGCCGTCCCCCGAAGGTTCGGCTTCGTCGAAGCGGAGCCGTCGGATGGGAACCGGACTATTCCAAAGACGAGTACATTGCCCTATTGGACTCCCTCCGAACCATCGCGACACACGCCGGCCACTGAAAGGCCGGCTGGGCCGAAAGGAGGGGGTCGTCGCGAAGATGATAACGTTGTGGTTAGGATTAAGTATGGTCATAAGGTGATGCACTCGATATGCCCTGCGCACTCTTGGGAGACCGAGCCTCAGGGAAGACGACGTTCCTCGGCCTGCTGTACGCGGCCCAAGTGAGGTACGGAACCGGCGTTCAGGACGACTTCCGTTTCCACGCCCCGATGGCATCGCTCGGCATGATGTCCGCCGTCTACGAAGGAATGAAGGACGGGCGGTTCCCGAGCGCGACCCTGAAGGAAGAGATCACCGAACTCGGCTTCATCTTCGGGTACCTCCGAAAAATCGTGGGCAAGTTGCCCTACTACATCCGGCAGCAGAACTGGGCACACCCGTTCTCGACCCTCCGGTTCTCCGCCTACGACGTCTCCGGCGAAGACATCGAAGAGTTCATCGACACCGGGATCGCGTCCCGGCCGCTGATCCAACAGCTCCTGAAGAGCGTCGTCGTTGGGGTCTTGGTCGACTGCAGCAAGATGACGACCGAAATCGACACGCCGGTCTACAAGAAGATGCTTC
>VBMG01000034.1 GCA_005878485.1 Methanobacteriota archaeon | reverse complement strand
GCACGACTCATTTTCTCCTTAGAATCGCGTTTGCGCATGAGAGTTTTCCGAACCGAATCCGGGCCGCTGCGATTCATCGGATTCGATATATAAAAGTCGGTAGATGAAATCGATCTGCGGATTTGGATTCGCGCGAGCAAGACGCGCTCCAGTTAGACGAAAACCTTTAAACGCGAGCCTAGTTGTCCCCCGACGTTCCCGCATGCGAAAGGAGGAAACTCTCCAGAAAATCAAGGCCGCCGAGAGCCAGGTCCGGGGTACGAAAGAGACCGTCACCGTCGAGCGGGACCGAATGTTGCGGGACGCGCGGCGCGAGGCATTCGAGCTCCGCGAGACGCTGCGACGCCAGGCCGAGACTCGGTACGCGGGGATCCTCCGGGAGGCAGAAGCGGTCACGGCCCGCCAGACGGAGGCCGTCCTTGCCACGGGTCGCGACGAGGCAGAGTCGGTGAAGGCGGAGGCCGCGACGAACCTCGAACGCGCGATCGATCGCCTGATTGAGCGGTTCAAAGGGGCCCTGAATGCTTAGGCCCGTTCCGATGACCCGGGCCTTAATCGTTGGGCCGCGAAACGACCTCGAAGCAATCGTGGAAAAGCTGTACGCGCTTAAAGTCCTGCACATAGTCGACCACAAGGAGGGGGAAGAGGACCTGGCAATCGGCAAACCGCTCGAGACCGCGGCGGAAGCGTCGGAGGTCCTCGTGAAACTCCGTTCGATCGCTTCGGTGCTCCAAGTCAAGGAGAGCGAGGCGGAGGGCGTGGAACCGATCATCGGCGACGTCCGCCAAAAGATCCTCGCGCTCGAACTCAACATTTCGGAAGAAGACGCCGCCAAGAAGAAGACGCAGGCTCTAATCGGGGACCTGCAGCAGAAAATCGACGCGATTACCCCCCTCGCGCAGCTGCCCCTCTCGCTCGAGGACTACCGAGGATACGAGACCCTGGAAGTCTTTGTTGGCCGCGTTCCACACGACATCGAAGGGCTCGAAACCATCACACCGCAGTACGAGGGGTTCTCGGCTGCGGGGTACCTTGCGGTCTTCGTCGTCAAGGACAAGGCTGCGTCGATGCGGGAGTTCCTCGCGCAACGTGGCTTCACGGCCGTCCCGGTTCCGGAAGGGGAAGGCAATCCGCACGAGATCCTCGTAGACCTATTGAGCGAGAAGGCTCGCTGGCAAGCACGCCTCGGCGAAATCGAGGCCCGACTTGCGACGCTTCGCGAACGGTACGCGGGATTCCTCACCGCCGCGAAGGCCCATCTCGAGGTCGTCGTCGAGAAAGCCGAAGCCCCCCTCCGTTTTGCCGTCACGGACCACACGTTCCTCGTCGAGGGTTGGGTCCCAGAGAGGGACTTCTCGAAGGTGAGTGACGAGATTGGCGGGATGCTCGGCGTCTTCGTATCGGAGCTCGAGACGACAGTCGAACACGAATCGGGCCAGCCTGAAGAACCGCCGGTGCTCCTTCAGAATCCTCGGCCTGCGAAGCCGTTCGAGATGCTCATCAACATGTATGGGACGCCCAGTTACCGAGAGTTGGACCCGACCTTCGTATTCTACCTCGCGTTCCCCATGATGTTCGGCATCATGGTGGGCGATGCCGGCTACGGCCTCGTCTGGATGGTCTACGGCCTTTGGCTGTTCCGAAGGTGGAAAAGTCGTCCGTGGGACTTCTGGAAGAACCTCCTCGTCGGTTTCATCTGGGGTGGATTCTGGGCGTTCGTCTTCGGGACCTTCGTGTTTGCCGAGGCGTTCGGCATTCCGTTCCACGCTCCGGTCGCCGCAAACCTGTCACGGGCAGAGGCGTTCAACTGGTCGGACAACATCCTCCACGTGCAGATTCCAATCGAGCCTTTCCTGGAAAAGCTCCACCAAGTCTCCGATTTCATCGTCCTGTCAATCGCAATTGCCTACTTGCACCTCGGCACCGGCTTCCTCATCGGGGTCGTGAACGAGGCGCGACATAGCAAACGGCATGCGGCGGGCAAAGTCGGATGGTTCCTCATCCTCACAGGACTATTCACGGTCATCATGGACCGCGCGGCCCGCTGGCCCGGATTGGGCCAGACGATCTGGAACGGTCCGCTCGGGTGGTTTCCGAAAGCGGGAATCTCGATGCCGAACCTTGGCTTCACCGATCAGAACCCGATTCCGATGCTGTCGCTGTACCTCCTCGGCATCGGGGTCGTAGCGATGCTCGTCACGGAAGGACCTCTTCACATCATGGAGGTCTTCGGCCTCCTCGCGAACGTCGTATCGTACGCGCGCCTCGCGGGAATCGGGGTCGCGGAAGAGGCGGTCATCTTCGCCCTCAACACAATCGGACTCAACTTCCTTGTGTTCCCCTGGATTGATAGCGGGAACATCGTGAGCCTTATCGCCGGTCTCGTGGTCCTTTTCCTATCGAACCTTCTCATTTTTCTCCTCAGCACAATCTCAGGGACGATCCAGGCCCTCCGGCTTCACTACGTCGAGTTCTTCATCAAGTTCTATCACGGGACCGGAACGTTGTTCCGACCCTTTGGCGTGAGACCAACAACGGAGGTGTGAAACCAACATGGCAGTATCGGCAGGTCAGGAAGGGCTCGTTGCGATGGCTGTGGCCCTCACCGTCCTCGGGACGGGGTTTGCGACAGCCTGGGCAGAGAAAGTGATCGGAGCGGCGGCCGTGGGCGCGATCGCGGAGAAGCCCGAGCTATTCGCTCGGGTCTTGACGATGCTCGTGATCCCCGAGACGATCATCGTGTTCGGCGTCGTCATGGCCTTCCTGCTGTTCACAAGCATCTGACCGCGGGACGTCGAACATGAGCCTCGAGAGCGTCGTCCAGGTCATCCTCGAGCGAGGCGCAGCGGAAGCCTCGCAGATCCTCGATGCGGCCAGGACGGAGCGGGAGCGGATACTCGCCGAGGTCCGTGCGGAGGAAGCGAAGGCCCTCGCGGAAACGGAGGCGAGCGCTCGGGCGGAGGCCGAACGGAAACGCGTTCAGAGCCTCGCGCGTGCGGAGCTCGAGTCGCGAAAAATCGTGCTTGCCGCTCAGAAAGAGGCGCTCGACAAAGTGTACGCGGGTACTTTGGCCCGCCTCGGTGAGCTGGCGGAAAACACGGAGCTCCTTCGTCGCCTCCTCGAAGCGAACCAAGACGAATGGCGTTCCGGTGGCAAAGTGTACTCAAATCCGCGCGACGAGCCCGTCGTCCGGAAGATCGTGGGCTCGGCGTTTGCGGGTACAATCGAGTGCGCGGGGGGTATCGTCATCGAGAGCGGAGACGGGACCCGGCGTGTCGATCTCCGGTACGACTCAATCCTGCGAGACGTTTGGGACGACGCGGTGAAGGAGGTTGCACAGACCCTATGGCCGTCGAAGGCGTGACCATCGAAGAGGCCGGAGCAATCGGCCGCTTTCGGGAGGGGTCTCGAAAAATCTGGGAGCGAATCCCATACGAGTCGGGTAACTACCCGTACGTCACCGCGAGAGTCCGCGCGAAACGGGCGGCCCTTCTGCCCGCGGACATCTACGCTCGTCTGCTCCAGATGGAAATCCCCGAAATCGCGCGATTTTTGGGGGAGCGGGAATACAAGTCGGAAATGCTCGCCCTCGGCGCTCGTTATGCTGGGGTGGACCTGATCGAACATGCGACTTCCCTCAACTTGACCCGTACGTACAACCAAATCTACGACTTCTGTGAAGGACACCTCCGGGCGATCGTCGGCCGCTATCTCGATCGCTACGACCTACAGAACGTCAAGACGATCGTGCGTGCGAAGACGTACGGGGCATCCACGGAACAGGTCGAAGAGGACCTCGTGCCCGCGGGTAGCTTGCCGCTCGAGTTCCTCCGCGAGCTCGCCACGGCCCCGACCCTCGACGACGCCTTCCGGCGGCTCGACGACACGATTTACGCCGAAGCCCTCGAGGGGCCGGCGTCCGAGGTCAAGAACTGGGCCGCTTGGGAGGACCGCGTTTCCCGGATCTACTACACGGAACTGCTCCAATCGGTGCCGCCGTCGACGGACGCGAACCGCCTCATGCGGCAGTTCATCGAACGCGAGATCGACATCGTGAACCTGAAAACACTCCTCCGGGTCTGGGCCGCGAGAGCCGCGTTCGACCGCGCCATCTTTCTTCCGGGAGGGTACGAGATGACCGAGGCCGACCTCGCCGAGATGGTGCGGCTCGACAAGGCCGCCCTGATGGCCCGCCTGCGCGCGTATTCCTTCTACGACGAGATCGCGGGCGACCTCGAGCGGGTCGAGGCCACCGGGGTCGGGGCGCTCCTGCGGAAGGTCGAGAAGGTCCACCTGATCGAGGCGACGAAGTACTCCCACCTGCATCCGTTGTCGATCCTCCCGATCCTCGACTACATCCTGAGGAAAGACCGCGAGGTGCAGAACATCCGGCTGATCGCCCGTGGGAGGGAGAGCGGGCTCTCGACCGACGTGATCCGAGAGCTCCTGGTGGTGTGAGATGGAGATTGCCGCGGTCGGCCGAGACGATTTCGTCCAAGGGTTCAAGCTCGTTGGCGTGCGACGCGCGATCGCGAGCTCGAAGGAGGCGATCGAGAAGAAGATCGCAGAGGTCCTCGAGGACCCGGCGGTGGGAATCCTGGTCTTGAGCACCGCGGACATGAAGGGCCTAAGCCACTCGATGCGGCGACGGCTCGAGACGGTCGCCCGCCCCGTCGTGATTGCGGTCGGTGCGGCAGAGGACGAAGACCTCCGGACGAAGGTGCGGCGGGCGATCGGCGTGGACCTGCTCAAGCGAGGTGGGCGAACTGGCGGCGCGCGCGAAGGCGACGAAGGCCGAAGTCAAGGAGACCGGCACGATCCAACGGGTCGCGGGACCCGTGGTGACCGCGATCGGCCTACGCCCGCGCATGCACGACGTGATGCTCGTCGGCGAGGAGCAGCTCATGGGGGAGGTCATCCAGATCCTCGGCGAGAAGACGGTCATCCAGGTGTACGAGGAAACGTCCGGCCTCCGGCCAGGTCAGCCCGTGGGCGACACGGGCCGTCCGCTCACGGTTGAACTGGGTCCGGGTCTCCTGGGGAACATCTACGATGGCGTGCAACGGCCGCTGCCGGTGCTCCAACAGGTCATGGGCGATTTTATCCTTCGCGGGGTTCGCGCGCCCGGTCTGAGTCGAGAAAAAGAGTGGGACTTCAAGCCGGCGGTGGAAGAGGGCGAGACGGTCAAGGGCGGGAAGGTCCTCGGAGCGGTGCAGGAGGCGAAGAACCTGGAACACCGCGTCCTCGTGCCGCCCGATGCGTCCGGCAAGGTGGCTCGGGTCCGGGCCGGGAAGATGAAAGTCGACGATGTCGTCGTCGAACTCGACGGCGGACGAAAACTCACGATGAAGCAGGACTGGCCGGTCCGACAGCCTCGCCCGACGAAGGAGCGGCTCATACCGACCGTCCCGCTGATCACGGGGCAGCGCGTCATGGATTTCCTGTTCCCGATTGCAAAGGGCGGGACCGCCGCGATCCCGGGAGGCTTCGGAACGGGAAAAACCGTTTCCGAGCAGCAGCTCTCGAAGTGGTGCGACGCCCAGGTCGTCGTCTACGTCGGTTGCGGCGAGCGCGGTAACGAGATGACGGAAGTCCTCACAACGTTCCCAAAACTCGTCGACCCGTACACGGGCGCTCCCCTCATGGAGCGGATGGCCTTGATCGCGAATACGAGCAATATGCCCGTGGCCGCTCGGGAGGCGTCCGTGTACACCGGCATGACCCTCGCGGAATACTACCGGGACATGGGGTACAACGTGGCGCTGATGGCCGACTCGACCTCGCGGTGGGCCGAGGCGATGCGGGAGATCTCGAGCCGCCTCGAAGAGATGCCGGGTGAGGAAGGTTTCCCGGCGTACCTGTCCGCACGGCTGAGCGAATTCTACGAACGCGCGGGACGGGTGACCACCCTGAGCGACCGGGAAGGATCCGTCTCCGTCGTGGGCGCCGTGTCTCCGAGCGGCGGGGACTTCTCGGAACCGGTCACCCAGGGGACCCTCCGCATCGTGAAGGTGTTCTGGGCCCTCGACACGGCCCTCCGGGCCCGCCGACACTTCCCGGCGATCAACTGGCTGACGTCGTACAGCCTGTACTCGCGGCAGCTCGAAGA
>VBMG01000033.1 GCA_005878485.1 Methanobacteriota archaeon | reverse complement strand
CGTTCAGCGCGATGTCGTACGCTTTGCCGGTCACCATGGTCTTTCCCATCCGAGCCGTCACGCGTTTTCCGATCGTCGTACATTGTCCGCGATAGTCCTTGAGCAGGAATTCGATTCGCGTGTTCCGGTATCGGGAGTAGAGATCGTCGATCTGATTCAGGAGATAATCGAGGAATTCGTCGTTCGCGACAAATAGACGGACCTCACGCTTGAGGGTCGTTGCGGTCCCGCGGAGGTCCGGAGGGAACTGCTCGAGATCCACGTTCGTGTTTACCCCGATGCCCACGATGACGTGGTACACGTCCCGTCGGTACACGCCCTCCGACAGAATCCCCGCGATTTTCCGGTCCTGATACACCGCGTCGTTTGGGTACTTCAGGCCGGCGAAGACGCCGTAGTGCCGGAGCGCTTTCACGACGGGCATCCCCACCAGGAGCCCGAGGATCCACGCGTGGGCTTGCTTCGGCCGCAGGACGACGGAGACATAGAGGCCGCCGGGAGGGGAGGCCCACGCCCGGCCCTGGCGTCCGCGCCCCGCCGCCTGCCGGTCCGCCCAAATCACGAGGCCTTCTTCGCCCTCCGCCTCGAGGGACTCCTTCGCGGTTTCGTTCGTCGACTCGACCGCGTCGTAGTGCCAAACCGTCCGACCGACGACCTTTCGGTTCGGCTCGTGAACTTCGCCGATCTTCACGACGAACGGACCTGCCGGCCTGTATTTCAACGTTCCCGGGTCAGGAGGGAATCTGCCTCGCGACGGGCACACGTGCCTTCGAGAGATCCTGACTCGCGAGGAATCCCCAGAACATGACCGCGATGCCGACGAGCTCACCGATGTAGAGCGCCCAGGTGATGTTGAGCCGGGCAAGGGAGCCGCCCGCGGCGACGATCAACGCGCCGATCCCGATCCAGAGATTGAACCGGAGCCGCGTGCGCCAAAACGAGTACCCGGCGATCCTGGCGAGCGCCGCCGCCCCAGGGACCGTGAAGAGGTACGAGAACGCGCGGACGTTGGGGTCCGCAATCGGCGTGCCGGCGGCGGGGACCGTCGCGGCGAGCGCCGACATGTTTACGGCGGCTCCGGCGACGGCGATGCCGAATCCGATGAACACCACAACGGTGTAGAGGGCGAAGCCGATCCCTGCGCGGCGGTGGAGGAGGAACGTCGAACCAATCCCCAGGACGGCGACGAGCAGGGCGGCGATGAGATAGTACACTTTGTACGTCGCAACGGACCAGCCGTACGCCTCGGCGAGGAACTGCAAGAACGCCGCGGCGCCGTACAGTCCGAGGCCGACGGACCACGCCAGCTGATACGGCTTCCGGCGCGCAATCCACTGATTGAACACGAGGGCCGCGAACGCCACACTCACAACCGTCGCGCCGAGCGAAACGGCGGCCCCTTCGAGGCTCATCTCGGCCGCACACCGAGGGCGTTCGGATAAACCTTCTCGACGCGATTCAGCCTAATCGCGCTGAGTCGCGGGCTTCCGCGAGAGCGCGGACTCCTGCACGAGCTCGATCAGTACGCCGTGAGCTGTTCTGGGATGAACGAACGCGACCAATCGGCCATGGGCCCCTCGGCGCGGCTCCGTGTCGACGAGCTCGAGCCCGCCAGTCTGTAGGCGGGTCATCGCAGTCCGGATGTCGTCGGTCGCGAAGGCGAGATGATGAAGGCCCTCGCCGCGCCGTTCGATGAAGCGCGCGATGACCCCATCCGGCCGCAGCGACTCGAGGAGTTCAATCTGGACCCCACCGGCGAGGAGAAACGCCGCACGCACCCCTTCGGACGGGATGTCTTCCATCGATGCGGGTTCGAAGCCCAGCGCGCGGTACGGGACGACGCCGTCCTCGAGACGCTTGACCGCAATCCCGACATGATGGGCGGGCCCGATCATACGTCTTGTCGCTCCCGATAGGTCCCGAAGGCGGCACGCAACACGTCGCTGATCTCGCCAAGGGTCGCCCTCGCCTTCACGGCCGAAAGAATTTCGGGCACCAGATTCGCGTCCGTTTGGGAGGCGGCCTCGAGGCGATGAAGGGCCCGATCCACCGCGTTCGCGTCCCGGGACGCACGGAACGCCTTCAGCCGCCGAACCTGCTCGACTTCGAGCTTCGGATCGGTCCGCTGCACGGGAACACCGCCATCGCCTTCCGCGTAGGCGTTGACGCCGACAATCGTGCGCTCGCCCTTCTCGAGCTCCATTTGGAACCGATAGGCGGAATCCGCGATCTGCCGCTGGACCCAACCCGATTCGATCCCTTTGCGCATCCCGCCGCGGCGATCCACGTCTCGGATCAAGGCCGCCGCTTCCGCCTCGAGCTGGTCCGTGAGCGACTCGATCACGTACGATCCGCCCGCCGGATCGACCGTGTTCGCCACCCCGCTTTCGTGCGCGAGGAGCTGCTGAGTCCTCAGCGAGAGGCGGACGGCCCTCTCCGATGGGAGGGAGAGCGCTTCATCCATGCTGTTCGTGTGGAGGGACTGTGCGCCTCCGAGGACGGCGGCGAGGGCCTGGATGGCCACGCGGACCGCGTTGTTCTCCGGCTGTTGCGCCGTCAGGGCGACCCCGGCCGTCTGCGCGTGGAACCGCAAGGCGAGGGACTCGGCCTGCTTCGCATGGAACCGTTCCGCCATGATCGAAGCCCAGAGGCGTCGCGCCGCGCGGAACTTCGCAACTTCCTCCAAGAGGTCGATGTGCGCGTTGAAGAAGAAGGAGATCTGCGGCGCAATCGCGTCGACGTCGAGGCCCCGTCGCACCGCGGCCTCCATGTACTCAATCCCGTTCGCGAGTGTGAACCCGATCTCTTGGACCGCCGTCGCGCCCGCTTCGCGAATGTGGTATCCGCTTACGCTGATCGCGTTCCACTTCGGCACCTCGCGCGCGCAGAATTCGACGACGTCGATCGCGAGGCGCATCGACGGTTCCGGTGGGTAGATGTACGTCGAGCGGGCGATGTATTCCTTCAGGATGTCGTTCTGGACGGTGCCTCGCAGCACGGCGCGCGGAATGCCGTGCGCTTCGGCCGTCGCAATGTACAGGGCGAGGAGGATCGCCGCAGTCGCGTTGATCGTCATGCTCGTGCTGACGCGGTCCAGGGGCAGGCCGCCGAGGAGGATCCGCATGTCCTCGATCGTGGGGATCGCGACGCCGACCCGGCCGACCTCTCCACGCGCCAGGGACGCGTCGCTGTCGTACCCCATCTGGGTCGGCAGGTCGAACGCGACGCTCATGCCTTCGTTGCCATGGGACAGGAGATACTTGAACCGCCGGTTCGTCTCCTTCGCGGTCCCGAATCCCGCGTACTGCCGCATCGTCCAGAGGCGACCGCGGTACATCGTCGCGCGGACGCCCCGGGTGAAGGGCGGCTCGCCCGGGAACCCGATTCGGGCCCGGAATGCTTCCGCGGTGGGCTCCTGAGCCCCCACGACGACCGGCACAAGAAGCCCGCTTTGTGTTTGTCCATGCGCGACAGGCGCCTCGGCCGCCGCGGAGGGAGCCTTGGCGGTTCGGGGTCGCTTGCGCTTCGTGCGCTCCGCCACGGGCGAAGGAAGCCGAGGCCCGCGGATAAGGGTTCCGCGCGATTCACGCTTCGAGGCGTTCGAGGGCGTCGGGCAACTCCGAGAACGACCGGATCGTCGCGTCGGGCCTGGCCTCCGCCACGCCCTCAGGGTCTCCGTATCCGTACAACGCCGCGACGGCCTTCGTGCCCGCCGCGTGACCGGCCAAGATATCGACCGGGCTGTCTCCAACCACGGCGCACCGGTCGGCGGACACGCCGACGGTCCGGGCGGCGAGGAGGGGCAAGTCCGGACTCGGCTTCGGACGTGTCACGTCGTCCCCGCCGACAATCGCGTGGAAGTACGACTCGAGCCGGACGGCTTGAAGCATTCGCCGCACCTGGGACCGCCGCCGCGTCGACATCGTCCCGATCCGGCGATCCGCAAGATGGGGGAAGGTCTCGGCCACGCCCGGGTAGAGACGGACCCCTCGTTCGACGAGCCGCGTGAAATGCGCGTAGTAGCGGTCCGTGAACGCGTCCGCGAGAGGGCCCGAAATCCCCCGGAGCTCCTCGAGCTGCCGCGGGACCGGCTTCCCGATCGTGGGCCGCAACTCGCCTTCGCCGAACTCGGGGACCACGTGCAACTCCCTGGCGGCATCGTTCATCGCTTCGACGATCGAGGTGAGCGTGTCCATCAGGGTGCCGTCCAGGTCGAAGAGGACCGCGAGCGCCATGGGACCTCCGGGCGGGCCTAATACGAATCCCAGGAGAGGCCGAGGTTCGGGAGGGAGACGCCTCGGCCCCGGGTGACCTCGCCGACGACGCGCGCCCCGATGTCCGGCTGCAGGGCACGAACTACGCGCTTCGCCTCCTCCTCGGGTGCGACGATCGCGAAGCCCATGCCCATGTTGAACGTCTGATACATCTCGCGGTCCTCGATGCCACCGAGCGCCTGAAGCTCGTGGAAGACCGGTTGCGGCTCGAGCGGCTCCGTAATCCGGAATTCCACGCCGGACTTGAGGATACCGTGATAGCCGCCTCGCGGAGCAGCCGCCGCGCGAGCGTCAGGCCGTTCGCGTGGATCCCGGTGCTCGGCAACCCGATGATGACATCCCCGGGTCGTATCGCTCGCCCATCGATCACCTTCGTCTTGCGCACGACGCCGAAGCAGGTCCCCGCGAGATCGAGATCCCGCACGATCTCCGGGACGACCGCAATCTCGCCGCCGACGATCGTGACGTTCGCGAGCTCCGCGCCTCGGTTCAGCCCGACGCCGATCTGCCGGGCCACTTCCCGATCGTACGACTCGATTGCCACGTAGTCGACGAAGGCGAGGGGCTCTGCGCCGATGCAGATCATGTCGTTCACGTTATGCGCGACGCAGTCGATTCCGATCGTGTCCCAGCGGCGCATCTCCCTTGCGACGAGCGTCTTCGTGCCGACGCTGTCCGTGCAGAGCGACAGGGCGTAGGTACCCAGGTCGACGAGTCCGGTGAAGTGGCCAATCTTCGTGAGGGGCTTTCCGACGCCTCGACGTCGGTAGGTCAGGGCGGAGACGAGGGCGGCGATGTGAGCGGCCTTTTCGTCCTGGCTTACGCCCGCCTCGGCATAGGTGCGGACCACATCGCACCGAAGCGACCGCGGATATTTCAACCATACGCGGGCCGGGAGCCCGGTTAACATGTTAAGCCGGCAGACCGGAACCGCGGCGGAACGCTGCGAGGCTCGCTCGATCAATCGAGACCGGCCCGGTGGCCACTCGCACGCCGAGTCGATGCAGCACGCCGGCAAGCTCGACCGCGTCGCGGGGGGGCATGACGAGGACGCTCTGGCCGATCCACACCACGCCGGGACGGTGGATGAAACCTTTCTCGCGGTAGGGAGTTCGGTCCCGGCCTTCCGAGATTCGTTTCCGGCCGAACACGATCTGGCAGACCCGGGCCGCCACACCGCGAGCGGAACCGGAGACGTCGTATGACACGAGCACCCGTTCTCCGTCGTATCCCTCGATCGTCATCAGTGGTCCCATGGAGACAGCTATATTATGGCTTTTCCCGGGGATACGCGAAACTACTCGCAGCCGGTTAACATGTTAAGCCGGCGGTGGAAAGGGTTTATGGAGCGCCGGCGGTTCGTTCCGACGATGGGCAAGGCGTGGATCAAGGCGCGGAAGCACGACCGCTTCTATCGAGCCGCGAAGAAGCAGGATTACCGCAGCCGCGCCGCGATCAAGCTCTCCCAAATCGACCTCCGCTACGGCGTGTTCCACGAGGGCGATCTCGTCGTGGACCTCGGCGCCGTACCCGGGGGTTGGTCCCAAATCGCCCGCGAGCGAATCGGAGCGAAGGGCCGCGTGGTCGCGGTCGACCTCGCCCGCATGGCCCCGATTGAAGGGGTCGAGGTCCTTCGGGGGGACTTCACGCGGTCCGAGGTCCAAGCGACGTTGTTCGAAGCGATCCGCCGGCCGGCGGACATCGTGATGAGCGACATGGCCCCGAAGCTGAGTGGGAACCGAACGCTCGATGTCGCGAGGACGCTCGACCTGGCGGACCACGCGCTCTCCTTCGCGGTCCGGGCGTTGCGGCCGGGTGGGACGTTCCTGGCGAAGGTGTTCCAAGGAGACGATTATCCGGGGTTCCTCCGCCGGGTCGCCGACCGGTTCGACGGGGTCAAGGGCGTCAAGCCGACCGCTTCCTCATCGACGAGTGCGGAAATCTACGTCCTCGCGATGGGCCGACGCTAGGCCGACGCGCCCCCGGAGATCGCCCGCGCTCGCTCGAGACACCGTTGCGCCTCCGCGCGGTCGCCGAGCCGGGCGAGCACCTCCCCGCGGTTCAGCCAGGCGGCGACGTACTCCGGACGCAGCTTCGTCGCCTGCGCGTGGCAGCGGTCCGCGTCTTCGAACCGGCCCATCCGCGAAAGGGCGACCCCCTTGTTGTTCCAGGCGATCGCGTACTTCGGGTGGAGCCGGATCGCCTTGTCGTAGCATTCGAGCGCCTTCGCGAGCTGGTCTTTCCGGAAGTACACGGTCCCGAGGTTGCACCACGCGACCTCGTTCGTCGCGTCCAAACGGATCGCGTTCTCGTGACACCGCAGGGCCTCGTCGAGCCGGCCGAGGTACTTCATCGCGACGCCGCGCGACGTCCACGCATACGAGGGCCGGCGGACCATCCGGATCGCGCGCTCGTAATGCGGGAGGGCGTCCGCGTAGCGGCCCTCTTTGACCAGTCGGTCTCCCTGCGCCACCTCGCTGTTCGCAAGGCGGAAGAGGCCGAGCGCCGCGGCCATGCCGCCGACGGCGACGCCGGCAAAGAGGAGGGTCGGCAGCGGATTCGAGAGGTCGAACGGGTTCACATACATCCGGAAGAACACGAAGACGACGACGAGCGCCCCGACCGACCCGAGTGTGACGGCATCGAACATCCGCCCGGAAATCCGAATGATCTTGCGGCCCTCCGTGTCGGCGGGCGTCGCAAGGACCGGAATCCGGTCGACGGTCTCCCCGGCTTGCCTCGCCGACTCGGGACCTTCACCGCCGCTCGCTCCACCTCCCTCTTCGGCGGCGGCGTCGTCCGGGGAAGGCTGAACCTCGGCGAGCAGGGAATCGAAGAGTTGTTCCGCGGACGTCTCGTCGACCTCGGGCGATTCGGCCTCCGGCGACGTGGCCCGGGCGGTGTCCGGAGGTGCGTTCGCAAGGTCGAGCAAATCCTCGAGGATCGCATCGACTTTCTCCGTACCACGCCCGGTCGCGAACGTGATGCCGCAGGCGGCACATTGTTTCGCGGTCGCCGGGTTCGGCTGCCCACAGATGGGGCACAAGACGGTCGTCTGATCCGCCACGCGAGGAACCAACCGCGCGGACGAATCCAGGGGCGATAAACGTATCGTCATGGGTTTCTCCCGTGAGAGCAATTCCGCCTCCCGGTGTCGTCGACGCCATCACGCTGGTGGGCCGGGCTTCGTCGCTAGTCCCAGAACCGCTTCGTCCGCGCGTACGTGATTTCCGCCGCGAGGACATCGCGCAGGAAGTCCTCCTCCGTTTCATGGTACCCGCGGAGGATGCGCGCGGCCGTGTCCTCTCCGACGCCACGGGCCATCAACGCCAAGACGGCCTTCCGACCGTGCGCCATGACGAGGCTCGCATTCGTGAAGAGCCGTTTCGCCCTCGCGCGGCTCGCTTTGTCCGCCCCTTGGAGGTCGAGCTTCGCGATCGTGTCCTTCTCATACGGCGCGACGACCGCGACCATGAGGGCGTCGCACCGCGGACAACGAATCTTCGCGGGGAGATCCTTGACCGTATCGCGCCACGACATCTTGCAGTTCAGGCACAGGAACGTCGCGGTCTCCTTCTCGAGTCGAGCCTTCACGGCCATCAGGGTTGCGTGGTCGGCCCGCGACGGGGTCACGAGGAGCCGTCCGCCTTCCAGCCCGGCCTTCCCGATCGGCGTCATCCGGGTGACGACGATCTCGATTTCGCCCGCGCGGATCCGTTGCAACACGGCGACCGTCCTCGGGATGTCCATCCGCTCCCAGAACACCTTGTCGAGGACTTCCTCGAAGAGCGGGGTGTTCTCGAACGTCTTGAGGAGCCGCGGGATCGAGACGCTCTCCCAGTCCACGTCGCGCCGGAGCGCTCCGAATTTCTTCGCGACGTAGACGAACGCCCAGCGCAGGAACGCGGAGTTCTTGAGGATCACCCGGAGGAGCGGCTCCAGGGCCTCCGGATCCTCCGGGCGAAGGATGTCGACGATTTGTTGCGCCTTGACGGACCGAGGGACCTCGAGGACGATCCGGTACGGATCCGTCTGCAGGCCGACGCTCTGCCCGAATCGAGCGCTGACCAAGGACGAGATCAGCTGGGCCAAGGTCTCGTTGACCTTCGACCCGAAGCACGCGTTCACGATGACCACGTCCCGCGCGACCTCGATCGTGATTCGAACGTCCGTCGCGAGCGGCGCATCCCCGACCGACGCGAGGTATGCCTCGAAGCGGGAGGCGCCGTGTTCGTTCACGGGATACCGAGAGAGGTCTCGCTCCCTCCGGATGCGACCGACTTCCTGCGCGACCTCAAACGGAACCGGGATGTCTTCTCCGACCCACGACGGGACATCGCCGATCTCCCGGACGGGTTCGACGAGGACGTGGTCTTCCTTGAAATCGACGAACCGCCACGCGGACCCGCGCATGATGAAGCTCTCCCCGAGCTTCGCATTCTCTGCGACGAACCACTCGTCCAGGGTTCCGATCGCCCGCCGCGAGGACAGGTCGATCACGCGGTACGTCTTCACGTCCGGGATCATCGAGATGTTCTCGAAGAAGTACGGCAGCGAATGGGAGCTCCGGCCGAGTCGGCCGTCCCGGGACCAGAGGAGCCGGAGCTCGCCGAGCTGCGCGACGACCTCGTCGAAGTCCACGCGCTTCAGGTCGCGAAACGGCCAGCTCCGACGCACCGTCGCGTACGCCTCGTCGAGCGAAGTGAACCGCTCGGACACCGCGATGGCAACGAGCTGGTTCGCGAGGACGGAGCGGTTGTCCTTCCGGACCACGAGGTCCTCAATCTCTTCGGCCAAGGCCCGCCGAGCGATCGCAGACGCCTCCGCAACATCATCCTCGTGGGTCGCGAGGATCACACCATCCGAGGTCTCGCCGACCCCGTGACCGGAGCGACCGATTCGCTGGACGAGGCGGGAGACCTCTCGCGGTGAGTTGTACTGGAGCACGAAGTCCGCGGTCCCGACGTCGATCCCGAGCTCGAGGGAGGAGGTGCACACGAGGGACCGCAGGCGGCCCGCCTTGAAATCGTCCTCCATCTGCACCCGAACGTCCTTCGACAGGCTCCCATGGTGGACGCCGATCCCGGCGTCCGGGTACCAGGCGGCGATGCGCGACGAAAGGAACTCGGCCGTG
>VBMG01000032.1 GCA_005878485.1 Methanobacteriota archaeon | reverse complement strand
AGGTCGCCCGGAAGGAGGACCTCCTCTCGTACCTAGACCGGGTCGGGGACGCGAACCTCCTGCAGCAGAAGGGCCGCACGGTCTTCGAGGTCGCGTCCGCCTCCTTCGCCGATGTCCGAAAGTGGGCGGGACAGCTCATGGACGAAGGCCTCGTCGAAAGCGTGTGGACGCCGCAAGGGATCCATTGGGCCCTGAAGGACCACGTGCCGACATACGTCGCCGTGTACGCACAGCGGTCCCGACTCAAGCCGCCCGAAGAGAAGGTGCTCGGCCTGATCAAGGAAAAACCGCGGGCCCACAAAGACCTCGCGCGCCTCACGAAGATGGAGAAGGACGACCTGAACGAAGCCCTGCGTAAGCTCGAGCGGGCGTACCTCGTCGGCCGCCGTGGCGTTGAGGAAACGATCTACTTTGCCCGCGAGCCGCAACGCGCGAAATTCGAGGAGGCGTTGGATAAGGTCCTCACGAAGCGCCTCGAGGTCGACGGGCCGCACAGCGCGCAGGAGCTCGCGGTCGCGCTGGGCCTCGAGCCGGAGCTCGTGGAGGAGGTCCTGCGGGACCTCGAGTCCGAGGGCATCGTCTCCTCGGGCCACTTCCTCGTTGACAAGGAGTTCCAGTACATGCTCACGAGGGACCTTCAGCGCCTCCAGAGGAAAGGCGAGACGCGGGAGGTGTTCGACGAGAACCAGGTGAAGGCGCTCCTCCTCGACAAGCAGTTCACGAACCTCGGCACCTTGGACGAATACTTCGATCGGTTCCTCGAAGCCGGGATGGTCCTCGACGTGTACAATCACACGGCGCGCTTCGATTACAAGGAGTGGCTGCGGCGTCGCGAAGCGGGCGACATCCTCGAGGGCCGCTTCTTGAACGGCCGCGTACGGTACGTCCGCTCGAAAGACGTCCCGCTGTTCCTCGCGGCGTTCCCGCGGAGCCCGCTCACGGAGTTCGAGGCGAAAGTCTTGGACGTGATCCGGGACGGGGACGGGGTGGACCTGTGGGCCATCACCGCAAAGCTTCACGAAGAGCGGGAACGGGTCAAGGAGGCGCTCGAGAAGCTGGACTACGATGTCTACGTGATCCGCCGATTCCAAGGCGACGGTTGGGCCGCACGGAATCTCTACGTGGCGTTCGATCCGCCCGAAGCGAAAATCCCCGACGCGTTCGAGACGATCGTTCGGCGGTTCCTCGCGGCGTACGGCCCCGTGCCCTTCTCCGGCATCCGGGAGTGGGCGCGGTTCGAGTGGGACGAGCTCGAACGGCTCATGGACCGCCTGGAAGAGGAAGGCGTCGTGACGCGGATCCTCGTGACGGGCAAGGCGGAGTCCGAGATGTACGTCCTGAAGGACGACCTGCCGGCCCTTCGGAAGGCCGCCGGCCGATCGGCGACCGATCCGTTGCGTGTCCTGTCCCTGTTGGACCCGTGGACGCAAGCACTGTGGGCCCAGGTCGCGAGCCGCTACGGGGAAGGTTGGTTCTTCCCGCTCGTCAAAGACGGGGACCTCGTCGGGATGGCGGAGATCTGGGAGATGAGCGGCTGCATCGAGGTCCGGGAGATGGACCTGGCGTCGCCGGACCTCCTGGACGAGGCGATCGCCGCCCTGATTCGAATGATGGGGTTCTACACGATGCGCGGGGTCGATGTCCTCCGCGTCACCCGATTCCAGGGGAAGGCCGTGCCGGAGGCCGAGGACCTCTCGCACTGGATGCGTGCGGGATTCCTACGTTTCTCCGACTTCCTCGCCCACGGTCCGATTGTCTCGCAGGACTTCGATCCGCAGGACCTCGTCGCGTTCGCCCTCACGAAACAGGGGGTCGCCCTCGAGTCGCGTTTCGCGGATCCGATCGCCGCCGCGAAAGCCCTCGGAGGCCTCCGTTCCGATTTCGCGGCCCGCCTCCGGGTCAAAGAGTTCCGGCCCCTGGAGCGGCTGCACCGCGGGGGTCTCCTGGCGAAAGGCCTCGCGATCCCGGAGTACTGGACGTACTGCACGGAGGAGGACCTCGGGCTGTACAAGGCCGCGAAGGCGTCCCGCCTCACGAAAGATATGAAGGCGGTCCTCCGGGTCATCCAGGACGATGCGCCGATCTCGCGGCAGCGCCTCCTCGCTCTATCCGACTTGAGCCGGCCCACGACCGCCGCGGCGCTTCGGAAACTGTACGAAGGCCTCCACGTGACCCGCGACTGGGACAACCGCTACCGCCCCGTCGCGGACATCAAGATCAGCCGGGACGAGGCTCGCCGCGAGGTCCTGCGGAGGATCATCCGAAGCCTCGGGGTGACGTCCGCGGAGGCGCTCGCCGCGTACACGCGGTTCGAGTACAACATGGGGGAGACGCGGCTGAGGCTGCGCGAGTTCGAGGCGGAAGGGTGGCTCGCGAAAGGCTTCCTGGCTCGCGGCGAGCGGACCGTGTTGTGGGCGGTCAAGGACGGCCTCGACGAGGTGGGCCGCACCCCGTTCCGACGGAAGTTCGTCCTGACGCCGATGGACAACCTGTTCCTGTACCTGCGCGAGTCGATCGTCGACAAGTTCCACATGGGGTCCTGCTACGTCGTCTTCGACGGCGCGGAGATGGTCGCGGCTTTCAAGGCGAAGCGGCGGAAGTGGCAGCTCCTCGTGACCGAGTTCCAAGGGGAGCCGTCCGCCCGACGGATTGTCGAGGCCTGGGAGGCGGAAAACGAGCTCGCGGTCGAAGACGAGATCGAGCGGATCTCCGACCACGAGGTCATGGAGTGGTACGCGAAGATGTACGGTCGCGGGGCGGCCGAGCGCTAAACGTCGCAGGCCCACGCGCAGATTCATTACGCGGATTCGGATTCCCACCGGATTCGAATGGCGATCCTCGGCATCGACACGATTGCGGTCGTCGTCTCCGATCCTGTGAAGGCCATCGCCTGGTACCGCGACGTGCTCGGTCTGGACATCGCGTACATCGGCCCGAGCCAACCGAACCCGGACCCGAACGTCCAGGGCACCCCCGACGATCCGGGCCACTGGATCGAGATCGGTCCGGGCCGTCCGAGGACCCGCATCCACCTGTGCCACATGGGCGGGACGACAGAACCGGGTCCCGCCGGCATCACGTTCATCACGGACGACATTCAGAAAGACCACGAGCGACTCCGCCGCGCCGGCGTCGAGTTCCCGCTGCCGCCCGAGAAGATGGAGTGGGGCGAGTGGCTCTCCCAGTTCGTCGATCCCGACGGGAACGTGTTCGACCTGAAGCAACCGACTTCCGCACGTGAGTGGGAGGCCCCCACATCGCCGCCGAAACGACGAGGGCCGTCGCGGGTCAGATCGGATCCGCCCGGCGGGTCGAGTCCAGGACGAGCGCGCGGTCCGCGCACGAGGCCGCCTCGTCGAAGCGCCCGAGCTTCGTGAGGACGAAGCCCTTGTTCACCCAGGCCCCGCGGTACCTCGCGTCAATCTGCAACGCCCGCTCATAGCAGCGGACCGCCTCCTCGAACTTCCCCAACCGGGCGAGCGCATTCCCCTTGTTGTTCCAAGCGACCTCGTAGTCGGGGCTCACCTTGATTGCCGCGTTGAAACATCGGAGGGCGTCGACGAGCCGGCCCATTTTCGTCAGCGCGTTCCCTTTGTTCACCCACGCGACCTCGTTGCGGGGGTTGATGTCCAACGCCTTGTCGATCGCCCGCAACGCCTCGTCGTAGCGGCCGAGCAAGATCAGGGTCGCTCCTTTCCCGTACCAGGGGATCTCGGCGCCGGGCACCCCTTCGCGGGCGGTCGCAATCGCACGGTCGTATTCGGCGAGGGACCCCTGGTAGTCTTTGCTCCGCATGTCCCGCTCCGCCCGATTGAGTTGCTTTCGGAGGATCGAGGCGGATTCCCGACGGACCAGTTCCACGGCCGCGAGGGTCGCGGGCCACGGCATCGCTCCGAGGATGCCGACAAACCAGGGAACCGACATCGTGTATGCGGGGTCGGTCCAAGCCGCGAGGGATTGGCCGACCACGGGGATTCCGGCGGCGATCGCCAGGAGGATCCTCTGGGGGCTTTTCAGGAGCCGTCGAGTCGCCATGGCAAAGGGGACCGCCGCGGCGACCGCGACGCCGACCGCCCCCGTCGGGCCGGACGCGACTCTGCCCACGGGCCATACCGCGAGACCCAGGAGGACGCCGGCTGCGAGCAGCACCCCATCGAGCCAGCCGGTCCAGTGGCCTCGACCCCGGACGTACTCGACCGCGACGAAAGCAATCAGGCCAATCAGGAAGGCGGCGATGCCCGCGATGACGAGCCGCTGACCGAGGGCCCCCGCCAGGAGGAGACTCGCCGCGGCCGCAACGACCAGACTCCCGGCGGTCTCCGCGGAGATCCGCTTCGTCGCCGGAGCCGCTCGGCGAACCTTCCCGCTGGCCATCCGGCTCGATCGTTGGGTGCGTTTGAGGGTCTTCGGGGCGCCCGGGACCGCAATCGCTCCACGAACGGAGACTCGTGCGGTCTCCTTTGGGGCCGCGGGTCTTGGGGGTTCCGGAACCGGAGGCGTCGGCGGTCGGGGCGATGGAGGCCGGGTTCTCGTTGGAGTGGGAGGACGCGTCAGCGCCGGCGTTGGCGCGAGTTTCGGCTCGACGCGAGTCGGACCGGGTGCAGATTTTGGTCGCGGTTGCGCCGGCGCGCTCGGAATTGGCGCCGGAGGCTTTGGCGTCGGGACGGGGCGTGGGCCCTCCGGTTGCTTTGCGGGGGGCCGCTCGGCCGCGGGCCGCGACGTCGTTGGGGCCGGCAGGTCGGACTCCTTCAGGAAGTCGTCGACTCTGTCGAGTGCCCTCTCGATTCGCGCGACCTCGGCGGCTCGCGGGACTGCGGGCACCGGTTTCGGCGCAACAATCTCCGGTCTTTCGGTTTCCTTCAACGCCTCCCCGCACACTTCGCACTCGGCGGTTCCCAGGTCGTAGTCCGCGCCGCAGACGGGGCAGAGGAGGATGTCGAGGATGTCCTCTTCCACCGGCACGGTCGCCGCGGGTTCCGGCTCGAATTCCGCGGCGCATCGGGGGCACTTCGTATCGCCCGACGCGACGAAACTCCCACAGTTCGTGCAGATGAAGAGGAGCCCGACCTCTCCCGTCTCGAGGACCCGATTCGGATCGCGGTCCTTCAACTGTTTCGTGTGGCGGAACCCCGCCTCGAAGAGTTTCAGGGCTTTCTCGCGGTCGAGCCCGAAGGCTCGGCTGAGCCGGACGACGGCTTCGTCGATGACAAAGGCCCCGCAGTTCCAGCACTCCGTCTCGTCCGGAGGGATTGGCTCCGCGCAGACGGGACACAGGCCCCGGGCCTGCTTCCCGGGCATCGACGTCCGATTCGACCCACCCCGCGGACGATAAACCCATTCTTCCCGTTGTCAGCCCCGATAGTCGGTCGGACGCGCGCTTAAGTAGCGCCCTCTCCTTCGCAACGCGATTCATGGCGTCGAACCTCGACTTTTTCGTCGCGTTCCTCTTGGGGATCCTACCGGGCCTCGCGATCCTCTGGGCTTCCCTTCGACGCTTCGATCGGCCTCAGGTCGAGCGTACGCTGTTCGATGACCGCCGGGTGTTCGGCAGCCTCGCGGTCGGCCTGATCTTCGGGACCGTTGCGAGCATCTTCACCCTCTCGCTGCCGACCGGGGATCTTGCTGCGTTCGCTGCGGCGATTGCGGTGAGCTTCGTGTTCGAGGAGTCGTTCAAGCTCGTGTGGCTCAACCGCAAGACGTACCGAGGCCGGTTCGACACCACGTTCTATGGCGTGCCGCTAGGAATCGGAGCAGCGGCGAGTG
>VBMG01000031.1 GCA_005878485.1 Methanobacteriota archaeon | reverse complement strand
CGGCCGAAATTGGCGAATCTTCTACTGGTCCCTGAACGAGGCGGACATCGACCGCATCTTGGCCGACGACCACGGCACGCCGGAGGAACCGCTGTACAAGTCCCTCCCGGACGAGGCGTGGGGCCACCCGGCCCCGACGGCGTGAGCTAGTCCGGCCAAGCTTGCGCCCCGACGAGGGGCACGAACGCGCACGATGTGCCCTCCCGCGTGTGAAGGGTGCCGTCGGGTCGCCGGGTCGCGACGATGAGGACCTGCCCATGCCTCGACGATCCGACCGGCGCGACGATCCGTCCCCGCGGGCTGAGCTGAGGAGGCCACGCGTCCGGAATCCGCGGCGCCCCCGCGGTCGCCATAATGCAGTCGTAGGGGGCGCCTTCCGGATACCCGAGGCTCCCGTCGCCGACGACGACGCTCACCTCGCCGTAACCCGCGCCGGCAAGATTCGACCGCCCCCAGGACGCGAGTTCCGGATTCCGCTCGATCGTGATGACTTTGCGCGCCCCGACGAGGTGGGCGAGGAGAGCCGCGTGGTAGCCGGACCCGGTGCCGATCTCCAACACCCGCTCCCCCGGCTCGAGCGACGCCTCGTCCAGCATGATCGCGATCATCGACGGGGCGGAAATCGTCTGGCCGGCACCGATCGGCAGCGGGACGTCCACGTATGCGTCCTCCGAATCGACCGGCGGGACGAACCGTTCCCGGGGTACGGCGCGGAAGGCGTCCCGGACCCGCGGATTCTTGACGTATCCGGCCCGGACGAGCTGGCCCACCATCCGTTCGCGTTCCGCGGCGAAGTCGAGGGTGCGCCCCATCGACCCGCAGAGGGCTGGGTGGGGCCATAAGAGTTCGGCTCACGCCGGCACGAGGAGCGCGACGAGGAACGTTGAGAGCACCAGGGTCGCGGCGGTCACCGGCAGACCCGCCTTCACGAAATCCCGCATCGACACGCTCACCCCGTCCCGGGACGCGACCTGCACGACGATCACGTTGCACGCGGCGCCGAGGATCGTCGCATTCCCGGCGAGGGTCGAGCTCGTCGCGAGGCCGAGCCAGAGTTGGGTGGAGCCTTGTGGGACGACTTGCGCGAGCAGCAGGACCGCCGGCACGTTGCTGATCAGGTTCGAGAGGAGGGCCGACAGTCCCACGAGCCAAGGCAGACCCCCAGATCGTCCACCGAACGCGGACGTAAATCCACTCTGAATCGCAGTGGAGAGGCCGGAAGCCTCGACCCCGCCAAGTAGGATGAACAGGCCGACGAAGAAGAGGATGATGCTCCAGTCGACCTTCGCGATCAGGTTGCGGGGCGTCACCTTCGAGACGAACGGGAGGAAGAAGAGGACGAACGATCCGCCGGCGAGCGCGATGAGCGGGAGCCACGCGGGGGTCGAAGACGCGAAGAACGCGACGGCGACGGCGAGGGTCACCGCGAGCGTGAAGACCATCCCCCTCCGCTGGAGGGGCACCGCCGGCATCGAAACGGCCGGGGTCAGGGGGGCCGCAAGGTCTTTTCGGAACGCGAACCAAACGAGGCCGATCGCAACCGCGAGGCAAGCGACCGTGACCGGCAGAAGGTAGGCGGTGAAGGTGAGGAACGGAATCCCGGACCGGATCCCAATGAACGCGTTCTGCGGGTTGCCGACTTCCGTCGCCACGCTCCCGACGTTCGCGGAGATCGCGACGGCGACGAGGTACGGGATTGGATTCACTCGCAAGGCGCGCGCACTCCGCACGACGACGGGAGTCACGAGCAATGCGATCGTGTCGTTCAGGACGACGGCGGAGAGGGCCGCGGTCGTGACCATGAGCCAGACGAGGAAGGAGGTCTGCGTCTTCGCCCGAGCCGCGATCCGCGACGAGACGAGGTCGAAGAATCCGCACGCGTCGAGCCCCGACACGAGGACCATCATGCCGACGAGGAGCAGGATCACGTCCAGGTTGATTGCGGCGATTGCCTCCGCGGGCGTGAGGATCCCGAAGACGAGCATGAGCGCGCCGCCGAGCATCGCGACGGCAGGCCGTTCGATCGGGAACCGCCGCACGTTCCGAAGAGAAATCAGGACGTATGTGACGACGAAAACAAGGGTCGCGGCGTAGAGCGGGTATCCGCCCGGCATGCTAGCGCGGATGAGGCCTACCGGTATGGAACTTTGCGCTTCGCGAACTAGAGGCTAGAATGCCGTTCCGTGTCCCAGGTTCTGTCACAAGCCGGGTGACGTAACCGCCTCCGCTTGCGACTCCGCTCCGCTCGGCTCCTCCCGTGCGCCTCCTCCTTCTCGGAGGAGGTCGTAGAGGGGACTCACGACATCATCGCGGAGGGCACCGGGCTGGAACCGTACAGCCCTTGCCAAGGCCTCGTTCGAGGCCAAGGCGGTTTTCAGGATGTTCATGCCTGCGTTGATCTGACGATCCATCTCCCAGTCGCACATCAGGCACACGAAATCCTTGCCCACCCTATCTCGGCGCCGAGCGCCACACACTGGGCAGGTCTTGCTGGTCCATGCAGGGTTGACCTTGATGACTGGCACGCCCGCGAGCGCGGCCTTGTATTCAATCAGGTGATGGATCAGTCCGCGAGGCCAGGAAGAAAGACGCCGGTTCATCTTCCTCGATCGGCCTCCCGCGCCGTGAAGGGTGAGATCCTCGAGAACAATCGCGGAGTGGTCCGCCTGTGCGAACTCGATGAGACTCTTCGACACGTTGTGGAGCCGCTGGCGGACACGATTCCGCTCCCTCCGTCCCTCTCGGCGGAGGAGCCGTCGGGCAACCCTCCGGTCGCGGGCCTTCCGTTGGGCGAGCTTCCGTCGTCGCCGAAAGTGTGTTGCTTGGACGTTGCGGACACCATCCAGTGGAATCGTCAGTAGCGCAGGCGAATCCCTTCCAGCGATAACGCCGTCGAGAGAGTCCTCATTCGTATCGAGGGCGATTGCACTCCGCGGCTCATAGGGTAGCGGGGCTTCCTGCCGGACTACGACGATAATACTCCCTGGAACGACTGTGAGGGACCCGAGCTCCCACGACGGGTCGCTCAAGATAGAGCGGTGCCAATTGGAAAGGGGCAATTGGAGCTGCACCCCCTCCGTCCCGCGAATCGGGATGCGGATGCGTCCCTCATCCCGGTCGAGCCAGTACGACTGGTTGTCCGCTCGGAGCATGAGCCTCCGCATGTACGGGACCGAGGATTTCTTCCGTTTCCTCAGTCGCCGACGATGGGCTTTCAGGATGGACAATGCGACCTCAAAGGCGGAGGAGATGTACTTCTTGTGAATGAAGTGACGCGCACTCAGATCCGCGTAGGCAGCTCGCGCGAGCCGGACGCGGGAGCGAATCTCCTCCTTCAGCGCGGCGCGAATCGACTCGTTCACGATCAGCCGGAACTCGGCCAGCAGCCAAGCGAGTTGAGGTTCTTGCCACGCAACATGGAAAACGAGCGCCCGGTGGGCTTGCACCCCCAATCCTATGGAGGAGCTAGGGGTCAAGCTATCCGAGGGAGGTGGCCGAAGGTGATGAAACTAAGACAATGCTGCGGGGGCTCCAAGAATGTCCCATTACACTTAAATAGGCTCACTCAATTCGCCGCATTCTCCGGCCTCCGGAACGGGTTGCGTGAAGGGGGACGGTCGACTGTGCGAGAGAGGAGAAACCCGAATGCGTCCAAGCGGTCACCGGGCAATCCGAACCCTCGCGGTATTCCTCGTTCTGGCGCTCGGCGTGGCGGCCCTCCTCCCCCTGATTGCCCGCGGGGCGGCCCAGGTTAGCGGCGCCGTCAGCACATGCGGCACGGTCACCCCGCCCGTCTCGGGGGCGGTGGTCTCCCTCGTCGATGCGAACGGAATCAACCCGACTCTGACCACGACGACGAACTCGGGCGGGGTCTATACGTTTACGCCGCCGTCCGGCAGCTATACGGTCTCGGTTAGCCGCGCCGGTTACTACAGCAACGCGACGACGGTTCCCAAGCGGTTCGACGGGACCAGCCCGACGAGAATCGACCTCTGCTTGGTCCTGCAACCGATCCCAGCGAAGGTCCTCAAGGTCCATGTCCAGAGCGCCGGCTCCCCAATCTCCGGAGCGACGGCCGCAGCCTTCAACATCTCGAACCCAACGGGAAAGCCTCAGCTCGTCAGGTCGAACACGACCAACGCGACGGGCGACGCGAACCTGACCCTCTGGGCGGGCGTGTTCCAGCTCCGCACCTCCGCGCCGTTCTACCAGACCGACCAATCGAACGTCGACGTGAGCGGCACATCCTCGGTGACGATCAGCCTGATCGCCGGAACTGGAGTGTTCGGGCAGGTTGTGGACCCGGATGGGAACTTCCTCGGATCGGGCGTCGTCGCTTGGCTGTACAATCCGTCGGCACCGGTTACAAGCGCATACCGTCTAATCGCGGGCACGGTCAGTTCCAGCTTCTTCGACATTCGCGCGCCACCGGGGACGTACAAGATCATCGTGGACGCCGACGGGCACCTCGCCTACGAGAACACGGTCACCCTGCCAGGGGTCACGAATCCCTACGATGTCACGCTCCAGCCTGCGCCGCAGGAGGAGTACCAGACGACCGTCTCGTACGGTTCAAACGACTGGAGCAACCTCACAGTGTGGCGCAACCTTACCTTGAATGCGGACAGCACGCTCACTGGACTCGCGCCTGCGAATCTCCGGGACCTGCGGCTCCAAGTCGACGCGACGCTCGGGGACAACAACGGATTACTGGCCCCGCTCGAGGTTACCTTGTTCCATGACTGGCTCGTGACGAAGGGACCGGCGTATATCACCACGGATGGATTCTTCACGACCAACGGTCGTGCGTACGTGAACGTTTCGTCATATGCCGTGACGGTCGACAAACTCGACGTTCCGGGCAGCCGGGTGTGGATCAATACGACGTCGAAGTACGTGGTGAAACAAGCCCCTCCCTGGATCGCCACCCGGGCGAAGAATTACTTCGTGAATGTTACGACCATTCCCGACACGAACGTCTCCGTCTACCAGAACTACACGTACGTCGTCATCTTGCCAAAGAGCTATGAGCTGAACACGACGACGACCGTTCCCTCCACCGCCCCGATGAGGATCGCAAACTTCACGCGCGTGACGATCGACCCCGGCGTTGCGTCAGGCACCCCGCAGGTCCGGATGAAGGTCTCGCAGAGCATCAACGGGACCGCACGGGCGAGGGTCGACAACCCGGTCGGGAAGTTCTACGTGAAGAACGTGACGTTCACCAACTACCAGGCGTTCGTTGCCGGGAACACGACGCTCGTGTTCAGCGCGAACGACAGCTACGACCCGAACGGCCACCTGGCGAACGCGAACTTTACCTGGAAGTTTACACCGAATCCCTTGGACGTGCGGCACGGGATTGATCCCGCATTCAACTACACGCGAGCGGGCAACTTCACCGTAAATCTGAGAATCGTCTTCGTCGGCGGTAACGTCACGTTCCGGAACATCACGGTCATCGTCGACGACCAACACCCCGTCGCCAGGATCAAGACAAACCGCACCGGAACCGGGAACGCGAACAATACGACGCTCAAGGTCGATGAGGGCATCCTCGTCAAGTTCGACGGCGGTCTGTCGACGGATCTCGCGTTCGTCGGGCAGCCGGGCGTCATCCTCAACTCCGGGTACTCGTGGGACTTCAATGGGGACCACATCGCGGACGCGGTCGGGCGGATCGTGAACCATACGTTCCAGAAACCGGGGAACTTCACGGTCAACCTGACCGTGACGGACAGCGTCGGGTGGAAATCCGTCAATGCAAGTCTCACCGCGATCGTGAACGACACGAAAGGGCCGGTCGCCGCGTTCGACATCCTCGACCCGTCGAACGACTGGGCCGTAATCACGAGCCCGATTGAGCAAAAGCAGATTGCGCTGAACGCATCGAGGACGAAGGATGACTTCAATAACCTCACAGCGCTGAACTTCACGTGGTTCATCCCCGGGCCGATTGTCGGCCGTCAAGGCCTGAACAACACGTTCTGGGGCTCCAACATCACGTTCACATGGCGAGAGTGGAACAATAGTTA
>VBMG01000030.1 GCA_005878485.1 Methanobacteriota archaeon | reverse complement strand
ATGGGAGCCTGCATGACGGGTTCAGGGGGGAGAGGCTCGAACTCCGGCTCGGCGATGGGCTCCGCGGGAACGATTTCATCGGGAGGTGTCGGGAGCTCGCCCTCGTCCTCCGGAATCGACTCCGGCTTGGATTCGGCTTCCGGCGGTGGAGGGAAATCATCGGGAGGCGGTGGGGACTCGGGTTGTTCGACCGCCGGCGGCGTGGGCTCTCCCTCGGCGGGAGGCCCCTCTAGGAATTGCTCTTCGGAGGGCGCGGTGGCTTCGGTCGCCTGCTCTTCGGGGGCCGGTTCGGGCATTGCCGCGATCGGCGGCTCGACCGGGGCCGGCTCTGCGCGCGGTTCGGTCGGCGTCTCCTCCGTAGGAGCGGGTTTCTCGTCCTTCGCCTCGGGCCCTTCCTCCCCGAGTTCGCTCTCGTAATCCATGAAGAACCTGGCCCACTGTTTCCGGGTGGCGACATCCTCGGTGGGCGGGGTGGGCGTCGACTCAATCGGCTTTGACTCCTTCTCCCGCACCTTCGCTTGCCAGCCCTGCTCGTCGACGAAGAACAGGAGGCGGGCGACGAGGTCTGCTTTCGTGCCGTCGGACGGCAGGCCGTACTTTCGACACAGGAGCTGAAGCTCCTTCGTCGTGCCCGTTCGGATCTTGACCTTCGCGGGCAGCGAACGGACCGGCGGCTTTGGCTCGCTCGGCCGGAGGACCTCCACGAAGATGCCGCACGTCGTGCACAGCCCTTCGGGCCGGTTCTCGGAAAACTTCAGCTTTCCGCCGCAGTTCGGGCACCGATCCGGCGCGAGCTCCGAAGGCTCCGCCGGCGGCGGAGGACCTGATTCATCTGTCATCGATTCGTAGGGAGGTCGGCCGAGCCGCCGCATAAAGTCGATTGGCTGAGTCTTGTCCGTGAGAATCGTGAAAGATAGCCACGGCCGGGACGTGGGCTGGGGACGCTCGAATTAGTGCCCTCGGAGAGGCTCCACGTCGAGCTCGAACGCGAGGGCCGGCTGCACGAGCGCGTACGCCTCGAGGATCCGCGGATGGATTTCGCCGAACCGACCGACGGCGTGCCCGTCGACGAGGACGGAGGCGGCCCGGCCGGGGATGAAATTCCGGTCGTCCACGGCTTGGACTTCCGCCGTCCACCCGACGTCCCGCAACAAGCTGAGGACGAGCGACTTCGCTTCCGTGAACGAGGCTTTGTGATGGATCGCGGCGGCCGCGACGCGCCGGACGTTCCGCGCCGCCACGACGACGTCCGCGATCTCGAAGACCCGCTGCGGCAGCTCGCGATGTTTGTTCAGGCGGAAGATCGTCAGGAGGGCGGGGAGCATCGACGACCGCAACGTGGAGAAATCCTCCCCGAGCGGATTCTGGATCACGACCCGATCCGGCGCCTCGAACGGATCTTTGGAAGCCGAGACGGTGAGGGACATGACTTCTTGGTACCCGTAGCCCACGAGCAACGTGCGCAGGGCCTCCGCGAAGTCGTTTGCGGCGAGCGGTTCGCCGATCGGAGGCCCTCCACGGCTTGCGCGGGCGTCAGCGACAGCCCTAGCCAAGCGTTCGCGCGGCTCAGGTTGAGCGGATGCGCCGCGGGGGAGAGGTCCGGCGTCTCGAGCGTCCGATCCGAATACGTCGTGCGGACGGTCTGGATCCGACCTCCGCGCTCCGCGAGCGCGGTCGCGAGGATCGCGAGGCAGCCTTGGACCCACTCGAGGTCCGTGCCGGTGACGTCGAGGAACAGATTCTGCGTGTCCGGCGTGAGCTGCGTCACGATCCCGTTGATCACGGGAGGGAAGCTGAGCACTTGTCCATGGGCATCCTGGATGATCGGGAAGCGCGGCTTCGATGCGACGAGCGGCGCGTACTCGCGGCCCTTGTCGTGCTTCGCCAGGATCTCGGCGAGGTCGAGCTCCTCCGCGAGGCCGAGCGGCGTGAAGCGGACCTCGTGCGGGCGGACCGCCTGGTACCTGTACGGCGGGGTGACTTTGTCGAGGTCGTGGATCCCGATCGCGACTTTCCGACGCCGACGGCCGGCGGTGAGGTGGAGCTTTTCCTGCAGGTCGACGAGGGACCGGAGCAAGGCGTCGTCCAGCTCGATCCCGCGAACGACGCCGCCGACCGCGTACGGACGGACGTCCGCGACGCTCGGATCGACGACGAACTCGATGCCGGACGGCTCGACCCGATACGATGGGAGTCCGACCTCGAGGCCGAGGAAGCCGCGAAGCCCCCGGGCAATCCCTTCGACGGAGTACAGGTCCGGCCGGTTCGGGAAGATGTCGAACGTCATCACATCGCCCTGGACGCCTTCCGGGCCCGCCCCCATGAACGTGATCCGATCGACGCACTCCTCCAGGCTCAGTCGCTGGCCGAGGAGGTCGACCAAGTCGTCGTGGTGGACGTCGACGTTCGTCAAGGACGGCTCGCATGGCATCTCGCTATTTATAAAATCCCGAGGGACGGAAAGGAGAAAGACGGACGGCGGCTTGTCGGGAACCGAAATCGCGCAGACGGTGGAAAAATGGCGACGCAGCATGTCATCGGAATCGCCGGCGTGGGCAAGATGGGCGAGGCGCTCGTCCGGGGTTTGATCGTCGGACGCGTCGTCCCCGCATCCCGGATCCTCGTGAGCGACGCGGTCCCCGCCCGCGCGAAGGAAATCGCCGCGAAACACGGCGTCACATCGCGCGAGACGGTCGCGGACCTCGCGCGGGAGTCCGACATCCTGGTGCTCGCAGCGAAGCCGAAGGACATGCCCTCGCTCATCGCCGGGATCGCTGGCCACGTCCGCCGGGACGGACTCGTCATCAGCCTCGCAGCGGGCGTCCGCACGGCGTTCATCGAGAAAGCCCTCTCGGGTCGCGGTCGAGTCGTGCGGATCATGCCGAACCTTGCGTGCGCGGTCGGCGAAGGGGCGACGGCGTTCGCCCTCGGCGGGACCGCGACGGAGCACGACGCGCTCGTGGTCGAGGAAATCTTCGGCGCGATCGGTCGCGTGACGATGGTCGAGGAGCCTATGCTCGACGCGGTGACGGGGTTGAGCGGCAGCGGTCCCGGATTCATCGCGGCGCTCGCGCACTCGATGATCGAGGGCGGGGTGCGCTCCGGATTGCCTCGGGACGTCGCATACAAGCTCGCTCTCCAGACGATGAAAGGGACCGCGGAACTCCTGCTCATCGACGGCCTCGAGCCGATGCAATTGTTCCGGATGGTCGCGACGCCGAACGGCACCACGGAGGCGGGATGGGCGGTCATGGAGCGGCGTGGGGTCCCACCGGCCATCAGCGATGCCATCGTGGCCGCATCGAACCGCGCTGCGACACTCGCGGCGGAAGTTGCCAAGGCTCACGGCTGAAACAGTCGTCCGAAAAGAAAAAGGAAAGGCGCTCGTCGCGGTTAGTGCGCGACGGCGGCCTTGGCGCCGGCCTTCGCGACGGCGGAAACGGCTGCTCCGATGCCGCCGCCTGCGGCGCCGCCCGCCAGCGCGTTCTTCACGGCCGTCACGACCTCGTAGCCGTGCGTCGTTGGCGGGATGTGCTGGAGCGCAATCGCGAGCCCTGGGGCGTCCCCGTGGGTTGCCACGGAGACGACTCCGAGCGCGACCGCTCCGATCGCGGCGCCGATGGCAGCCGCGATTCCGATGCCGATCATTTGGCACCTCCAATTTCCTGTGGGTGTTGATCCGTCATGACCCTTATTGTACGGTCGTCGAAAGCCCATGGTCGCATGAGGCCAAGGACCGGACTTCGACCGTTTCTGAATTCCTACCTCTGTTTAGAGGTAGGTTCAGCTCAAAGACGGGTGAGCTCCCATGGTCTGTCTGCGATCCGACTCGGCCTTACGACTTGCCCGGACCCACGAGCGCAGCGAGTCGATCCGCGACGTTCTTGATCTTCTCGCGAAACGGCGTGAGCTTCGATCGGTCGGAGCGGTTGACGTCTTCCAAGTATGACACGAAGCCCGTGATTTCGTTGACCATGTCGTCGACCGTCTGCGCCTTCCGGCCCGGCATGCCGAACGGCCACTCGATTTCCTCTTTCGCCTTCGGCGACAGCTCATACCGGCCATCGTCCCGCTTCCGTAGCAGGTCGTCTTGCGTCATTTGCTCCAGGAGGGGATACACGGATCCCGGAGATGGCCGCCACCACCCCTGCGTCATCGTCTCGATCTCGTCCATGATCTCCGCGCCATTCTTCGGCGCGCTCGCCAGGATCGAAACAATCCAGCCGCGCAGGCCTCGCTTCCGGTGCATCATCCAACGAAACGGTGGGAACATGAGGTCGGTCATTGCTATCGGATAACCGATATTTATCCATTCCGATGCGAATCGGTTTTCCGGTATCGGAAAAGCGATATCCGTAAATACCGCCGGCGCCGTAGGCGTCTCGGTGGCAAACCATGGCCGGCATGCAAGGCGAGACGGATTACTATCGGCATCGTAGGTTGATCGGTTGGGGAATCGCGGGTCTGCTTCTCCTTATCGGGGTCGCGGTCCTCGTTGGCGCGATCGTCCGCGCGGCGATCGGACCGATGCCGGGATTCGGCGGGTTCTTCTTCGTCCCGTTCGGGTTCTTCTTCTTCCTCTTGTTCCTGTTCTTCGTCTTCGGGTGGTTCCGGTGGTGGGGCTGGGGCGGATGGCGCGGCTACCCGATGACGTGGGGCTACCACGACAGCGCCGCGGAGATCCTCCGACGGCGGTACGCCCGCGGTGAAATCTCGAAGGACCAGTTCGACCAGATGATGCGGGATATCGAGCAAAGCCGAGCGGCTCGTCCCTAAGCGTGCCCGCTTCCACCTGCACGTCACGGCGTCGACCAGGTGGCCTTCGCGGTCCATTGCATCTGCCAGCGAAGATCGAGCTCGTAGTAGCTCAAAGCTGGAAGCGGGCCTCCGTCGCCCGTGACGAAGAAAGTATCGCTGATATCGACCGCGGAGTCCCCGTTCGAGTCGGACCACACGATTCGGTACTCGTTCGGTCCGATGGCGATGCGCGTGACGGAGTTGTTCAGCCCGATGGCGATTGGCCCTCCCGAAAAGTCGTTCACGACGAGCGTAATCTGGAACCCGGCGTTGCTGTACGGCCCTCCGGTAACGTTCAGGATCTCGAACGATGCGTTACCGTCGACCAACGCGATGTCCGAGAAGACGAGATTGCTCGGCGGAGGCGGACGCGGCGGTTGGAGAGAATACGCGAGAAAGGAAGCCCCGATCACAAACGCGACCGCTGCGAACACGAAAGCGAGGAAAGCGAGGCTTCGCAGGCGAACTGGCCGGACCATTTCAGGTTGGCAGAACCCCCGGCCAAATAAGCCTCTCCAGTTTCCAGTTCGAACGATTCGCGGAAGCGTGCCGCCTACCGATCAACCGTCTTAGCGCGACAGATGATTCCGGGCCGCCGTGTACCGTTTGCGAGTCGAAAGCTCCCCGGAAACATGGCGCGCCTTCCGATGGTCCCTCTACCTCCTTCTCTTGAGCGTTGCCCCTCTCCAGATTGCGGGTGCGGTCTCAGTCGGCGGCCGATTTGGGATTGTGATTGTTGGTCTCCTGCCGCTCATGTACGCAATGTCGGTTTTTGGCGTCGAGTTCACAATTCACATCGGGCGAAAGCCGCAGGTGTTTGAGTTCAGCGCGGACGGCATTCAGATTGAGGGCCCCGGTGCAGTGTCCCGGCGATTTCGGTGGCAAGGTTTCCGTGCCAAGCTGCGAGTGGGCGTTCGGCGCGGCGCCCCCACGTCGGTCGTCTTCCGTTTTCGCTCGGGTACGCGGTTCCGAATCCTTGCGATAGACTTGCTTCGACATCGCGAAATCGCCGAGACAATCGCGGGTTACATCACCCGCTACGCACCCGAGGCCCAGCCATCGGGTCGGATCGAGGCCCTCCGGTGGGACCCGTCCGTCGCGACCGACGGGAGCGTCTCCATCCTCGCTCCGAGTTTCGGACCGTTGTTCTTCGCCAACCTCGCGGTCAGTGGGCCGGCGTTCGGGGTCTACCTGACCGGCTCGGCGTTTGTCCTCGGCCTCGTAACCGATCGGGTCCTAGGCCTGATGATGGTGGGTTCCTACCTGGTCTTGGGAGTCGCGCAGCTCGCCTATTGCCGGAGGGAGATTCGGAGAGGGACCATCGGCGCCACGGTACAACCACCGGACTGGCGAACCGAGGCGAGACTCCTCGCCGGTGTCGCGTTTCTGGGCTTAGAAGGACTCTTCGGCTTGCGGATTTGGCTGGCCTGAGTTCCGAATCCCAGAGCGGAACCGTCGGAAAGTGGGCCCGGCCAGATTTGGACTGGCGACCTTCCGGTTATCAGCCCGCGGGTTCTCCCTGCCGAAATAACGGTGACGAAACCCTTATTATCACCACACCAAATCGACGCGCCGGGACGAAATGGAGGCCCTTGAGGCCATTAAGTCGGTGAAGAGCGTGAGCAAGTACAAGCCCGATCCGGTCCCCGAGCAGAAAGTCCAGGCGGTCGTGAACGCCGCGCGGTTCGCGGTGTCCGCGGACAACATCCAGCCCTGGAAGTTCATCGTCGTCTCGGACGAGGACGCGAAGCGGAAGCTCGCCGGCGCCTGCACGAACGCGAAGCACCTGGCCGACGCACCCCTGGTGGTCGTCGCCTGTGCGCGGCTCGACGAGGCGGTCGCGATGATCGGCGGATACATGAATTCGTATCCGGTCGACCTGGGCATGGCCCTTGCGAACGTCACCGTGGCGGCCACGAGTGAGGGGTTAGGGACCTCCTGGGTCTTCGCCTTCAACGAGGAGAAGGTGAGATCCCTCCTGAGCATCCCGGCCGACGCCCGGGTCGTGGGGTTGACGCCCCTGGGCATCCCGGAGGCTTTCGAGCCCCCGGCGGGCAGGAAGCACCTCTCGGAGATCCTCTCGTACAACGCGTACGAATAGGCGCCCCGAGGTCCCCGCGATCCTCGAGCAGGCATCGATGGCCCAGCGCGCCCTCACTCCCGGCAACGCCGCCTACTGCAGCGAATGCGGAGCGGAGACGCCGGCCGACGCCGCGTCGTGTGCCCGCTGCGGCCAGCCGTTCGAGGGGACCGTGCCGGCCGTCCTCTGTCCGATCTGCAACTCGATCAACGCCGTCGACGCGACGGAGTGCGCGAACTGCGCCGCGAAGTTCCCCGAACCCGGGTCCGTTGGACCCCCGAAGCCGTCCGGGCAGGAGTACCCGGAGGAAGAATACCTGCGCCGGATCCTCCAGCTGAGCCGCGAGAGGGCCCGCAGCCGCGGCGCTCCCGACGCCGGTCCAGAGGCCGGGCCCGCGGAGGGCGCACCCGCCCGGCGGGCCGAATCGGAAATCGCCGACGTCGAGGTCGAGGATTCCCTCTGGAAACTCGCGGAGCCGTTCGACCGGATGCTGGAACGTCGGAAGCAGCGGCTCGAGCAGATGGAAGCCCTCCTGGAACGCGCGCACTCACGGATTCAAGCGCTCGAATCATCCGACAAGCCCGCGGACGTCCAGGAGCGGGAGGAACTCAAACGGCAGAGCGCGGAGTTGCTCCTGGAGAAGGAAGACATCCTGAAACTCGAAGAGGGCCTCATGGACATGGAGAAAACGTACCGGAACATCCTCCAGATGCAAAAGGACGAATTGCAGGCCCGCGAGACGTCGCTGCGCGGACGGATTTCCGCCTTCCGTCGCGAGCTCGAGTCCCGGGAGAAGGCGTTCGGTCAACTCAAGGAACGGGAGTCGGATGTCCGGCGGCGGGAAGACGAGTTCCGCGCGGTGATGAACCACATCCGCGAAAAAGAACAGGAGATCGAGAAGCGCGAGGAGCTCCTGCGGGACAAATCGCGTCTCCTGGACGAACGCCACCACGCGGTGAGCGAGGCGGAATTAGAGATCCAGCGGCGACGGTGGGAACTCGAACAGAAGGGGTCCGCGGGACGCGACACGTCGAAGAGAGAGCCCGCGACCGTCACGATCCAGTCGAATCAGGAGCTCGGCGAGATGAAGAGCCGCCTCGTCCAGCTCGAGGAGCAAATGGAACGGTTGATGGAGGAACGGAACGCCCTCATGCAGCAGCAAAAGGAGCTGCTCGGGTTGAAGGACGAACTGAAGGTCGTGATGAAAGACATCGACGAGCTGCTCGGCGACCTGCCCCCGGACAAGATCAAGAAGTTTGCGAAGTCCGAGAAGTACGCCCGCTACGAAGAGATCCTCGACCGACTCCAGCTGTGATGCCGCATGGGGTTGCGCGAGAAAGCCCGGAAATCCCTGCAGCCTGACGCGACGGCCGATGAGGTCGAACAAAACGCGCCGATGCTCCTCGAACTGGAGGCCGCCGAGCGCGAAGCCGAGGCGAAAGCCCGCGAGGCGAAGCTTCGGAAGGAACTCGCGGATGCCCGCAAGCTTTCGGAGGCGAAAGATGCGGAGATCGCTCGTCAGGGTGCGAAACGTGGCCAGCTCGAGGCCCGGTTCAAGGACCTGGAAGCCGCGAACGCCGCCGCGGAACGGGAAGCATCCCAACGTCTCAAACAGGCCGGTGCGGAGCTGGACGACGCCCGCAAGGATATCGCAGCCCTCCAGAAATTCAAGTCAACCGCGAAGGAAGCCGAGTCGACAACACAGCAGCTGCGCAAGCGGGACGCAGCCGTCGAAGCGAAAGAGGCCTCCATGCGCAAGCGCGAGACAGAGGTCGAATCCCTCGCAGCCTCAATCGACCGCCGGGAGAAAGAGCTCACGCAGGGCGAGCGGAGTCTATCGATGGCTCGCGACAAGCTCGACGCGGAGACTCGCGTGATCCGAGAAGCGAATCGAGAAGTGGAGGCGGCCCGTGCGAAACTGGAGGCGCGCGAAGCGGAAATCGCGGGAAGCCGTAAGAAGCTCCAGGACGTGGCACACGCCCGCATCTCCAAACTAGAGAGAGAGCTCGACGCGGGGAAGAAAGATCTCGCGAAGATGCAAACGAGCCTAGACGCCGCAAGGGGCGAGGCCACCTCGGCCCGCAAGGAATTCCAGGAGAAGGAAATCGTCCTCACGACGGAAATGACGAAGGCGCTTGGCGCGGCAGGACAGGAAAAAGAAAAGACCGCGCGGCTCCGGGAGGAAATCGACGATCTCCGGAAGCGGGCGGGCAAGGCGGGCGAACTAAGCGAGAAAGAGTCCAGCCTGAAGGCTCAATGGGCGAAGCTCAATGGGCGGACGAAGGAGCTCGCCGACCGTGAGGCCACGCTCACCGGGTTGGAGGCGAGGCTCGAAGCTCGAGAGGCCGAGGCGCACACTGCGGCCCGCATCGCCGCGGACCGCACCGGCGAGGCGGAGAATGCGCTGAAGGCCGTCAAGGAACGGGAGCGGATCGTCGAGAAGGCAGAGAAGAAGTTCGTCGCGAACGAGGATAAACTCGCCGAGCAGACCAAGGCGAAAGACGAGGCTCATGCCCGCGCACTCGACGAAACTCGAACGCTTCTCCGGTCCCGCGACCGCGATCTCGCGAAGCGAGCGAAAGAAATGGAATCCCTCCAGGCCTCCTTTCGAAGCGCGAACGAAGCCCGAGAGCGCCGCGAAGCCGACGTCAAGACAGAGTTGACGCGGACGAAAGGTCAGTTCGAGGCCGAGGCCCGTCGAAGCAGTGGCCTAGAGAAGGAGCTCGGGGCGGCGCGCAAGGACGTGGCAAAGGCGATTCGCACTCTCGAAAGCGTACGGGCGGAGGCCGAGTCCGCAGTCAAAGGGCAGCGAGAGAGAGTGGCGGCTCTCACCGCAGAGCTGACGAAAGCCCGCACCTCGGCGGAACAGGAACAGGAGAGGACGGCTCGCCTTCAGGATGAAGTTGAGGAACTCCGCACCCGCGCCGGAACTGCCGGGGAGCTGAGCGAGAAGAGGTCGGAGCTCAAAGCGCAGGCGGCGAAGCTCGACCAGCGCTCGAAGGACCTCGCGGACCACGAGGCGCTCTTGGCTGGGAAGGAGAAAGGGCTCAAAGAACACGAGGCGGAATCCGGGAAAGCGTCCCGCTTGGCGGCGGAGCGGATTCTCAAGGCGGAGCGAGCTCTGAAGGAAATCCAAGCGCGCGAGCATCTCGCGGAGAAGGCGGAGCGGAAGACCCGGGAAACGCAGGAACGGATCACCAAGGAGATGGAGGCGAAGGACGAGGCCCGCGATCGAGCGGTCGACGAGGCTCGGAAACTCCTCCAGGCGCGCGATCGCGAAGTCGCGAAGCGAGATAAGGAGATTGGCGGCCTCCAAGGATCCCTGCGCGACGCGACCGATGCCCTCCGGCGTCGTGAGATCGAGTTCACGACGGAACTCACGCGGGCGAAAGCGCAGGGCGACTCCGAAAGCCACCGCGCCGATACGCTTGAAAAAGATCTCAAAGTCGCCCGTGCGAACTCCGCAAAGGCGGCCGAGCTGGCCGCCCGCGAGTCCGCGCTCCGGAAAATGAAGGCGGACATTGCGTCCCGGGAGAAACGGCTCATCGGGGCCCAGGCGGACCTCGACGCGAGAACGAAAAGCCTCCAGCGAAGGGACGACGAGCTCGTCCGGCGGGAGGGGGAACTCGCGAAGCGAGCGTCCTCAGACGAAGAAGCCTCGAAGGCCCTGCGCGACCGGGAACGGGAGATCGCTCGGCTCGACAAACAGCTGGACGACAAGGCGACGACCGCCGATGCGAGGCTGGCGCGGCGCGAACACGACTTCCGGGAGCGCGCCGACTCCCTGACGAAGCTAAAGGTCGAGTTCAATTCCCAAACGAAGAACCTGCAGGACCAAGACCGGCGTTTGGCGCAGGCGCGAGACGAGATGGAGCAGCAGCGGGGCGAACTGGAACGCCGTGAGACGCAGCTCAAGAAGGCCGCGGGAGAGGCCGCCGCCAGGTCGAAGGAGCTCCAGGCCCTGAAAGAGGCCGTCGCCAAGCGAGAAGCCCACGCGACGACAACCGAGGAAACCCTCCACGCGCGCGAACGAGAGCTCGACAGGATCGCGGCGAAGGCATTGGACCAAAAGGCGGCTCTTGCCAAAGGTCGAGACGACCTCGACGCGCGCGGCGGAGAACTTCAGCGCGCCGAAAAAGCCGTCAAGGCATCCCTCGCGAAGGTCGAGGGACGCGAGGAACTTCTCCGGAATCAGGAGGAGGAATTCACACAGCGCTCGAAAGCGCTCGAGGCAACGGGCGCAGACGTGGCGCTCCGGATTGAGGTCGCCCGCAAGGCGCAACGCGACCTCAAGGCGCGCGAGGCCGACGTGCTGAAAAGCGAAGGAAAACTCGCGGAGGACCGCGGATCGCTCGCGGATGCTGAGAAAGCGCTCGCGTCGCAACGGCGCGCGGTTGAGCGACAGATGAGGCAGCTCGCGCAAGCCCGCGAGCAACTCTCGGATCGACGCGAAAAGCTCGGGCGGTCGGAGAAACAAATCAAGCTCACGACCACGGACATGGAACGGCACGAGGCGATGTTGTCGACGCGCGAGACCGCGTTGGAAGAGCGCGAGGGAAAACTCGATTCGACCCGGCGCGAGCTCGCCTCACAGGCCGACGCGATGGAGCGATCAGAGAAGGGCTCCAAGGCGAGAGAGGCTGCGGTCCTGAAGGCCGAACGGGCGCGAGCCGAAGCCGACAGAGGCCTTGCGGAGAAGGAGAAGGCACTCAAGGGCGAACGATCCGCGATCGCTCGGGAAGCCGATGCGCAAACGCGACGGAAGGGCCAACTGGACGCTCGAACGAAGTCGCTCGACCAGCGGGAGAGAGAGCTTCACTCCGAGGCCGAGGCGGGGAAGGCCAGCCTCGCGAAACTTGCGGCGCAAGCCACACAACTCACGCGACGGGAGGAGAACCTCGTCGCACACCAATCCGAAATGGACCGGAGCGAAAGCGTGATTGCAAAACAACGGTCCGAACTCAAAGATGGGCGCACGGAACTCGAACGGGCCCGGAAACAGCTCGACTCGGAAAGGAAAGCGCTCAACGAGTCGCGCGCCGAAACCGCTGCCCAATCGGAAGCCGCCCGGAAAGCCGAGCGAGCGCTGGAAGGTCATCAGGAGGCAGTCGAAAAGCACCAGGCGCAACTGGAGGAAGCCCGGGCAGCGTTGGCGGCCGTGGAGAAGACCCTAAAGGCCGACCGCGCGACCCTTCATCGGCGCGAAGCGCAACTCGCGAAACAACACCAAGAGCTCGTCGCTCGGGCGAACATCCTCGACGGACGCGACAAAGAACTCCAGACGGCG
>VBMG01000029.1 GCA_005878485.1 Methanobacteriota archaeon | reverse complement strand
GTCAGAGTTCCGTGATTGCACAAGCACACCGAGAGACCCGGGAAGCCAGCGCGGAACTCGAGCGGGCGCAGAAGCAATTGGCGTCCGGTCGAAAGGCCGTGGACGCGACTCGAACCGAGTTTGCCGCAAGGACGAAGGCGTTGGACGCTCGCCATCGAGACCTCGCCGCGACGGAGGCGACTTTGGAGGAGCGGGAAAAGTCCCTTGGGTCCCTGCAAGCCGACCTCGCGAAACGCGAGAAGGCGCTCGCATCGTCTCAAAAGGAGTGGGAGGCACGCCAAGCCAGCGTGGGCGAGGAACTGGACCGACGGGAGTCG
>VBMG01000028.1 GCA_005878485.1 Methanobacteriota archaeon | reverse complement strand
GATCATCTCGTCCGTCGTGGAGACGGGATTCGGTTTCAAGGACAACCAATAGTCGCTCTTCCCCGACGTACCGCACGGGTATGTGGAAGACGAGCTCCAGCTCGTCGTGAACTCTCGATAGACGATGGTCTCTCCTAACGGGCCTGCGGCGGCCACGGCGAGGAGGTGGCCGGAATTCGTCTCCCACGCGATGGTCATCCTGTGACCCAAGGTGGACGCAAAGCCGGTCGCCGTAACCTCGGCGAACGATCCAAAGGCGGTCCCGCTCCAGATCCAGGCGGTGTCGACGCCGTTCGTGGTCCCGGCTATCAACCCGACTTGGTCACTTCGAGCCTTCGGTGCCAACTCCAGCACCGAATACTGAAGATCCGTGGCGTTGTTTGTGTTATCCAAGTATTGCTCGGGCCCCCACGACCCTGTGTACTCACGGTAGGCGATGTCGCGGGTCGTGTCTGTGGACAGGACCCCGTATACGAGCAGCGCCCTCCCGCTGAGTGCCTCGTAGGCGATATCGAAGCGATAGTCGGCGACTGATGGAGCGCTCGACCAAACTTGCCCCAGGTTGTTCGTCACGGTGCACGTCGGAGTGCACACGTACGCATCGAGCCAGCCGTCATCGCTCACCGTCACAACGATCCGTTCGTCGATGGCGATCGGCGAGTACGCCATCCGCACATTGCGCAGAGGGCTGCCGGTGGTAGCCTCCTCGATTTCTGGTGCGCTCCACAAGGTGCCGTCCCACGTCCGCGACTTCGGGCTGTTGACCGTGTTCGTCCCGGTGTTGGATCGGTACTCGATGGCAGCGGCCTCGGATGCTGTGATGGACTTCAATTGACTCCAAGCGATGTGGGGGTTATTGCTCGTGTCCGTCGACACCGTCGGCATGTAGCCGGGATCGGCATCGTCGACCGGAGTGACGTTTTGCCAATTCGCGGACGAGGCGATCTGGGACTGTGTGGGGTAGGCCACAGTCGTCTTCACATACCGCACGAGATTCAGCGTTTGCTGGTTTCCCGACGAGGCTGCGGAGACCCAAACGACGTGGAGGTAGCCGGAGGCGTCAATCGCAATGGAAGGCTCCGCCGAGTCGTATGAATAAAGGACCGGGTTGTCGCCGGCCCGACCGGAGGCGAGGATGACCTGAGAACCCCATATCGACCCGCTTGTGTCCGAGGATCGCATGAGGATCACCCTGTCCCAGAAGCTCTTAGACACGACGACGGACAGATCCACGAACACATCGGACGCGATGGCGTCGGACCCTAGAGCATCGACGAACCGGATCGAAGGCGACCCTGAATTGTATTCCGGGGCGGTGAGGTCGTAGGTGGACAGCGTGTTCGTGGTTGAGGCGATCGTTATCCGTGTGTTCCAGCTCGAGGGGGGCGTGAGGACTTCGACGTTGACGTTCTCGTCCCCGCGGTAGCCCTTGATCTTCAGTGTGTACGCGTCGCCCGCGGGCACGCTCGCGAAGTCGTATTTGACGGACAAACGGCCATCAATCGTTGCACGGTATCGCAGGTCGAAGCTCTCGTAGGCCGCAGTTGCGCCATCGTCCGCACTGAAGGTATTCGCACCGATGACCGTGAACGTGGAGCCATCCCACTTGATGGCGCCTAGGAGGCGGTTGGAGTCGAGGACCGCCCCAAGGATCTTCACCGTCCCCGAGAAGGGATTGGTGCGCAGCTGGACCCACTGGTCGAAGCCCGACCCCATGGCCGCGTTCGTCTGCGGGCCCCACGTGTTGGGCGCCGTGAAGGTCTTGTAGGTGATTTGGCCACCGCCCGTGGTCCTACTCGTTCCCCAAACGAGGAGCCCCTTGCTCCCTGAATTCTCCCAGGCGAAATCGAACGCGCGGGTCTGCACGGCATCGTAATCAGTGTCATGCTGTACCCAGTTGGCCCACGCGCTCCCGGTCCAGTAGCACGTATTGAGGTCGTAGTTCTCCTGCACGAGGCCGAGCACCATGTCGTTCGCTGTCGCAAGGGAGTTCGCCTTGAGAGAGAGCCAGAACGTGTGCTTCGTCATCCCGCTGCCACTGGCGCATGTGAACTGCGAAGTCCCGCTCCAACTCGTGCTGTACTCTTTGGAAATGATGTCGTTCGAGGTGGCCAGGGCCGCGACGGCCAGTAGATTCCCCGAGCTCGACTCCCAGGCGAGGGCGACCTGCCGATAGTTCGGGCTCTGCATGGTGCCGGTGATCTGCGTGTATGAGCCCCAGGCACTACCATCCCAAATCCAAGCGTTCGCCTCGTCGAAGGTGTCGTCGCCTCCGATCATCCCGATGATGTCGCTCCCTTTCTTCGGGGCGAGGTCGATCTGCGTGTATTGGACATCGGTTGCGTGCCCCGGGTCGTCCAGGTACTGCTCCGGTCCCCAGGCACCGCCGGAATAGGTCCGATACGCGATGTCATGGGTCGTGTTAGTCGAGAGGACCCCGTAGACAAGGAGCGCGTCCCCACTTGTGTTCTCGTACGCGACATCGAAGCGTCGTTCAGGGGTGCCCGGGCCTGGTGTTACCCAGACCTGTCCTATGTTGTTCGTCACCGTGCACGTGGGCGTGCAAACGTAGGCGTCCAGCCACCCATCATCGCTCTCTGTGACGATAATCCGCCACGAGGAGGACATTGGCGACGGCGCGACACGGACCGCGCGAATGGGACTTCCCGCCGTCGACTGCTCGCCCTCCGAGCCCCACGAAGAACCGTCCCAGGAGCGCGTCTTTGGGCTGCTGACGGTATTCGTCCCGGTGTTCGACCGGTACGCAATGGCCGCCTCCTCCGAGGAGGTCGTGCTTTCGTGGTACTGGACAAACACCCCATCCTCGGAGGAAATGTCAGTAGGAAAAGTCCCCGACACCTTGGTGCCCAGCGTAATCGTCTCCGTCGAAGGAGCCTTGGCCGCCTCCTCGGCCAGCTGGTCGTAGAACACGACGTACCAACAACCGGCGGAATTCGTCGCGTCGCACGCCGTCTGACCGGACACATCACCGGCGCGGACGACCTTGCGCTGCTGGTTGTACATGGTCGTCGCCGCGTTTGCGTTAGGATCGATGGGTGTCGCCGCAGGCTGCGGTCCGACTTGCTGCCATGGGACCGAGAGCGGGGTGTTCGCAGAAGACGCCGCGAACGAAGATGTCTTTGCCGCAAACGCCGGTATCATCACTGTCGAATCGACCGAACCCCAGAAATCCCCCGTCTCCACGTACATCTTCGTCGCGTTCAAGGGGACCGAGAGCTCGACAGCGTGATACCCCAAGGCGACGGTCACGGGCGAAACGGGCGTCCAAGCCCATTGCCCGGGGAACGATCCCGCGAATGCCAGCAAGGCGGACTGGGTGACCGTGCCGTCCTTCCCGCGAATCTCGACGAGCCGGTCTGCCCCGATGCCGCCGATGGAATACCCGCTGAACGAGCTGTTGTCGATATCGAGGAAAATCCGGACGGCGTCCTCTCCGAGGGTGGGAGGTCGATTGTCCGGCCCGATGTACACGCTTACGAAACGTCCGGCGTACGGCGCCGGGAAATTGCTCGGGATCGTCGTGTTCAGCCAATAGTCCGTGCCGCCGGGGCAGCCGTAGTCGATGATGCCATCGCCATCGACGTCGCAATTCGTCTGCGCGTCCGGGGTCCCGTCGTTGTTGAAGTCCATGGGCATGGGATCGATGGCATCCGGAACCGTGTCGCGGTCCGTGTCCGCGGGAGGTTGCGAAGCCTGCGTCGGCCGCGGCTGCTGAGGCGCGGACGTTCCTTGCAGAATCCGTCCGGTCACATCCGTGTAGAAGTAGGTGAAGGCGCCACCGCGCCGGGCGCCGTACCCACTCAGGTCGATGCTCGGATCCGATCGAGGGGAGACATCGCTCGTGCCGTCCGCGGAGAGCGCCGTCCACTCGTCGAACCCTCCGTCCACGCGGGGCCCTGACGGAACGATGCCGAGGTATCCCACCGTGCGGGGTCCCGGGATCTCGCGGAGACCGACGACGCCGGCGCCGATCCCGAAGGGATGGAGAGACGGGAGTCGGAGGCCGAACGTCTCCCCAGTAATCGCGGTGAAGTCTCCCACGACCGTGAGCACTTTCGTTTCGCCGACTCCGATTAGGATTGCGGGGAAGGAGAATGTGACGTCCCGCGCCGTGGGCCACTGCAGATCTAGGCCAGTCCCCCCATCCATCAGTCGAAGGGCGAGCGCGTCGGTCGGCAGTGCGGTGCCGACGATTTGGACGTGAAGCGACCCCAGGGACACCGGCTGACCGTGTGCGGTGAGAGTGAGCTGGAGCAATGGGAGCCCGTTCCCCGTGAGGATGTCCGGCACGAGGGAATCTTCCGCGACGAACAGGGTGCCTGCGGTTGGGCTGACGGGGAAATCGCCCGCGTCTGTCTGCCGGTCCCACGAGGTCGTGTGGACCGTCGCGATGACCGGCCCGGAAGTGTACGCCAGCCACTCCGCCTCGGCCTCGATCCGGGGGCCGCCCGCCGCTGCGGCCGTGGAAGTTCCCTTGATCCACCCGTTCCAATCCCGTGAATCGCGGTTGGAATCGAACTCCCAAAGGGTGCCCGAGAGGACGGCCCCGCCGTATCCTGAGACGTCGATCATCCGGTCCGCCCCGAGGCCATCGACGCGATACCCGGTCGCGGCCGATCCGTCGATGTCCACGAAAATCCGCACGCTATCCATCGTCCCGGGGGAAGGACCCCCGCCTTGGAGCGCCGTCCCCGCGACTTCGACGTAGAACGCGAACGGGCCGAAGTTGTCCACGACGCCAAACCGGACGACGTCAATGTTCGGGTTCAAGCCGCTCCCGCGCGCCATCGCTTCCGTGGCCACGGACGCCCAATCGTTGAATTGGCCGTCGATCCGGATCGGGTAGGCCGGCCCATGTTCGGGCACGGAGAAGAGTGGCCATAGAAGGAGGCCGGCCACGACGAGGGGAATCACATAAAGCTTCCAGCCGGCGGCGTGCAGGATCCCGCGAGAACCGAGGTGGCGGAACCCGGGGGTTCGGACGCCGCGGAGCCCATTCGTCAAGCCGTTTGTACGGCCCAAACCGTTCGTGATTCCGTTCGTGCGCCCCAGCCCATTCGTCAGCCCGTTCGTTCGACCGAGGCCGTTGGTGAGTCCGTTTGTCCGGCCCAGCTCGTTCGTCAACCCATTCGTGAGGCCGTTCGTTCGTCCAAGCCCGTTCGTCAGGCCGTTCGTTCGGCTGCGGCGGGCGTTCGCCCGACCCCTTAGGCCGTTCGTTGCGCCCTGACGACGACGGACGATGCGCCCGAGGAGGAGCCCGTTTGTGAAGCCTTGTTTCGACCGCGGCCCCGGGGCGGGTTTTAGAGTTGGTTCCGTGGAAGGCTTCGGTTCGGCCTTCGCGGGCGCCACGTCCGCGCGAAGCTTGCCTCTTGGCTTGAGGCCGAATTCCTCCTCGACCATCTCCTGAACCGCGACATGGCTCAAGTCCTCGAGCTCGTCCTCCAACGTCCTCGTCGGAGCGAACTTCACGCCGCAACTCGCACACATCGTCGAATCGATCGCGACGGGCGCCTCGCACATCGGGCACGGCACCGTCGCCGTGATGGTCTTCGCTGCTTCGGGTTCGATCACCTCGGCCCGTAGCCGACTCTGACGCGCCATATCGGCTTGGCCGAGCCTCGCGTGAAGTTTCGTCTTGAGGACCCACAGTCCCGGGTATCTCGGATCCAGATCCGCGAGTCGCTCCAGGGTCTGGACCCCTCCTTTCGCATCGTCGAGCGTCGCTTGCGCGGCGGCCATCGCGAAGAGGGCGTCCGCGTCCCCCGAATTGAGCTTGAGCCGCTCGGTCGCGATCTGAAGGATCAGCCGGAGACGTTGCGCTCGTTCTTCCTGGGATTCGAGGACACCCCCTCGGGCCGCGGGGGCCGACGCGGCGGGCTTCTGAGTGTCGCGGACGACTTGCATGCCCACCTCGGACATCTCGAGCACGCGGAACGTTGGGTCGGACGTGGTGTCTTTGAGATGGAGGACCCCAATCTTCCGCACGATGCGGTCTCCGGTTCGGCTCCGTTCGATCTCGATTACGCCGTCGAATGGCTGGTGGAGCGTCGTGAGCTCCGAAGCGGAGTGCATTTCCTTTTCGATGAGGACGAGACTCGTGAACCGATGTCGGTCGAGTTTTCGTTTTGTGCTCTGCGCGAACGCGTAGACCTGCGTGACCTCGTACACGTTCGTCGCGGGCGACAACAGCTCGATCACGGCCCGCCCAGGCT
>VBMG01000229.1:1143-2755 GCA_005878485.1 Methanobacteriota archaeon | reverse complement strand
TCATGTCGAACTACCTGTACCGCGTGTCCCCCGGCACGAAGCTCCCGTCGATCGGCCCCCTCGGCCGGTTCGTAATCCCGGAGCCGATCCGGTACGACACGGTGTTCGTCGCGACCGGCACCGGAGTCGCTCCGTTCATCGCGATGATGGGCCACATCTGGGAGCAAGGCTTGGACGATGGCCGTGACTTCACGGTCATCTTCGGCGTCCGGTACGTCCACGATTTAATCTACCGCGACCTCATGGAGAAGTGGGAGCGGGAGCATCCGAACTTCCACTTCTACCCGACGATCTCCCGCCCCGAGACGCCGGACTGGAAGGGCCGGGTGGGCTACGTCCAGAAAGTCATCCAAAACGAGATCACGGACTACGGCAACAAGCAGGTGTTCATCTGTGGGCTCCACGACATGGTCGAGGACGTGAAGAACCTCTGCCAACGCCTCGGCTTCACGTATGTGCGGTTCGAGAAGTGGGATTGAGCCCGCCCTAGCGGCGCAAGCGGATCCAGACTTTTCCGACGACTCCCTCCAGGGGGATAGGCCCGAACATTCGACTATCGCGGCTCCGTCCCTCGTTGTCGCCGACGACCTCGATCCGAGAACGGTTCACATCGAAAATTCGTTTTACGAGAAATCGTTCCGGGGCTTCCGGATCACGCACCACGACGACGTCGCCCGCGGCAGGCCGACGGAAGCGGTACGCCCATCGGTTGACGACGACGTAATCTCCGGGCGCCAAGGTCGGGCGCATGCTGTCGTCCTCGACGCGGAACCGGCGGAGCGGGAACGTCACAGACCGGATCACTTGTACTTCGGGTAGACCGTCTGCCGCTCGGTGGGGTACGGCGCCTTCGCGGTGATCGTCTCGAACCCTTTCGTCTTCCAGAAAATCGAGGCGATGTCGTTCGTTGCCTTGAGCAAATCCTCCGCAGCCTGCAGGTTGATTTCCTGCCGCGCCTTCGAAGCCGTCTTCAGCGCCTTCCAGACGAGGTCGTGGAGTTCCGGGAACGTCTTCAGATGTTCCGGTTTGAAGTAGTCGCCCCAGAGGATGCGGATTTCGTTCTTCGCGAGCTCCGCGTGCTGCTCCTTCGTCGCGAGGTACCGGGCGAGCTTGTTCGTGTACTCTTGCCGTTGCTCTGGCGTCGCGCTGGCGCCGGGCTTTTCGAGTTGGTTGATCAGGTCGTTCATGCGGATGACCGTGTGGGCGGCCAGCTGGGAGTGGTGCGGATCGTAGATCCCGCACGGGATGTCGCAATGCGCGTACGCGATCGGAGCCGGAGAAATCCGGTCGAGCAATCGGGCCAACGAATACAGCAGTGACATGGTCGCCTCGTAGCGGATTCCGTTATTTAAACGTGTGGCGGTCGCGCGAGGTCCCGATGGAATTCGGCGCGGAATTTTCAACAATGTTATCATCCGTGCTTGCCTTCGTGGCCCCGTGAAACGCGGCTATCGCGACCTCGACACGCTGCGCGCCGAGTACGACGCGAAGCGACCGAAGATCGAATCTCGGCTGGAGGACTTTCGCCGGACGGGAGCGCTGCCGGACCAACGACTCTTCGAGGAGCTGTGTTTCTGTATGGTGGCGGTCCAGTCGAACGCGCGAAGGTCGG
>VBMG01000229.1:0-1064 GCA_005878485.1 Methanobacteriota archaeon | reverse complement strand
CTTCGAAGGAGGTTCGCGCGTGGCTCGTCCGCGAAGTTCATGGCCTGGGCCTCAAGGAGGCAAGCCATTTCCTCCGGAATACAGGCCGTGGAGAGGACCTCGCGATCCTGGACCGTCACATCCTCCGGAACCTGATTCACCACGGCGTGCTTCGACGACTTCCGCGAACGCTGACGGCGAAGCGGTACCTCGAGATCGAGGCGCGGATGGAGCAGTTCTCCGGAGAAGTCGGCATCCCGATGGCCGCGCTCGACCTCGTTTTCTGGAGCCGCGAGACGGGCGAGATTTTCAAGTAGGGTCGACCGCGAGTGCCACACACCACCGCCTCGCCTCAATCTAGCCTCGTCCGAATTAACCTTGTTTAAGGTTGAATTTCGACCGAACCGGCAATCTCCCGGCGTGGTCCGAATGCTGATGTATCTCGCTTCGGATTCAGCGCGCGATGGGCGAACCGTCCCCGAGTGATGTTCGTGCGCGATTGCTCGCATGGTACGATGCGAACCGCCGCGACCTCCCGTGGCGGCGCACGCGAAATCCGTATCACATCCTTGTCGCGGAGTATCTCCTTCAGCGGACCCGGATTGCGAGTGGTATCCCGTATTACAAGCGATTCCTCGAACGGTTCCCGACATTGACCGACCTCGCTTCGGCCCCGCTCGACGAGGTAATGGCCGTCTGGGAAGGCCTCGGATTCTACGGTCGGGCCCGAAACCTTCACTCCGCCGCGCGAGCGATCGTCGAGCGGCACGGCGGAGAGATCCCGCGGTCCCTCGAGGAGTTGAGCGCCCTCCCGGGCATCGGCCCCTACACGGCCGGGGCGGTTGGGAGCATCGCATTCGGGATTCCGGTGCCCGCGGTCGACGGGAACGTGACACGTGTCATTGCGCGCCTCTTTCGGATCCGAGCGGACGTCACGTCCGCGTCGGTTCGACACCGTGTTGCGGAGATCGCCACACGCCTCGTCTCCCCCGACCGGCCCGGAACGTTCAACCAAGCGATGATGGAACTCGGGGCGACGCTCTGCACGCCGACCTCGCCGGCTTGCCCTCGATGCCCGGTCGAAC
>VBMG01000027.1 GCA_005878485.1 Methanobacteriota archaeon | reverse complement strand
GTTGACGGGCGACACACCTGCGGAGTTGCGGCGCGACGTCGACGACTACGATATCCTCATGATCCCGGGGGGTTTCGCCGCCGGCGATTACGTCCGCGCGGGGACGATCTTCGCGGCCCGCCTGCGGTCGAAGTTGGCGAAGGATCTAGTCGGGTTCGTGAAGGCCGGCAAGCCGGTGTTCGGCGTGTGCAACGGCTTCCAGGTCCTCGTCGAGGCGGGTCTCCTGCCGGCCCTCGGCGGTGTGATGGCCGACTCCCCGGAGGCGGTCCTCGCGACGAACGACTCAAGCCACTACGAGTGCCGGCCGAGCCTCCTCCGCCTCGAGAACGGCGGCTCCTGTGCATTCACCCGGACCCTGAAAAAGGGCCAGATCGTGACGTTCATCTCGGCCCACGCCGAGGGTAAGCTCCTCTTCCCAGCCGACCGGGAGAAGCGGATGCTGAAGGAACTGATCGATAACGATCAGGTCGTCTTCCGGTTCGTGGACGACCGGGGGAAGTATGCGGGGTATCCGTGGTCTGCGCCACGTCGAGCGACGATTCTAGGTACCGAAGCTAGACGCGGAACCCGTCAGTGTGAATGTGGCGACATCCGTGCGGGACACGAACCTCTGATATGAGGACGCGTAGCCCCATAAGAACGACGGCACGACACGGTATTCGTGTCCCCCGGGAAGTGGCTGGCCCGTATCGCTTGACAGGTTCCAAGGGAACACATGGCTCCGAGATTCCCCCGGCGCGAGCGTCACGTCCGCGAGGACTTGGATGCAGCCCCACCACTTCGACGAGTTGTACACCGCTTCACCCGTTGGATCGAGCACGACGAACTGCGCGAAACACGGGTTGGCGAAGTGCATCGTGACCGCGTCCAGCCCGATATTTGTCAGGGTTACACTGACCTTCGCCAAGTTCCCTGGATCGTAGACCGCCTGGTCCATCTGGGCAGTGAATGCGAGGTTCGGTTCTGTTGCGCTTCCCATAACGAAAATCGAAGTCTCCGCGGACGGGCCTGGAGACGGGATCATCGACCGGAGGGAGCCCTGAACTCGGTACGCGCGGGAGGTCAAGACCGGGAAGCCTGAATCCGATGTCTGGCCCCACGAGAATGTGAAGACCCGCGAATCGCCCGGGCGGAGACTGAAGTTCGCGAATGCCGGGAGGCAAGCGAAATGGGACACGTAGTCGTAAATCGCGGACCCATCCGGGGCGCGGATTGCATACGAGGCGAGGCATCGACTGCCGAATCGGACGTCGGCGATCCCATCCCCTGCGTTCGTGACCGTGAACGTGATTAGGACCGGCTCACCAGGAAGGTATCCGTCCTTGTCAGCGCTGACGGACGCCGTCAGTCCTGAGATGGGACTGCGCGGACCGAACAGAAGAGACGGTGCGAAAACGAGGACGGCGGATAGGAGGATGATGCCCGCTACGCTGGCAGCTGCGAGGAGCACCCAGCCCGTTCTCGTGGGCCGCACGTTCCATCAAGACGCTTCGGGCCTATGAATCCTTTGAACAGGATAATCATCATCCCGTCAGAGGCTCACCAGGAGTTCGACGATGTCCCCGTCCTTCAGCCCGAGGGAGCCGCGGAGGAAATGCTTCGAGATCACTTCGAGGACGTCCGTGTGGTGGGTGCGGATCGGCATGATGACGGCGCAGTCCACGAGGCCGATCGTCGCGAGGAAACACTTCGCGCCCCCGAATGTGCGTCCGCTTGCCTCGAATCCGGAGATCTCGATCCCCGGGCTGTCCTGAAGGATCTGGAGCTTCGCGAGGTCCGAACCCGCGATCTTCAGATTCAACGTGCCCTCGTACGGCTCGAACCAGAGCTTCTTCCGGAACTGGTCTCGGTAGCCTTTCTGTCGCATGTAGAACGCGCCCTCGCGGAGGCCACTCGTGACCGTCCCCGAGATTGTCATCGTCTCTTTGATCTCGAAAATCCGCTGGTAGTCTGCGTACTCCTTGCGGACGACATCGCTGCCTCGCGGCGTGAGTCGAATCCGCTGCCGGCGCGTCGCGAGGTCTCGCGCAACCAGGCCCTCGCGGATCAATTCGAGGATCCGCTGGGAAGCGCTCTGCTGGCTCACGCCGATCAATTTGCCGAGCTCGCCCGAGGACAGGTTCACGAACTCCTTCGTCCCCCCGAGAAGGGCGATCGCTTTCAGCGTCTCGACGTGGTACGGCTTCAACCGCGCGGGAGAGGAGCGACGCTCGCTTATTCCTTTTCCCGGTTACACGCCTTCGGCGACGAGATGATTCCGGGACCGGAGGAACACTCGCGGGATTCCCGCGGATTTTAACCGGTCGAGGAGCGGCTGATCGTTCGTCACGACGACGGCGCGGTGTGCCACCGCGAGTTCGAGGAGCGCATCGTCCGCGGAACCGTGTCCCTCGATCGCGCGGTACTTCTTCGCGAGGCGTGCGGCGGCGCGCGCGTCCCGATTGTCATCCGCCATCCGTGTGAGCTCCGACAGAACCGGGCTCGGAACGGCGATCTCGACGTCGCCCAAGACGCGGTGGAGCTCGGCCTCAAGGTGGACCTGGAACTGGAACGGCATCAGCAGCGCATTTGCGTCGAGCAAAACGAGTCGGGGCACCGTTTTCGTCCATCGGCGCTGAGGTATATGGGCACTCAGTGAGAATCGTCAGGATTGTCTTAAATACATAGCGACACTATGTACATAGTGAGGCTTGGAGCCTCGGAAGGAGCTCAAAGTATGAGGACGTTGGCTGCGGTGTTGGCGATGGCTGTCATGCTTGCGGTCCCCCTCGGCCTGATGGGAACCGCGGGCGCGGCGAGCCCCGGCCGCGACCTCACGCCGGTCATCATCGGGCCCGTCGTCACGGACCGGCTCGGTGGCGGCGACTTGGTCGCGGTGAAGGCGGGGGACGCCGTGTTCGGCGTCGTCTATGGGACGACTACGCATCGGAATGACATCGTGATTTTCGCAGAGTACAAGCGGTTCCTCGGGGGCGCCGATATTTACGACGCGCGCGGGGACTACCTCGCGACCCGTGGGATCCCGGTGTACACGGTCCTGGCGCAGAGCCTGAACCGGTTCATCGAGTTCCAACAGAAGAACGCAACAGACGGGTTCGACCTGATGAGCGTCGACAGCCTGTTCCCCATGCCGCTGACGCAAAACGTGCCCGTGAAGGCACGCACCCTGGTCGCGGCGTGGAGCCTGAGCGACCTGACGAACGAGACGTCGGGCGGGGTCACGTTCGTGAACTTCACCGTCTCCGCAACCGATCTGAACTACACACGGGTCCTGGACCCGACGGGCCTCGGCGACGGGAAGCTGAACCGCGTCGCATTCACCTTCCACCTGACCGTCGACACGCGGGACAAGACGGCCCGAGTGCCTTGGTACAAGGTCATGGTGGACGACGGCAACCGGTATGACATCACCCACGTCCAGTTCGAGGGGTACAAGAACGTGACCGGTCCCGCCGTCGCGATGGGGGCGAAGTACGACCACAACATCACGGGCTGGGACTTCGCGTACCCGGGCGACAAGCTTGCCCTCGAGACGCACCTCCTCCTCGGAAACTTCATTCCGGAGCGGACCGCGGACTTCATCCATGCGGCGTTCCAGGCCGACCACGCCGACGACGGCAACCGGACGACGCTCGGGGACCCCGCCACCCTGAATGAGACCGCCCCAACCCACCCGCGCCTCTATGCGCGCGATTCCGTGTACTTCGATGACGCGTTCACGCGGATCGGACGGTTCACATGGGTGACGGATGTCACGGTCGACGGAGTCAACGAGCCCAACGCGATGTCGTTCAACATCCAAGGCGGTGGGCACCTCACGCTCTCCCACAACGGAGCGTACTTCCTCGGGTTCTGGCTCCGCGCGGCGTTCGTGTATCCCGCGGGGCAGACGATCGTGCACGACCCCGCGGTTTCGGCGGAGTCGCTCGTCGACCTGCCGACCGGAGCGAACCTCACGCCCTTGACGATCCTCGCGGCGCAGCTGGCGGTCGTCGCCATTGCCTTGGGTCCCGCCCTGTATCTGCGAGCGAAGGCGAGGCGCCCGAAGTAAGCGCCTCCCCCTTCCCTTTTTCGTTTCGAATCGCGAGCATCGCATGACCGCGTTCCGCGGAGGGATCCAAGACGGCGTCCGAATCGTCCCGCAACCCGCGTTCCCGGTCCGCGACCGAAAGGCGATATAGCGAGGCCCGGATACGAGGCGCGCCGGATGCCCGAAGTCTCCCCGGAGTGGACCGCGGAACTGAAGAAGGGCTCGATCCAGCTCTGCCTCCTCGCGCTCCTGGCGAAGGAGGAGAAGTACGGGTTCCAGATCCTCCACGAACTGCGCGACCGGTCGAACGGCTTTTTCGACCTCAAGGAGGGGACCCTGTATCCGGCGCTCCGGCGGCTCGAGGAGCGAGGGTTCGTGCAGAGCCGGTGGCAGGAGCCCGAGAGCGGCGTGCCGAGGAAGTACTACCGGCTCACGGACCGGGGGCGGACCGCGCTGGGAGAGGCGCTGGCGATCTGGGACGCGATGACCCGCGGCGCGGAGCGGGTGTTGGAAGGGGCCCGATGACGCCTTCGGAGCAGTACCTCGGACGGGTTCGGCGTGGGATGGCGGGGATGGAGCCCGCCGTGCGAGACGACATCTTGCGCGAACTCCGCAGCCACATCGCGGAATCCACGGCGGCAAACGGCGGGAACGTTGGATCCTCCCTCACCGCGCTCGGCTCCCCCGAGGAGGTCGGTCGCCGCTACCGAGATCTCTACGGGTACGGCCGTGCCTTCAAAGGCCTCTTCGCTGTGATCGCGTTCCTTCTTGCGTTTGCCTCCGTCCCGGTCTTGTCCGTCGGTTCGGAGAGCTTGTTTCCGTACGCGCTCTCGCTCGTTTTCTTGGTCGTCGCCGCTGCCTGGATCCTTTGGGTGAGCGTTGCGGCAGGCTCTCGCGCGGGGCTGCTCGCGGGCCTCGGGGCGATGGGCTCCCGGTTCGTCGCGTTCGGCATTGCGTCAGGGACGGTTGCGGGCGCTCAAACGAGTGTGAGCGGCCTCCTTCTCCTTGTCGTGGTCTCCCTCGCCCTCCTGGTACTCGGCTGGATTCCGGGCACGGCGAAGAAAGTGTGGGCCGGACCGCGCGCGGAACTCTAAGGTCGGCGCCAAGCTCGGACGATCTCGTTGTGGTCGAACGCCATCGGAGGAACCGCGGCTAAGTCGATGCGAACAATCTGGGCCGCATCGCTCCCGGCTCGGAGCCGTCCGCCCACCGCCTCCAAGGCGTATGCGATCGAGATGACGTGACCTCGGGGGTCCCTTCCCGGATTCGAGAAAACGCCGACCAGACGGACCACTTTCGTCACGAGACCCGTCTCCTCCCGCACTTCGCGGACGACCGCGTCCTCAGTGCGCTCGCCGAGCTCCACGAACCCGCCGGGCAGGGCCGGCATGCCGCGGAACGGTTCGTTCTTGCGACGGACCGCCACGAGCTTTCCGCTGCGGAGGACGAGCCCATCGACCGCGACGGAGGGGTGCTGCGGTTCCATCTCGTCACTCGCGAGACGGCATGCGGATTCCGTGCTCTGCCGCGAATCGTACGGCCTCTTCGTACCCCGCGTCCGCGTGGCGCACGACGCCCATGCCCGGGTCCGTCGTCAGCACGCGATCGATCCGACGCTCCGCATCCTCGGTGCCGTCGCACACGACCAGCGCCCCGGCGTGCGTCGAGTATCCGATTCCGACGCCCCCACCGTTGTGGACCGCGACGAGGTCCGCCCCGGCAGCGGTGTTGAGCAAGGCGTTCAGGATCGGCCAGTCCGCAATTGCATCGGAACCGTCCCGCATGCCCTCCGTCTCGCGGTAGGGAGACGCGACGGACCCGGCATCGAGGTGGTCCCGCGTGATCACGATCGGCCCGGTCAGTTCCCCGGTCGCGACCATCCGGTTGATGACCTTCCCGAACCGCGCGCGCTCTCCGTAGCCCAGCCAGCATACGCGAGCCGGAAGGCCTTCCCACGGAACGTGTTTCTCTGCGAGGCGAATCCAACGGGAGAGAGTCTCGTCGTTCGGGAACTCCCGCAACACGACGCTATCCGTCTTGAGGATGTCGTCAGGGTTCCCGGTAACCGCGACCCAACGGAATGGCCCACGGCCTTCCGCGAAGAGAGGACGGATGAACAGCGGCACGAATCCCTGGAAGGCGAACGCGTCTTGGACCCCCGCTTCCTTCGCTTGGCCGCGGATGTTGTTGCCGTAGTCGAACACGACGCTCCCGCTGCGGAGGAAATCGAGCATCGCGCGCACGTGGATCGCGATCGATTCCCGGGATTGCCGAAGGTACTCGTCC
>VBMG01000111.1 GCA_005878485.1 Methanobacteriota archaeon | reverse complement strand
CGCCCGCCGGACCGCGTCCTGCTCCGCATCCCGCGCCATGACGAAGATCGCCGCGAGGACGATCATCACGAGGATGGACAACAGGATCAGGTAGAGGAGCTTCGCGATGTCGGTCGAGTTGCCCGTGAAGATCGAGCCGTAGAAGCTTCCCGCCCCGATGACGAAGAAGCCACCCGCGAGCGGGCGCGCAATCTTCCGGTCGTGGGTCGACGCGTACAGGAAGAAGAACCCGAGCGCGAAGATCATCGAGCACAGACCGGTCCACCAGAGGCGCTCGTCGATGCGGAGCACCGCGATGAAGAGGATGTAGGCGAAGATCGCCGCCAGGACGACGGCCGAAATCGCCGCCATCGCTAGGAGGACGGTCGTCGACAGCTTCGGGACATCGGGCCCCGCGGGAGGGGGCGCCAGAGTGGGCTCCATGGGATCAGCTCTTGACCGGCTTGCCGCACTCGGGGCAGAACTTCATGTTGCCTGGGACCTCGTGGCCGTCCGGGCACCGCAGGAATTGAGGCGCGCCGCATTCACCGCAGAACTTCAGGCCGGGTGGGACCGGCTTGCCGCACTTCACGCACGGCTTGCTGCCCGCGGCCACGGTCGTGTCGGCACCGCAGTTCCCGCAGAACTTCGTCGTCACGGGGTTCATCGTGCCGCACTTCGGGCACGCCCTCTGCTGGGGTTGCTGCTGCGCGATCATGCCCGGGACCTGAGACGCCATGCCGTACCCGAGGCCGATCCCGGCCCCGAGGCCGATGCCCGTTCCGGCGCCGCCCGACGGGTTCGCCGCCGCGGCTTTCATCGAGTCGGCGAGGGCGAACTGCTGGTACGCGGCCGCGTTCGTGCGGCCGAGCACCTTGGCCGACGCCATTTTCTCGAGGGCTTCCTTGATCGATTCGGGCAACGGGATGTTCAAGCCGCTGATCTGGACGAGCTCGACGCCGAGCGTCACGAAGTGCGGCTTCGAATTCGCGAGCGTGCCCTGCTCGATGTCGTTCAGGCTCATCGCGAAGTCGACGACCTTCAGGCCGTTCGCCTTCATCTTCCCCAACGTGACGTTGAGCTGCTTCACGATTTCGTCCTTGATCCGGTCCTCGACGTCCGCGGATGTCGCGGCGCCGAACGTCCCGACGAACTGGTTGATGAACGTCTCCGGGTCCTTGATCCGGTAGCGGAAGTCGCCGAAGGCGCGGAGCTGGACCATGTCGAAGTCCGGGTCCTGGAAGAGGAATGCGTCCTGCGTGCCGAACTTGCCGTCGATGATTCGCTTCTGGAGGTAGTAGACCTCCGCCTGCTGGACGACGCCGGTGAGGGCTTTGATGAGTCCGCCCAGGATCGGCGCGTTCTGCGACGTGAGAGCGTACCGGTCCGGGCGGTCGAGGTACGCGAGGACCTTGCCGTCGCGGTAGAAGACGGCGATCTCATCCTCGCGGACGACGATATTGTCGTTCATCCGGATGTTTCGCGGGACCTTCCACATGATGTTCTGTCGCTTGAACTGGTCGTCCCACGCAATCGTCATCGCGCCGACGAGGCCTTCCTTCCGGCCCGCCGTCTGGTCCGTGCGCCGTCCACCGCCGAAGAAGAACGTGATGGGAATCATCGTGTTCACCGTACCTGGATGCCTGTGACGGCCAAGGTCCGCGTCTTCCACGCGGTCTCGAAGGCTGCGATCGCCTCGCGGCACGCCTTCAGCGCCGCGTCGAGGCTCTTGGGGTCGCTCGCCTCCCGGACCATCGGGACGACCGACGCGGCCTTGTCGAGGGACTCCAGCATCGCGTAATCGTACTCGTACAGCCGGTCGAGCTCCGTCTCCTTGATCTGGATCGTCGCGCTGAGGCCGGAATACCCGCCCTCCGCGTGGCGGACTTTCGCCTCGAGTCCTTCGAGCGTGAAGATGACGTTCCCGATTCCCTGGAGGCCCTGGATCTTGCCGTCCATCGCCCACTGGTCCCGGATGTCCTCCAAATCCCCGCGGACGCCTTTCAACTGATTGGCCAGCTGGATCCGCAGCAGGTTGTCCGCCGCGCGGATGTCCTCGCGACGCCGGTAGCCGGCGTAGCCGGGGATCACGAGCTGGATTTTCTTGAGCAGTCCTCGGTCCTGTTCGACTCGGTCACGGATGTCGGGCATCGTTCGTTTCTCTCCCGGCGTTCGACGCAATATGTTCCGCACGTATGTATTTAGGGGTATGGATGGAACTCCAAGGGTCTTCCGCGGCTCACCAAAGCGAGAAGGCCGGGCGTTCTCCGTCCATGACGCTGCCGGACGACCCGTCCAGGAGAATGAACATCTGCTTCCCCTTATGGTCGTACTCCATGAACCACACGGGGGCGTGGAGGAGCTCGCCGTCGTACGTCGTCGGGTAGACCTGGATCGATTCCAAGTTGTCGACGCGCTTCTTCGCCTCCTTCTCCGCGAACTTGTGTGCGAGCGACGTGGCCTGGCCTTTCGCTTCCTGTTCCGCGACATCTCCGCTCATCACCTCGACGCCGCCCGTCGCGCGCTTGTCGAACGTGATCTTGTTCTGCAGCTGGAACTGGAAGCCGTCATCCGGCTGGTACTTCGTGTATCCGCGGACACCGACGATCGGGATGTTGTACTGCATCTGGATCCGGTCCCGAACGCGGACGACTTGGGGCTGCGATTGGACGTTGTGCTGCGGCTGGTTCCTCGACCCCGCGGCGGCCGCGGCCATCGTGAGGGCGAACAGGGCCGCGCCCGCGGCCTTCTTTGCGCCCGTGTCGCCGTGGGCCATCATGCCGACGCCCGCGCCCGCGCCGACGTTCTTCGTCCCCTGGAAGTCCGCGACGACGGAGGTCGGGACGATCCAGTACGGGACGTACCGCAACGTCACTTGACCGAGGTTCGAAGTCTCCGCGACCTTCCGCCGGAAGATCCCTTTGTTGAGCCACTTCCCGCCCGCATCGAGGGCCGACTCGTTCGAGAGTTTGTTGTCGAGCATGAAGTGCTTCTGGAACACCTGGGCCGCGCCGCCGGCGCCCATCGTGGTCACGGCGCCGCAATACTCGCACACGACGAGGGCGAGGCCTTGGCCGGGCTTCAGCGGGCCGCCGCACGAATTGCATTTCATGCTCTGTGGCATGGGCGGCGGAGTCACCGGTTGGACCGGGGCGTTCGGGTTGTAGGGCTGGCCCATCGGGGCTGCTCCCGGCATCCCCGGAGCCTGCCCTGGATATCCAGGGGCCACGGGAACGCCCGGCTGGCCGCCCTGGGCCGGAGCGACGACGCCCTGCCGGGCGCCGCAGAGGTTACAGAAGACCGAGCCGTCCGCGATTCGTCCACCGCACTGGTTACAGAACAGGGGGAGACCTCCTGTGGTGCGCCGATGGCGTCCCCAACCTACTTAAGAATTCCGAGACCAGTGTCACTGTTGCGACCCTCACCGGCAGAAGGGGCATTGAAGTACCGCGAGTCCAATCCCTCTACGACCCACATGGCGACAAGCTGGTGGAGGGTGAAGGGGTCCTTGTACATCGCCCTCGGCATCCTCGGACTGATCCTCTTCGCGGTGGGAATCATCATCGGCGTGTCGTACTACGTCGGCTGGCCCTACTACGAGCCGGCGAACCTTCCGATCTTCGCGGCGCTGTGCACGCCGACCGCGCTCGTCCCCGGGATCCTCTTCCTCTTCCTCGGCCGGAAGGCAAACCGCCGGGAGAAGGAGCTGATCGAATTCTCGTCGTGGGTCAAGACGTACCGCCGGATCTCGCTCGCGGAACTCGCGAGGAAGCTCGGGAAGCAGGAGATCGAGGCCGAGAAGGTGCTGATCGAAGTGGTCGACCGCGGCCTCGTCCCGGGATTTATTGACCGCTCCACGAACGAGTTCATCCTCCAGGCGGCGGTCGGCCAGGAGCTGTTCATCGAGACGTGCCCCCGGTGTCACGGCAATCTCCAGCGGCGGTACTTCCAGGGAGAGACGGTCCGGTGCCCGTACTGCCAGTCCGTCATCTCCGCCCCGCCCCCGCGGCCGACGTAGACGGCCGCTGCCGACGTGCGAGACGGTTCGGACGACGGGAGGGACCACCCTAATATAGCAGGACATCCGGTGGTCCGGCCGTGTTCCTCGGACGGACATCCGTGGGTCCGATCCTCCGGTTCTTGTCGTCCTACCTCCGACTGGAGCCGAAAGACTTCGTGAACCTGTCGTACCTGTACTTCGGGACGTTCGTGATGCGCGCTGCCGCCTTCGCGGGCGTCGCAGTCATGCAGCACGTCATGTACCCGGACACGCGCGACGCGCTCTGGAAGGGCCTGCTGTTCGCCGTTTACCCGCTCGCGGAAATCGCGACGGTCGGATACTTCGGGACCCTGTGCGACCGGATCGGGCGGAAACGGATTCTCGTGTTCGCGCACCTCGTGACCGCGGCGGCGGTGTTCCTCTTCATCCCGAGCCTGGGCGCCCCCGTCGGGATTCGCCCGTACCTCGTCGCGGTCTTCTTCGCGATGTTCGGGATCGGAGCCGCGGCGAAGGTCGCGTCGACGCTCGCGATGATCAACGATCACTCGAGCCTGTCGAACCGCGCCCAGCTCATGGCGTTCTTCGACCTCGTGACGTTCGGCGGCTTGGTCGGCGGCTTCGGCGCGGGGTTCCTCGCCCTGAACGCGTTAGGCACGGATGCCGCGCTCGTCCTCCTGGTGGGCGGGCTCGGCGTGACCGCCTCCGTCGCCTTGGTATACTTCCTCGTCCGTGAGACGCCGTTCGTGCCGGAGCAACGCGGCACGTGGGACCTCCTCCGAGCGGTCCTCGCGAACCCGGACATCCGGCGGCTCCTCCCCGTCTACATTCCCGTCGTCGCCCTGTACGGATACGTCATCAGCTTCACGGACAAGCTGATCGGGGTCCAATCGGGTGCCGCCCAGGTCGGCAAACTCATCGTGGTCGTCGCCGCGATCGGAGCGCCTCTCGCGGCCTCCTTGATCGTCGGCGGCCGGATCTCCGACCGCGCCCGGATGCGCCGTCCCTTCATGGCCCTCGGCCTCGCCTGCTTCGGAGGCCTCGCCATCGTGATCTCGTTCGGTCCCACGGTCGACGAGCTGTACGGGCGCTGGCCGTTGGTCGCCGTCTTGGCGGCCGGGGCGGGGGCGTTCCCGCCCGCGGCCCTCGCGTATCTCGGGGACATCGTGCAGCATTCCGTCACGGGCACGACGTTCGGGATTTATTCAATCATCTTCGGGTCGGGGCTGATCGTCGGCCCGATCCTCGGAGGGGCCCTCACGAGCGCACTCGGGTCCCTCGCGTTCGCGGTGATTGCGCTGGGTCTGATCGGAGTCGCGGGCGTCGGCTTGATCTTCATCCGCGAACCATCGAAGGCCCCGCGGGCTCCGGCGGGGATGGAGGCTACCGCACCCCCCGCGCGTCGCTGACTCTCTTCCGTGCGTCTCCGTGATTCTGACGTCGCCGGGTTGAAGTACCGCCGCTTCGTCGGACGGCGTGTGCCCTCGAGCACTTCGAGCCTGCTCGATCTCGACCCGATCGCATACTTCGCGATGGGCGGCTTCGCCCTGTTCTTCGGCCTCTTCTTCGTCGTCCTGCTGTACGACATCCCGCTCTTCCTGTTCCTGTGCGGCCCGATCACGATCATCCCGGGCGTCATCGCGATTGCGATCGGGGTACGACAGTGGCGTCGCGAGCGGACCGTCGTCGAGTTCGCGAGCTGGGCGAAGTCCCAGCGGCGAATCAAGATGGACCTCATGGCGCAGCGACTCGGGAAGACGCGGTTCGAGACGGAGAAGCTCCTCGGCAAGGCGCTTGATGAAGGCTTGGTCAAGGGCGCCATCGACCGGACGAGCGACGAGTTCGTCTCTCAGGATGCGGTGAAGCAGGAACACTTCGTCGGAAAATGTCCGAACTGCGGGGGCAACGTCGACACGTGGTACTTCCCGGAGGAACGCGTCGTTTGCCCGTACTGCGAACGTGTCGTGGCGCTCCGGGCCGACGCCTAATTCTCAGGGGACGCGACCCTTAAATAGCACATGACTTTTAGAGCGCACCCTACCGGGGTCCTTCGTTGGCACGTGGTCTCTTCGCGGCGCGCAAACTGAAGGGCGAACGCCAGACCCGGCGGTGGTCGGACCGGTATTACAAGCGGCGCGTGCTGCGGCTGAAGGAGAAATCGGACCCGCTGGAGGGATCCCCGCAGGCGAAAGGGATCGTCCTCGAGAAAGTCGCGATCGAGGCGAAGCAGCCGAACTCCGCGTTGCGGAAGTGCGTAAAGGTCCAACTGATCAAGAACGGCCGGCAAATCACAGCCTTCGCGGTCGGCGACGGCGCGATCAACTTCATCGACGAGCACGACGAGGTCCTCGTCGAAGGAATCGGCG
>VBMG01000110.1 GCA_005878485.1 Methanobacteriota archaeon | reverse complement strand
GTCCACGGGGATCGTCGTCAGGGCCTCGTAGACCCCGAACGCCATGTTCCAAGCCATGCTCGTGAAAATCAGGAAGACGACCGCGAGCTCGATTCCTACCGGGCTGCCTTGGAACGTCGCGACGAAGAACACGAGCGCGGCCGGGAAGAAGCCGAGGATCGGGACGGACTGCAAGACATCGAGGACCGGCAGCATGATCACGGCGGCTTTCTTGTTCGTCGCGGCGGTCGCGCCGTACGTGATCGCGAAGACGAGGGACAACAGGTAGGCGAGGACCATCCGGGTCGTCGAGAACAACGCGAGGAGAGGGAGGTGGGCCGCGTTCCAGGCCGCCTGAGGGAGGACAACCGCGACCACGATCGCGACCAGGATCGCGATGCCCGCGAGGATTCGAAGCCGCCCGCGGAGGCCGCGCATCTTCGCCCGCAAAGGACGGTGCCTATTTACGGGTTGTCGCAACGCACTCAGACGCCGGCGATGAACCGGGCGAGGATGGCTTTCTGTGCGTGGAGGCGGTTCTCCGCTTGGTCGAAGACGACCGATCGGGGCCCGTCGATCACGTCGTCCGTGATTTCGAGACCGCGATGGGCGGGCAAACAGTGCATCACGATTGCATCCTCGTTCGCGAGGGTCACCAGCTTCTCGTTGAGTTGGTACGGCCGGAACAGCTTCTCCCGCTCTTCCTTCTCCTTCTCCTGGCCCATCGATACCCAGACGTCGGTGTACAGGACGTCCGCCCGTTTCGCCGCAGCCGCGGGATCTCGCATGATGTCGAGCGAGGAGCCGGTCTCTTTGGAGAGGCGCCGTGCTTGCGCGAGGAGTTCCGGGTCGGGCTCGTAGCCGCTCGGACAAGCGACGGCCATGTGCATGCCGACGATGGCCGTCCCGAGCAACAACGAATTGCAAACGTTGTTTCCGTCCCCGACATACGCAAGCCGGAGGCCCTTGAGTCGGCCTCTTCTCTCATGGATCGTGAAGAGGTCCGCGACCACTTGGCATGGGTGCTCTTTGTCGTCGAGGCCGTTGATGACGGGGACGGTCGCGTTCGCCGCGAGTTCCCGCACGTTGTCCCGCCTGAATGCCCGGTACATGATGCCGTCAACGTATCGACTCAACACGCGGGCCGTATCCGCGATCGTCTCGCCTCGGCCAATCTGGAGATCGTTCGGGCTCAGGAACAGCGCGTGGCCGCCGAGCTGCGTCATGCCGACTTCGAAGGAAACGCGGGTGCGCGTGGATGCCTTCTCGAACAACATGGCGAGGCTCTTGCCGCGCAACGGTTCGTACGGCTCGCCCGCTTTCGTCCGATTCTTGATCTTGCCCGCGAGCTCCAGGAGGCCCACCAGGTCCTCTCGGACATCGAGCATCGAGACGAGGTCTCGCTTCCCGGCCATCGGCGCAGACCATCCCGTGCGGGATACAAAATGCTTACCGAGTCCGAGGAAGCCTACTGGGCGGCGAGGCGCACCGCGGTTTTCCTCGCTCTTCCCACCGCCTTCGTGCGGCGAGGGAAGAGGGCCGAGTAGAGCTCTTCGCCTCGCTTCGAAAGGCGGTATTTCGAGATTTCACGCCCGACGCGCTCATACCTCATGTCGATGATGTTCGCCGCTTTCAGGACGCCGAGGTGGTAAGCCAGCAATCCGCTCTCCACCCCCATTGCCTTTGTGATTTCATGAAACGGGACTTCGCCCGAGTCTCGAATGAGCAGGTAGGCTTTGAGGCGGATCGGGTTGTCCAGTGCCGTGTAGGCGCGCAAGAGTTCGAGGAGTTCCGGATCGACATCTTCCAGGTCGGGAGTTGTTTTCATGCCGTTGACGGGAATCTTTTACCGAGTATAAATATCTTTACTTAATAAGGTCTTGTTGAAAGAATTTGAGCTGACGGGTCGTCTCGGCAAGAAGGGTCACCAGGGACTTTATCGAAGGGACGGGTACGAAACGGCCACTGTCCACGGCGTATACATGCCCGTAGGCGGCCAGGTGCGTCAGGTATAGGTCCTCCAGGTAACCGTGCTTCGGATTGTGAAGCGGGTGATGGTCCGGATCGACCAAGACCCGGAGCTTGCGAGCGATAGTCGGCTCGGCATGAAACTGTCCAAACTCGGTTGCAGTCCCCCATGACCGCACGCTGACGAAGACAAGGTCCACGTCCGCGTGGGATAGGATGGCCCGTTCCACGATGGACGGATTCACATCGGCCGGAAAATCATCTTCGGGCACCAGAGCAGAGACGCCTCGGGCATTGAGGACCCGGGCGATGTCTCTCCGCTCGTCGAGCCCGCTCCCGGCGGAACCTAGCAAGACCACGATCAATCGGGACCGATTAATCTGCGATTCCAGCTGTTCCCGGGCCACCCGGAGTCGCGGATCTCGCTTCGGAAGGACCATGCAAGAACCATCAGGTCCGATCGTTTCGGTCGTAGTTCAAGTCCGGCTTGGGAGGTCGGTGAAAGAACTCCAAACGAGTCGCGACGGGCCCAACGCGTCGGCAAGGCTCGACCAAAACCCTATATTCCCCGCGATTCTTCCGCCGTCCTGCGGCCGGGATGGGCTAGCCTGGTTATGCTAGGGGGCTGTGGATCCCTTGACGCGAGTTCAAATCTCGCTCCCGGCCCTCTGATGTCCGCCCCGGGAGTTACGAGCCTTTTTACGTCGCGCGGCGAATCGGGGGTTACATGGTGGGGGGCTCGCCGCCGGTTGCGCCGTCGGTAGGCGGTCGAGGCCCGGTGTTTCGTCTCGTCGCCGCAATCGTCCTCGTGGCGGTGATTGCAATGGCGGGGACCGCGGTGTACGTGTTCTATCTTAACGTTCCGAGGGCACCGGCGAACACCCCTCCCCACGATTTGTCGATTGGGGTGAGCCCAACCACGGGGAACGAAACGATTGCGTTCCATTTTACCGCGACAGTTCATGACGACCAAGATCCCGACGCGGTGATTCAGGTTCGATGGGATTGGCAGAACGATAGCGTGTGGGACACGGGCTGGTCGACGAGCAAGAACGCGACTCATGTCTTCGGGAGGACGGGCAGCTACCTGGTGCGAGTCGAGGCCGAGGACACCGGCGGACGGACCACGAACGCAACCCGGGCGCTGGCCGTGTCGGAAACCCCGCACCTGCGGATCGGGACCGTCCTCTCGGTTACCGGAGTCCTTTCGATCTTCGGAGCTTCGCAGCAGAATGCCGTCGACATGGCCGTCGCGGAGATCAACGCGGCGGGAGGAGTGCTGGGGCAACCGGTCCTCGTCTTCCACAAAGACGATGCCACGAGTCCGACTCTCGCGGGGCCGGCTGCGGCGTCCCTTGTCACACAGGACAACGTGTCGGTCATCATCGGGGCCACCGCATCCGGGACATCCCTTGCGGTCCTGTCCATCGCGGCGTCGGCGCATGTGCTTGAGCTGTCTCCTTCGGGCACTAGCGCGACATTCTCGAATCTGTCGTTGACCCAGGGATGGTTCGCACGGGCGGTGACCTCGGACGCCTTGCAAGGGCTCGTCGCCGCCTCCTATGTGGGGCAGAACCTGTCCCTCCTCCAAGCCGGGGCGATCGGGATTGACAATACGTACGGGCGCGGGGTGACGAGCGCGTTCGTGGAGAACTACAGCCGATTTGGCGGCGCGATCACCCCCGGCTCGCCCCGGATCGTCTCGGAATTTCAGACCGATTACACCGCGGACCTCGTATCCGTCCTCAACGTCAACCCGATGCCGCAGGCCGTCTACGTCGCAGTCTATCCCCCGAACGGGGTGACGCTCATGAGAAACTGGTGGGCTGGCGTGACTTCGTATCCGGCCTGGAAGAATGTCAGGTGGGTGTTCTCCGAAGGTGTGTACGACCAGGGCAGCTTCATTGATCCGCTCGTCTCGGCCGGGGTCAACGTGTCCGGATTTCTGGGGACCGCGCCTGCCCTCTATGCGGGGTTCGTCCCGCCGGCCTACGCGGAATGGGCGGCTCGGTACAGTATGCGCTACGGGAGCCTTCCGCAGCTGTTCGCCGCGAACGCGTACGACGCAACCTACTTGGCCGCGTTGGCAGCACAGGCCGCGGGCTCACTGGCGCCTGCGGCAATGAGGTCGAAGCTCGCGGCGGTCGCCGACCCTCCCGGCATCCTCCTCGGGCCGGACAACTGGACCGTCGCGCTCGCGGAGCTCGCGGCGGGCCACGACATCAACTACAACGGCGCATCCGGTCCCGTGAACCTGAACGCCTACGGAGACATCCCCGGTCCATACGTCGTCTGGGGGGTGGACGCCAGCAACCGTCTGTACGTCAAGGAAAACTACAGCGAGGGTGTCGTCGTTGGCCTTTCGGCCGGTTTGTATCCAGCGCCGCCCGCATATTCGGATGGGGCCATCGCCGCACTCGCGGTCCGCCCGCGGGATCGACTCGAGCGCGAAGAAGAGTTGCGCAGATTTTAATAGCCCGTCCAGGATGGGCCCGTCGGACCCGCAAGGGTGATGAGAAAACCCGCGGGCGCCGCAATCCCCGGGAGCGGGGCTGCGATGATCAAGCAGGCGGAGAAGACGTACGCTCCACGAGAGGTGGAGAGGCAAGTCCAGGAATTCTGGAAGCGGGCGAAGGCCTACCAGAAAACGGTGGCCGCTCGGGAGAAAGACGAAGACTTCTATTTCGGCGACGGACCTCCATTCACGTCGGGGACGATCCACCTCGGGAACGTCCTGAACAAGACGATCAAGGATCTCGTGGTCCGCTACCAACGGATGCGCGGACATCACGTCCGGGACCAGCCGGGCTACGACATGCACGGCCTCCCGATCGAAGTCCAGGTCGAGAAAACCCTCGGCATCACGAACAAGAAGGAGATCGAGGAGCTCGGGATTGAGAAGTTCGTGAACACGTGCCGGACCTTCGCCCTCGACCTGCTGAACAAGATGACGGCGCAGTTCCAGTCCCTCGGCGTCTGGCTAGATTGGGAGCGGCCGTACATGACGATCCGGAACGAGTGGATCGAGGGCGCATGGTGGACACTCAAGCGGGCCCACGAGCGCGGTTGGATCTACGAGGCGTTGCGTTCCACGCAGTGGTGCACGCGAGATGAGACGGCCCTCGCGGATGCCGAGGTCGAGTACGCCGACGAGACGGACCCCTCGATCTACGCCAAGTTCCCTCTCCTGAAGCGGCCCGACGAGTCCCTCCTCGTTTGGACCACAACACCGTGGACGCTCCCCGCGAACCTCGCGATCGCGGCGAACCCCGAATTCGCCTACGCCAAGGTCAAGGTGAGCCGCGACGGCAAGACGGAGTACATCTGGCTCATGGAATCCGCGGTCTCCACTGTCCTGCCTCGCGGAGGCGTCGCCGAGTACACGATTGTCGAGACCAAGAAGGGAAGCGACCTGGTCGGACTCGAGTACACACACCCGCTGGGTCCGAAGCTCCCATACCAGCGCACCGTCGCGGGCCCGTGGGTCCACAAGGTCGTGCCCTCGGATATCGTCGCGGCGGAATACACGGGGCTCGTGCACTCCGCGCCCGGCCACGGCCCCGAAGATTTCGAGCTCGGCCAGCGGCTCGGGCTGCCGCCGTTCTCGCCCGTGGACGAACGGGGCCTTTTCACGAACGACGCGGGGACGTACGCCGGCAAGTCGGTGAAAGAAGCAAACCCTCTGATCATCCAAGACCTCCGCGCCGCTCACGCCCTCTTCGCCGAGGAGACGCTCGTCCACTCATACGGCCACTGCTGGCGCTGCCGGACTCCGATCCTGTTCCGCGCGACGGTCCAGTGGTTCCTGAACGTGAAAGACATCAAGCCGAAGATGATCGAAGAAGTCCGCCGGGTGGCGTGGTTCCCCGACTGGGCGGGCTCCGCGAGGCAGCTCGACTGGACGGAGAACCTCCGCGAT
>VBMG01000109.1 GCA_005878485.1 Methanobacteriota archaeon | reverse complement strand
GCTTGCTGAGGTTCAACAGGCCGCTCAGGTCCGTGACCGTCTCGCGCCGCACGTCGAGCCGCTTGAGGATCCCCACGCGGACGTCCGAGGCGAGCGCCTTGAAGCTCTCTTGGTCCAACGTGATCTTGCCGCCGCCGGATTCCATGGCCGGAATCCGATGTCGGAATGGGGTCTTGAAAGATTCCCTTCGGTTCGGCCGCGGCCTAACCGGGCGGGCGGCAATGGCGACGTTTGATAATTGCCCCGGTGGCCTTTTGAGCCGCCGGGCGGACTCACGAGCGCCTTGCGAATCCGCCGCCTCAAGCTGAAAATCAACGTCGTCGGGGAACGGGCCGTCGGGAAGACGAGCCTGATCCAGCGGTACATCGAGCAGAAGCACAACCCGGAATACAAAGGGACCCTCGGCGTCCACATGCAGCGGGTCGAGGTTGAGTTGCCCGGCGAAGAGGAAGGCGACCTCATGCTCGCGACCGTCGCGCTCTTCGACCAGATGGGGGAACACGCGATCCGGGAGAACTTCCGCGACGCACTGTTCTACGGCACCGACGGCGCCCTCGCGGTGTGCGACATCGAGCGGCCGGAGACCCTCCATCCCCTCGCGGACTGGATCCGCGCGGTGTCTGTGGTCACGGGCGGCGTGCCGTTCCGGATCGTCTTCAACAAGGTCGATCGCGCGAAAGGCTCGACGATCGGGCCCGAGGAATCCGCCTGGCTCCGGGAACAGTTCCCGAACGTGCCGACGTCCTTGACGAGCGCGATGACGGGAGAGGGCGTCGACGACGCGTTCTCGGGGATCATCAGCCAAGCCGTCGACGCGATGCTCGCGATGGAGAAGGACCGGAAAGTCCGGAAGGCCTTGCGGCACCGAATCCTGAGCGCGGCGGCCCGACGGGACACGGTCGGCATCTCGAAGAGCGAGCTATTCGGGGGCATACGGGACGCGAAGCCCGACGAGATCATGGAAGAACTCGACAACCTGGTCCGGTTGAACCTCCTGGTCCAGTACGACTCGGGGCCCCAGACGTTCCTCAAGTCGTCGTCTGCGCCCGCGTCGTTCCGGTATCAAATCACGCCGATCGGCCGCAAGGTCGCGGCCAGCCCAACGGAGCAAGATCTCGTCGTCGAGTAGATGCGTTCGCGCCTACTTCGGCACCTTCGCCCAGTCGTCCAGGAACCGCTTCAGCCCGACATCGGTCAGGGCGTGTTGCGTCATCTTCTTCAGCACGTCGAACGGCATCGTGACGACGTCCGCGCCGAGCTTCGCCGCCTCGATCACGTGGAGCGGGTGTCGGATCGATGCGACGAGGACCTCGCAGTCCCAGTCGTAGTTCCGGAAGATCTCGACGATCTCGCGGATGACCTGCATGCCCTCCTGGCCCATGTCGTCCAGGCGGCCGATGAACGGACTCACGTACTTCGCGCCCGCTTTCGCGGCGAGGATCGCCTGATTCGAAGAGAAGATCAGGGTCGTGTTGATCTTCACGCCCTCAGAGGAAAGGGCTTTGATCGCCTTGAGGCCCTCCGTGGTCATCTGAATCTTCACGACGACGTTCTTGTGGAGCTTCGCGAGCTGGCGACCCTGCTTGATCATCTCGTCCGCTTGCGTCGTCGTGACCTCCAGGGAGATCGGGCCGTCGACGAGGGCGAGGATGTCCTGGATGATCTCGGACCACTTGCGGCCCGTCTTCGCGACGAGCGTCGGATTCGTCGTGACGCCGTCGAGGACGCCCCAGGAAGCCGCTTCGCGAATCTCCTCGATGTTCGCGGTGTCCAGGAAAATCTTCACCATATGCGCCGTCGACCGATGGCGGGAGGCCGATATGAGCATTTCCGCTTGGCGGGAGACGTTGTCCGCCGCTTGGCGGGGGAACGTACTTATTCGCGCGGCTCGTGCGCGCGCATCGCTTGGCCGCGCCGACCCTGTGGCACCATCCGAACTTCCTGAAACTCTGGATTGGACAAAGCGTATCGCAATTCGGGAACCAGTTCACCGGGATCGCGCTGCAGTTCCTCGCGGTGAAGGCACTTCTCGCAAGCCCGGCCCAGGTCGGTCTCCTTGCGGCGCTGGGCACGTTCCCGTTCCTGCTCATCGGCCTCTTCGTGGGGGTGTGGGTCGATCGCCACCCGCGACGGCCGATCCTCATCGCGGGAGACGTCGGCCGCGGCCTGGTTGTCGCGGCAATTGCAAGCCTCACGTTCTTCGGCGTCGTGCGGCTCGAATATCTCTACGTCCTCGCCTTCGCGACCGGCGTCCTGACCGTGTTCTTCGATGTCTCCTACCAAGCGTACCTTCCCGCGCTGGTGCCCCGTGGCCAAATCATGGAAGGAAACAGCAAACTCGAGGCCACCAATACGACCGCTCAGGTCGCAGGGCCTGTCCTCGCGGGTCTGTTCGTTGAGGCGGCCGGCTATGCGCTCCCGATGGCGACGGATGGACTCACGTTCTTCTTCTCCGCGGGGCTCATGGCCCGGATCCGGAAGGAGGAGACAACGCCGGCTCCCTCGGAACGAAAATCCGTCGCGGCGGAAATTCGGGAAGGCCTTCGGCTCGTGTTTGGGGATCGACGACTCTGGTCCATCGCCGGGTGCACGGGAACCGCGAATTTCTTCTCGGGTGCGTTGTTCGCGCTCTTCTCCATTTACGCGATCCGCTCCCTGGGCTTGAACGCCTTCTGGATCGGAGTCATTGGAGGGGTCGGCGGCATCGGCGGGATCCTGGGCGCCTTCACCGCGAACCGACTTGCCAACCGAATCGGGGTCGGTCGTGCAATCGTCGTCGCGATTCTCGTGGGGGCGGCAAGCTCCTTCGGAATCCTCCTCGCAACGCCCGGACTCGCCTTCGCATTTTTGACGGCGATGGGATTCGGAGGGGTCTGCGAAGTCATCGGGGTGTATCCCGCGCTCGTCATCGCTGTCGTCGGAGGCCTGCTCGCGGTCCCTTGGGTCTTCTTCTCCCCGGTGCGGGACCTCAAAACGATTCCGCCGCCCGCCGAAGATTGAAACGGGTGTGGGAGCCCGCGTCCCGATCCGGTTCACACCACGAGGACGGCTCCGAGACCGAGAAGGGCCCCAAGCCCGAGCAGGACCAGGCCGATCATCCGCGAGAAGAACGCCGTTCTCACCCCGAGCTTCTCCGTGAGGATCGCAATCGACAGGCCGCCCATCCATACGAGGCTCATCGAGCCCGCGACGAACAAGACGATCATGAAGAGCCAGCAGCACCCGACGCAGTACAGCGAATGCCGAAGCCCCATCCTCCATGCGCCGACCCGGCCGGATCGCCAGTGGTGCATGACGAACCCCATGGGGGAGGTGCAGTGTTTCAGGCATACCGCTTTCGTCCGGGTCACTTGCCACGCACCGGCGGCGACGAGTGTTCCGGCGGGGATAAGCACCGCGACCCCCGTCCACGGTCCGAGGATCCCCAGCGCCATCAATGCGAACAACGCGGCGACCCCGAACGCACCCCATACGAGGAAGTATGCGCCGACGAACGCGAAGGTTCCGAGCGCGTCCGCAGGCCTCACGATCTGCCCCGCCTCGAGCCGCGTGAGGCCGCGGTACGCGAGGATCATCGGCATGGCCGAAGGCAACATCATCGCGACCATCATGACCAGGAGAAGCGCGAAGAACAGGGCGAGGTCCGTCGACGTAATGGTCGACGGGGCCATCACGGCCATCAGGAAGTCCGCGGACGTCCAGGTCGCGTACCAGGCCGCGGCGACGACGAGTACCACGGCGGCCGCAACGGGGATCGTGATTCGACGCAAGAGCGCGGTTGGCTCGGCGGGAACCACCTCCCCCATCGGCCGTCGTGAACGCTAGTGTCGATATGAACGTACGGACCCGTGAGTTCGGAACCTCCCGAGAACGATTAAGTATCCGCTATACGTTGCCGAATCCGGGCGAGGGGGTTCGACCGATGCCAACGAAATGGAATTTTGAGGCGGAATATATACAGAGTTGCAACTGCGCTTGGGGATGTCCGTGCAATTTCGACGCGCTTCCGACGACGGGCAGCTGCGAGGCGCTCGTCTCCTGGCACATCAAGAAAGGGACGTTCGGGACGACGAAGCTGGACGGCACGACGTTCGCGTGGGGCCTCTGGTGGCCCCGGGCGAT
>VBMG01000108.1 GCA_005878485.1 Methanobacteriota archaeon | reverse complement strand
GCCTTCACGGTCGACGGAGTGGGCGAAGTGCAGAGCGAGCACATCCGGAACCCCGTGACCGGCGAGCCGTTCGAAGGGTTCATCCTGTTGCCCGGCGGAATCAACATGAAGAAGTCGACCGTGACGAACATCCGCCGATGGTCGCTCCGGGACGACGCCGCCGGCTGGAACATCAGCCATGAGAACGTCGCCGGGTTCGTGACGGTCCAGCGGTACAACGAGAAAGGTCCCGTGAAAGCGGCCGGCTGAGCTGACGCAGATCGGGGAGCCGTTCTCGAGCTACCGCGTTCGACCGCGGCGTTTCATCACGTCGCGGGCTGCATCCACAATCTTCTCCGCGGTCAGGCCGTACTTCCGGAGGAGTTCCTCCGCCTCGCCGCTTTCTCCGAAGACGTCCTGAACGCCGACGAAGCCCATCGGCACCGGGTGGTTCGCCGCGATGGCGGTCGCAATCGCGCTGCCGATTCCATGGACAATCGTGTGCTCCTCGGCGGTCACGATCCCACCCGTCTCCCGCGCCGCACGGTCGATCGTCGCGACATCGAGCGGCTTCACGGTCGAGAGGTTGATCACGCGCGCCTCGACTCCGTCGCGGTCGAGACGGTCCGCGGCCTCGAGACACCGAGCGACCATCAGGCCGCACCCGATCAGAGTGACATCCGAGCCGTCCCGCACCACGCGCGCCCGGCCGATCGCGAAGTCGTCCTCCGTCGACGTGACCGTCGGGACGTTCGTCCGGGAGAAGCGGCAGTAGACAGGGCCCTTCATCGCGGCCGCGGCATCGACGCATTTCGCGGTCTCCGGGCCGTCGGCGGGCACGAGGACCGTCATTCGCGGGATCCCGCGCATGAGGGCGATGTCTTCGTTGATCTGGTGCGTCGCGCCGTCGGGGCCGACTGTCAGGCCCGCGTGGGAGCAGAAGATCTTCACGTTCAAGTTCGTGTATGCGACGTTCTGACGAATCACGTTGTACGTATGCCCGCTCCCGAACACGGAGTACGTCGCGGCGAACGCGATCTTGCCCGCGGCCGCCAGGCCCGCGGCGACGGAGATCATGTTCGGCTCCGCGATGCCGAGTTGGAATAACCGGTCCGGGAACGCCTTGCCGAAGTCGATCGTCTTGATCGACTCCGTCGTATCGGCGCCGACGACGACCACGTCCGGATTGCGGCGGCCGAGTTCGATCAGGGCCTTCCCGAAGTACGTGCGCTGGCTCTCCATTTTCCACGGGCCCGACGTCACACCGCGGCCTCCTGGGCGTCGAGCTCCGCGAGGGCGAGCTTTAGCTCGTCATCGCTCGTCGCAGCGCCGTGGTACTTGATCTTGTTCTCCATGAAGGAGACGCCTTTGCCCTTCACGGTCCGCGCGATGACCGCGGTGGGCCGGCCTTTCGTGCGATGCGCCTCGTCGATCGCTGCGAGGATCTGACGGAAGTCGTGGCCGTCGATCGTCAGCACGTGCCAGTTGAACGCCTCCCACTTCTCCGCGAGCGGCTCGAGGGGCATGATGTCCTCCGTGCGACCCTCTTGCTGGATCCCGTTGCGGTCGATGAACGCAGTCAGGTTGTCAAGTCCGTATTTCGAAGCCGCCATCGCGGCCTCCCACGTCTGCCCGACGTCCTGCTCGCCGTCCCCGAGGATGCAGTAGACCCGCCACGCCTTGTGGTCCATTCGCGCCGCGAGCGACAGCCCGACGGAGAACGACAGCCCTTGCCCTTCGGCCCCCGCGGCGTTCTCGACGCCGGGGGTCGTGCCGAGTTCCGGATGGCCTTGGAGGCGGCTGTTGATCTTGCGGAACGTCATGAGTTCGTCGACGGGGAAGAAGCCGCGCTCCGCGAGGGCCGCATACCAGACGGGGCACGCGTGGCCTTTGCTCAACACGAACCGGTCGCGGTCCGGCCACTGGGGCTTCTTCGGATCCACGCGGAGGACCTGGAAGTAGAGCGCGGTGACGATGTCGCACGCGGACATCGAGCCGCCCGGATGGCCGCTCTGGGCGTTGTGCGTCATCCGGATGATGTGCTTCCGGAGGGTCACGGCCTTCTTCTTGAGGCCCCGAATGAGCTCCTCGGAAACGTCGACCACGGCCCGCCCCGCCCCCCGCTCCTGGCCAGAGACGGCGGGGAGAGGACCCGCGATTATTAAGGGCTTTGTCGCGCGCCCGGTGCGCGCGTCGCGTGCCGCATCCAAGCCCACGCGACGGCCGCCAATCCCCACAGCGTGACGGCGATGCCGACCACGATTCCTGTGTCCCAGCCGGGCCCTCCATGAACGAGGAAGAAGCTGAGCGCAAAGCCGAGTGTGAGGGCCCATGGGAGGATGAAGAGAAGGGGCTCGAAGGTCCACCGATTCATCCCTGGCAAAGGACGGAAATTTGGGGACGCACCCGACGCCATGGACGCCTGCATCGTTGGCCGTTCAGATGAAGGCTTCGCGTTTGGGCTCGGAACGGCTTTCTGAATCTCGGATTCGAACCCAAAGGTGCGGGCGTGTGCTGCTCAAACCAAAGCATTCCGTTCGCGAGGCGTGGGCTATAATATGGCTGTGCACATAGAACAGCAGGCGAGCCGCGGACGCTACACCCCCCATGACGGCCCTCGATCGACGGCTCGTCAGCCTCCGCGTCCTCAGATCGACTCTCGCCGCCGCGGTCCGTAATCTCTTCGGGGGTTGTCGCGAGGTCCCGCCGCTACGTCGAAAGCTGCGCCAGGACGACATCGCCTGTCGACGGGGTAACCAGACCGAAGTAAAGCACGCCGGCGAGGCTGACGACGATGCGGGTCTGCAGGCGTCGGTCCGCGAAACTCCAAATCGTAATATTGGGGCTTGTAAAGGTTCCCGTGATCGTCGTTGTGTCAGGGGTGATCGTCGTGATCACCGGTGTCACTTGGGACACGGATCGAGTGAGGGAACCCGTGGAAACGGTTACCGTTGGCTCCTCGGGCGAAACCGCCGAAACGCTCCGGAAACCTAGTGGTTGCCATCTCGCAACTTGCGCGGACTGGACGCCGTCCGCCTCGGAGGTGCTGGCTGCCCAACCCGACCCCGCCGCCATCATGGCGCGATCCACATTCTCGACCACCGGGATGTCGCCCGAGGACGCTGGGGTCCCGAAGGGAGCGTTATAGAACTCTACCTTGCCCGAGTCGGGTTTTAGGCGGTAGGCCCCGGTCAATGTGGGGTCGCTCGAATGGTACATGGTCCATGCGGATCCTGCAGCAAAAGTTGCGGTTCGTCCGAAGCCAGCGGAAACGGCACCGGGGGACGAAAACAAGGTCCAAAGGTTGGCGGTCGACGTGGCAGGATCGAGGGCGCCGGTCTTTTGCGTGAAGGGAACCGCGTCCCCAATTTCGGTCTCGGTGACACCGAACCACAGTCGGTCATCCCCGAAGGAGAGGCCGTGTATGAATCCTCCTGAACCTGCGATGCTTTGCGGAAAGTCGTACGTCGTCACGACGTCGGTCACAGGGTCTAGGGACGCAATCTGGGTCGAGTCGTCATCGGGGAACTGCGAGGCCCAAATGTGCGTGCTGCTCGCTGTGATGTCGATAGAGCCCGCGGGCAGCTGCCACCTCACCACCACCCCCGAACTCGGCAGGAGCAGCCGAACCTGTCCATTTACCCGGATTAGGGCCACCGTGAAGTCATCGGTGAAAGTTTGTCCATTGAATTCAACGGAGAAGGCGGGTCCAATCGCCAGATGGAAAGTCGCGATGCCCCAAGTCGTGAGTTCATTCGTTGCGGGATTCAGCCTCCCCACCAACACGCCGGGCGCGGAGAAAAACACCGTGCCATCCGGCGCCACGATAAAGTCGTTGGGCCCGAAGGAAACGGGCCACTGCTTTACGGTGGCTGAAGTCCGCGCCGCTGCGGCGGCCGGAACGGCTAGCCCGATCACCAAGACGATCACGAAAATGCCAATCAAGACCGTAGCACGCGACGACAAGCCTGCAGCTCGTTTCGACGAAGTCATCCCCCGACCCCGCCGTGACACGGAGTGACAAGTATTTAGTCCTATTTCGCAGATGTAGTACTCCCGGGCGTATTCTCCCTGAAAACGGAGACGACGCGCGGAAACGCCCTTCGTTCGCCTGAAGACGAAAATGCCTGCACGCGGCGGGAGCGTCTCGGTGAAACGGGTTTATCGGCCGCGTGCCTTCTCTGCCGCCGCGCGAATCGCGTTCAGATTCTCTCGGATCCGATCCGGGAAGATACCGCTCCCCGACACGAGAATGTCCGCGCCCGCCTTCGCGACGATCGGCGCGGTGTCGACCTTGATGCCTCCGTCCACCTCGACTTCGACGTCGAGCCCCTCCTTATCGATGTACGCTCGCGCCTCGCGGATCTTCGGCACGACCTCCGCGCGGAACGCTTGGCCCGAGAACCCCGGATGGACCGTCATCACGAGGAGGAGACTTACGTCCGTAAGGTACGGCACCACCCTCTCGAACGGCGTCGCGGGATTGAGGACCAGCCCTGGCGTCACCCCCGCATCGCGGATCGCGCGAATCGTCGCGCGGACATCATGATCGCTCTCCACGTGCACCGTGAGGTCATTCGTGCCCGCGTCGGCAAACGCCGTGATGAAGTCTTGTGGGTGCGTGACCATTAGGTGCGTATCGAAAGGCACCTTCGTGATGGGCCGGATCGATTTCACAAGCGCCGGCCCCATCGTGAGGTTCGGCACGAAGTGGCCATCCATGATATCGATATGGAGCAAGTCGGCGCCCGCCTCGCCGGCTTCCTTCACCTGGTCGCCAAGGCGGTCGAACCGGGCGGA
>VBMG01000228.1 GCA_005878485.1 Methanobacteriota archaeon | reverse complement strand
CCGGATTTTCGTGGATGATCCCGCATCTGATGGCCGGCGTCGATATCGGACCGATCACCGCCACGGTCGTGAGCGGCAGCGCCGTGTCGATTTGTTACTGCGCCCGCCTCTCTCCCTTGGGTGCCGAAGCGGGCGTCGAGACCCTGGATTCGATGCGCGGCAGGGGCCATGCCACGGCAGCGGTCGCCGCCTGGGCTACCGCGGTCCGCCGCCGGGGACTTCTGCCTCTTTACAGTACGTCATGGGAGAATGTTGCCTCGCAACGGGTCGCCGAGAAGGTAGGGGCCGTGTGCTACGGGGAGGATTGGGAGATCGAGTGAGTCGCAGAGGGGATTCCCGCACGAGCTTACAGAACGCCGGATTAGACTCGTATGGGTTCACATCCGGAGGGCTGCACAAGAGACTTACCCGAGCACCGGTTCTCGCCTGGCCATGACCAAGAAGACTCCTGCCTACGGCGCCCGCGCGGCCAAGGCGCCGCTTGCGTCCATGACAATCGAGCGGCGCGATCCGGGATCGCACGACGTCGAGATTGAGATTCTGTACTGCGGCATCTGCCACAGCGACGTGCACAAGGTGAACGACGACTGGGGGACCACGCATTTTCCGGTCGTTCCAGGCCACGAGATCGTCGGCCGCGTCCTATCCCTAGGCGCGAGCGCATCCCGATTCCGCGAGGGCGACCTCGTCGGCGTGGGCTGCATCGTCGATTCGTGTCGCACATGCCCGGAGTGCCTCGCGGGCCGCGAAATGTTCTGCGTGGAGGGCGTGACGTTTTCGTTCGACAGCCTCGAGCGGGACGGGCAGAACTGGACATACGGAGGGTACACGGCGAACATGGTCGTCGACGAGCGCTACGTGGTGCGCGTCCCGAAGGGGCTAGACCCCGTGCGCGCCGCACCGCTCATGTGCGCCGGCATCACCACGTACTCGCCTCTGCGGCAATTCGGGTGCAAGCGAGGCGACCAGGTCGCCGTCGTGGGCCTGGGTGGTCTGGGCCACATGGTGGTGAAGTTTGGTGCGTCGATGGGTGCGGACGTCACGGTGCTCAGCGGGTCGCGCGACAAGGAGAAAGACGCGGCTCGGCTGGGCGCCAAGCGATTCGTCGCCACGAAGGAACCTGGCGCGCTCGAGGCCCTTGAAGGGACGTTCGACCTCATCGTGGATACGGTGAGCGCGCCGCACGATCTCAACATGCAGTTGACGCTCCTGCGGAATTTCGGGACCATGGTCCTCGTGGGATTGCCGCCCGCCTCCACCCCTCTCGATGCTGGTGTGCTCATCCGCGGCAACAAGCGCCTCGCAGGCTCCAACATCGGCGGGATTCCCGAGATGGCGCGTGAGTCGAGCGAGAGGAGGAGTGAAGCACATGGACATCAAGAGAAGCGGTTCTCGATCGTCAAGCGAGGGACCTATGGAATCGTTCACCGGTAAAGTGCGACTCGAGCCGCTGTTCCTATCAACCGCGCCCGGACGCGTGCAAGGGGCGAGCGTTACGTTCGAACCCGCCGCTCGCTCAGCGTGGCATTCCCATCCAGTCGGTCAGACGCTCATCGTAACGGCAGGTCGCGGCTTCGTGCAAAGCTGGGGAGGTCCTGTCGTAGAAATTCATCCTTGGGATGTGGTCTCGTGTCCGCCAGGAGAGAAGCACTGGCACGGTGCCACGCCAGACAGCGCGATGACGCACATCGCGATCCAAGAGGAACTCGACGGCAAGGTCGTCACGTGGATGGAGAAGGTC
>VBMG01000227.1 GCA_005878485.1 Methanobacteriota archaeon | reverse complement strand
GGTCCAAGGCCCACACCCGTCCGCCCCCTCCGAACGCGCCACCCCCGACGAACACCGTACTCTCCGCAACCGCCGGGGACGAGATGCCGGCGCCGACCGAGGCGGTCCAGTCGAGCGCTCCAGTCGCTCGGTCGATCGCGTACACATTCCCGTCCTTCGAGGGCGCGAGGACTCGCGGACCTGCGATCGCCGGCGACGCCGCGACGGAACCTGCCGTCGGATAGAACCATCGCTCCGCTCCCGAGGTCGCATCCAACGCGAGCACCCCGAACGGCGGGTCGAACGTCACCTGGCTCGTCGTGTTGTAGGTCCCCATGACGCCGACGTAGACCGTGTCCTTCGCAACGGCGGGCGATGAGAAATGAACGGATCCGGTCGGATGCCGCCATGCGACGGTCCCGTTCCTCGCCCAGAGGGACACGACCTCGCCGGCGCCGCCGGACTCATTGAACGTGCCGATGAACACCCGATCGAACTCGACTTTCGGCGAGGAGGTGATGCCGCTGAACAAGGTCCGCGCGAGGAGGCGCGTCTCCCAGAGCAAGCGCCCATCCGAGGCGTTCAGCCGCACGACGGTGCCGTTTGATGTGCCAACAATCACGGAGTTGTCGAAGCTGGCCGGGGATGAGAACCCTTTCGCGGCCGCGTTCGTCCAAACGATCTCGCCCGTGACCACGTCAAGGGCGAGCGATCCGTGCATCGTCTCCACGAAGACCCTCCCGTAGGCCACGGCGGGCGTCGACGCGATCTCCCGAGCGCCCGTGTCGCGGTCCCACCGGACGCCCGGGTTGTTCGGTGTGGCGGATGCGGATGTACCGCTGTTCATCAGGTCGCCCCGGAACTCCGTCACGGGGAAGGGGCTCAATGGGGTTGGAGCCGGCGGGTATGACCGGTACGTGACGGGATCGTAGGCCGTGTCAATGAGGGCGACTACATCACCGTCTGTGACGACGAGGTCGCGAATTCCAACCGGCGCGGGATCCCAGACGGTCGCCGTCGAATTCCAGATGAAGATCCCGACCGTGGGCGGCGACCGGTTCCCGATGTCCGTGATGAAAATGCCGGAACCAAAGGAGCCGCTGTACCACGTCCATGAGATCCACACGCCGCCGGACGTCGCCGCGCCTTGGACGGCGTACCAGGTGGCGTTTACCGCCGCCGGGTCCGCGACCGTCGCGTTCGCCCAGCGATAGGTGCCGTCGCCAAAATCGAAGAGGACGCGAATTCCGTCGGGTGCGTCCGTCAACGCGGTTGCCGGAGAAATGAGCGAGGGGAGGAACAGCGTGGCGGTCGCCAGGACCGCAAGCACCATCAACCGCACCTGAGCCTCCTCCTCAAATCCACTTGATGTTTGTTCGATGGACTTGACTATATAAGAATGTTGGCCGGAGCTTTTCCGGTAGCATCCGATTGGGTTGTACTATGGAGCTGCTCCGCAACTTGCGGTCGAGCACGCGACTCCTCTTCCTCTACGAAGTCACGACGAACCGACACACGAGATTGCGGACGATCGCGGAGCGCCTGGGCATGACCGTGCAAGGCGCATCCGATTACGCACATGGGCTGCAACGGGACGGGCTCCTCGTCTTCGCGGACGGGGAGTACCGCGCGACGAAGAAGGGCGTCGAACTGCTCCACGACGGTTTCATGGAGTTACGGAGATTCGTCGAACGCGCGGGCCGCGCCATGGCGTTTGTGGAGACGACGTCGGCCCTCGCAGGAAACCCGATTGGCCGCGGCGACCGCGTCGGCCTCTTCATGGAGAGCGGTGTCCTCGTCGCGTACGCAGGCCGGACCTCGCCTTCGGTGGGCCTCGCCGTCCACGATGCCGTGAGAGGCGATCTGGTCTCTGTCCACGGCCTCGAGGGGATCGTGGCGCTGCGGCCCGGCCGCATCCTTCTCGTCCGAATTGCAACGCGCGGCACGAAGAAGTCACCATCCTCGCCGACCTCAAAGCGTGTCATACGGGATTCGAAGGGATACGTCGTCGCCGCCCTCGACGTCGCGGGGCTCGCGGGCACGAGGGAGCTCGGCCTGCGGCCTCGGATCGAGTTTGGCGTCGTGCCCGCAACGTTGGAGGCCGCCCAACGGGGGGTCGACGTCCTCCTGCTGCTCCCGGAAGAGCGGGTCGCCGAAACCGTCCGCGCCATCGAAGAGACGAACGCGAAACTCGAGGACAAGATCCGGTACGAAACCGTCTCCT
>VBMG01000020.1 GCA_005878485.1 Methanobacteriota archaeon | reverse complement strand
GTCAACAGCAGCGGGTCGCCATCGCCCGCGCCCTCGTCAATGAGCCGGACATCGTCTTCGCGGACGAGCCGACGGGGAACCTGGACTCGGAAACCTCGCACGAGGTCGTGGAACTCATGAAACGGTTGCACCAGGAGAAAGGGCTCACATTCATCGTCGTCACCCACGACAGCGCCGTTGGAAATCAGATGCAACGCGTCATCCTGATGCGAAACGGGACGATCCTCAAGTCGTTCCGGCCGACGGCCGCCTGAGGTGGCCCCGATGGCGGACGTCCCCACCCTGCTCATCGTCGTGGGCGTCGTGTGTCTCGTGGTCCTCGCATGGGCGGGCCGGAAACGCTTCCCTCTTCGGATCGGCGCAGGGAATTTCTTCCGCCGGAAGACCCAGGTTGCGATCGTCGTCGCTGGACTCCTCATCGGGACCGCGATCATCAGCTCGTCGTTCATCATCCAGACCACATTTGACTATACGGTCCGCAGCGCGGTGTTCCGGGCACTCGACGCGGTCGACGAAGTCGTGTTTGTCGCGTCACCCGATGGGTCACGAGTCCCGTTTCCCGAACAAGTCTGGACGAACCTTCAGTCGAACCTCACGAACATGCCCGATGTCGTCGGACTCGCGCCACGATTCCAGCTCGGCGGTGCCGTGGTTGACCCGTCGACGCGCCTCTTCGATCCCACCACGACCCTGATCGGGTTCGACCCAGCGCACGATCTTGGCCGGTTCGTCCGCGCGAACGGCTCGGCGTGGGACGGCTCCGGCCTCGGGGCGTCGGAGGCGATCATCAACGGGAAGTTGGCGACCGCCATCGAGGCGAAGGCGGGGGACACCCTCATCCTGAACATCGGCGGCCCCCGCGGTTTCGTGCGGTTCAACGTGACCGTGAGGGAGATCGTCCAGAATGCAGGGCGCGGCGCGTGGAACGACGGGGAGAATCTCTTCCTCCCCTTGTCCAGCTTTCAGTCGGCCCTCGGAGAGAGTGGCCAGATTAACACGATCACGGTCGCCAACCTGGGCGGCGTGACCCAGGGCTACCTGCGGTCGGACGATGTGGTCCGGGAGATGGCGCCGCACCTCCCCTCGACTCCCGCCTTCACGATCGCGAAAGCGAAGGCGGACTCCATCGATGGGGCCAGCCGGAACATCGACCAGCTGAGCCAGGTGTTTGTCCTCCTCGGATTCTTCACGGTCATTGCGGGAATCCTCCTGATCATCAACATCTTCGTCATGCTCGCGGAGGAGCGGAAAGGCGAGATGGGCGTCGCCCGAGCACTCGGGATGCGCCGGACGAATTTGTTCCAGAGCTTCGTGTCGGAAGGCCTCCTCTACGCGCTGCTCGCCTCCCTGGTGGGCACCTTCGTGGGACTCCTTGTGGCAGCCGTGATCCTCTGGGGATTCTCGCAGGTCTTCGGCGCCGGCTCGTTCGGTGGCACCGGGTTCATCCTCTCGTGGACGGACTCGGACCTGGTCAACGGTTTCGCCATCGGGTTCCTCATCACCATGGCGACGATCGCGATTGCTTCCTGGCGGGTGTCCAAGCTGAACATCGTGCGCGCGATCCGGGACATCCCGGAGCCGGTCCAGCGCCGCTCGACGCGACGACAGGTGGCCTTGGGCGCAGCCATCGCGATCCTCGGCGGCTTGGGCTTTGCGTTCGCGCTCGCCCGTCAAAGCCTGCTCCTCCAAGACCTCGGACCCACCGGTCTCGCGTTCGGACTTGCGGTCCTCACGATGCGGGTCGTCCCACCGCGGGCCGTCTTCACCGCTGCAGGACTCTTCATCGTCGGTTGGGTCTTGAGCCCGTGGAAGTTCTTCGGCTTGGCGAACGCCGACATCACGCTCTTCATCGCCGCCGGCCTCCTGCTCGTGTTCGGCGGCCTGCTCGTCGTCCTGTTCAACAGTGACTCCATCCTTGCCCTCGCGACGCGACTCGTCCGCCGTCGCACGTGGCGACCTGTCGTCCGCACGGCGATCGCGTATCCGATGAACAAGAAGTTCCGCACGGGCGCGACACTCGCGAGCATTGCGCTCGTCATGTTCACGATTGCCACGATGTCGGGAATCCAAGCCGAGGTCAGTTCGTCGATCGCAAAGACGAGCGAGCGGGAGAGCGGCGGTTTCAACCTAATTGGCGCCTCCGGAATCCCCATTTCGAATTGGAGCGCCGCCTTCGCAGCCTACCAGAACGACACGAAATCGACGAATATCTCGGAGCCAACGCGGTGGCTCTCCCAAGGGCGGATCCAGGTGGCTGCGAACGCGAACTTCGCCGGCCGCTTGTACAACACGACGTTCCTCGGTGTTCCTTCTGACTGGACCCCGGAATTTGAGTTCCAGGCACTCGATGCGTCGTATCCGAACGCGGCCTCGGCGTGGGCGGCGCTTCAAGCGGACCCGGGACTCGCCATCGTCGATGGGTCCGTGATCCCGAACAACTTCGGGCCAAACTTCGGGACGTTCTCGGCGTCGGTGGGGGACACGTTCTCCTACGGCAACGCCTCAGCCCCGCGGAGCGTCCGGATCATCGGGATCCTCTACGAGCAGTTCGTCCAGGGGTTCTGGGTCTCCGCCGACTTCCTAAAGCAGCGGTTTTCAATCGAAGGGGCGAGCACGTTCTACTTCACCGTCCGATCCGGGGTGGACGTGACGAAGGCAGGACACGACATCGAGCGCTACTTTGTCGCCTACCAACTCATCACCGTCAACATCCAGGAGGTCATCAACCAGATTCTCGAGGCGACGATGGGCGTGTTCAACCTCTTGGAGGCGTACTTGGCCCTCGGCTTGATCGTCGGCATCGCGGGCCTCGGGGTCATCACGATGCGCAACGTCGTCGAGCGACGACAGGAGACCGGGGCTCTGCGCGCCCTCGGCTTCCGTAAATCGATGGTCCTGCGGTCGTTCCTCATTGAACTCTCGTTCATCGCGCTGACGGGAATCGCTCTGGGCGTCGCCCTGGGCGTCGCGCTGTCGTACGATCTGTATCTACGTTTCTTTGCGAACCAGGCTGCCTTCGTCATCCCGTGGGAAAGGCTGCTCCTCCTTGGCGGTATTGCGTTCCTCGGTGCTGTCCTCGCGACCGCGAGCCCCGCGATCCGAGCGTCGCGGATGCCTCCGGCGGAGGCCCTGCGGAGCTTTGAGTAACGCGGCCCCCGACTCGCAGATCCCTGACGACGGTCACGACACGGCTTGGTTTTGGCGCCGTTCGAGCGCAAGCACGCGATAGTGCTCCGGCTTGTAATCGAACTTGAGCTGGCACTCCTCGCTGCAGAAGTAGTACGGGGTGCCCTTGTACCAGATCATCCAGTACGCGTTGTGCGGGTTCACAGGCTTCTCGCACACCGGATCGACCGCCATGGGCCCTCGTTCCGAGGCCGCTGAAGACGCGTATTCGATATGAATGCTTCGTACCCGCGAAGTTGGGTTCCGGCGGATCGCAAAAGGTCCGAGTCGAAGAACCACCGCCGCGCGTTTATATCCCGAGGTTTCCTTCGCAGCCCCCGTGGCCGCGCTGATGCGGGTCGGCGTCATCGGGGTCGGGGCGATGGGGCAGAACCACGCCCGCGTGTACTCCGAAATCGCGGACCTCGTGGGGATCGCGGATCCCGACGTGAAGGCTGGCGGCCCCGTGTCGAACCGGTTCAACGTTTCGTACTACACGGATCCGACGCACCTGCTGCGGGAAGAACTCGATGCGGTGAGCGTGTGCGTCCCGACGCAGCTCCACGCGAAAGTCGCGCTTGAGGCAATCCAGGCCGGGGTACCTCTCCTTGTCGAGAAACCGCTCGCGACGACGGTCGCGGAGGCGAATCGCATCGTCGATGCGGCGAAACGGGCGGGGCTCACCCTCGCCGTTGGACACATCGAGCGGCACAACCCCGCGACCGCGGTCGTCAAGCGGCAAGTCGAAGAAGGCCAATACGGCGACTTGGTGACCGCGACGACCCGGCGTGTGAGTTCCTTTCCGGGCCGGGTCCGGGATGTTGGAGTCGTGATGGACTTGGGGGTGCACGACATCGATATCCTCCGGTACATCATCGGTTCGCCGGTGGAAAGTGTCTTCGCCCTCGGCGGTCGCAAGATCCATGAGCAGTTCGAGGACCACGCGAACGTCCTGCTCCGTTTCCGGAACGGCGTCAACGGCTTTGTCGAGGTCAACTGGCTGACCCCGATGAAGGTCCGAAAGCTCGCCCTCACGTGCCTGAAGAATTTCGTTGAGGTGGACTACATCGAGCAGTCCGTGACGGTGAGCTCGAGCACCCTCGGGCCACTGGACCCGTTCAACCTGTACCAGATTCCGCTCGAGCACCATACGCAGAAGATCCACGTGAGGAAGGAAGAGCCGTTGAAGCGGGAATTGCAAGACTTCCTCGAAGCGGTCCAGCACAAGCGGCCGCCGCTCGTCACCGGCGAAGATGCGGCGGAGACCCTGCGCGTGGCCATCGCCGCGACGGAGTCCCATCGCACGGGGAAACTCGTCCAGCTGCTGTGAGTCGGATCAGAACTGACCTTTTCCGATGCCTCGGTACACGAAGCCCATCTTCACGATGTCCGGGCCGGCGTACACGTTCCGGCCGTCCACGATTGCGTGGTGGCGCATGCCGCGGCGGAGCGTCTTCAGGTCGAGGGTTCGGTACGCATCGTGGGCCGTGACGATCGCGACGCAGTCCGCGCCCCGCAAGGCGGCCTTCACGTCTCGCAGGACCGCATAGCCCCGCTCGGACCTCGCGAACGGGTCGTGGATCGCGACGTCCGCGCCGCGCCGGCGGAGTTCCTGGATCATCGGTTTCGCGGGCGTGTTCCGGGTGTCGTCCGTGTTCTCGCGATACGCGAAGCCGAGGACCGCGACGCGGGCCCCCTTGATTTTCCGACCGGCGGCCGCGAGCGCCTCCTCGACGAGGCGCGCCATCCGCCGCGGCATGAAGTCGTTGACCTCGCGGGCCGTCGGGATCAACTCCGGCTTCGTCTGGACGGCCGGGGAGACGAGGAGCCACGGGTCTTTCGGGATGCAGTGGCCGCCGACGCCGGCGCCGGGGATCAGCATCATGCGATAGGGGCACGTGTTCACCAGTTCGCGCACGCGGTACGCGTCCACCCCGAGCTCCTCGCTGATTAACGCGACCTCGTTCGCGAAGGCGATCTGGACGTCCCAATACGCGTTCTCCGCGGTCTTCACCACCTCGGCGGTGGTCCAGTCCGTCGGGTGGATCTCCGCTTTCACGAACCGCGCGTAGAAGGCGAGGCCCTTGCGCAGCGCGGGGCGGTCGTTCGCGCCGAGGACGCGCGGCAGTTCCGTCAGGTGATGGAGGAGCTTGCCCGCGGTGAGCCGCTCCGGACAGTGGACGAGGTGGAGATCCCGGCCGACCGTCCGTCGGGAGGCCCGCTCGAGGGCGGGTCGCACGAACCCGTCCATCGTTCCCGGGGCAAGGGTCGACTCAATCGAAACGAGGGCGCCGGACTTCAGGTGAGGTCCGACCTCGGCAATGGCGACCTTCAGGGCCTTGTACGACGGGTCATGGGTCGCGGGATCGATCGGCGTCTCGACGCACACGGCGACGACGTCCGCACTCGATGCCGTCTTGGGATCCATGCTCGCCCGAAGACGGCCTTTCGCCACCTGTTCCCGGACGAGATCGTCCAACCCCGGCTCGTGCCCTCGAAGCGGACTTCGGCCCGCGTTGACCGACTCCACCTTCTCTGGGTCGATGTCGATCCCGACGACGTTTGCGCCCGTCGCGGCGACCGCGGCGGCAAGAGGCAGGCCCACATAGCCCAGCCCGACGACCGCGACTTTCACGGAGCGTTCGGAAGGGACCGCCGCGCATAAAGGTTTCAATGCGATGTGCGAGTTGGAGAACGAACGCACCCGCCGAGCGAGAGCGCACAAGGCTTTTGTAGCGGCAGGGGCCATGGGGACCCACTCGCGTCTCGGAGGCGCTGACGTCGCCTCGTGCGTTGCGGGAGGGAGACCATGGTCAATGTTGCGAAGCAAGTTGTGCGCACGTCCTTGAACCTCACGGATCAGGACGTCCTCGGGATCGATTGCTGGAGCCACGTAACGGGGCTCGCGTCTCAGATCGCGGCGGAGGCTTACAAGGTCGGGGCCGACGCGCAGATTTCGTATCTGGATGACAGCCTCTGGCGTTCGTGGTTCGAGATGGATGAGAAATACATCGCGCGGAAGTCACCGATCTCCGCGGCGCTCGCCGAGACGCTCACGGCGTACGTGAGCCTCTGGGGCCCCGAGGACCCGAGCGTCTTCGACCGATCGAAGCCGGAACGGATGGCGAAAGCCGACCCGTGGATCAAGGAGATCAACGACCGACAGAGGGAACGGAAGGTCCGCAGCCTATTCTTGGGCCTCGCGCAGGTCACGCCGCAGCGAGCTCGCAAATACGGCGTCAACTTCGCGAAGTGGAAGCGCATCATCAACGCCTCGCTCGGCGCCGACCTGAAGCCCATCGCGGCCCATGGCCGGCTCGTCTCCAAGAAACTCGGCGGTGCCTCCGATGTCCAGATTTCGGGGGAGGGTACCGACCTCAGCGTGAGCCTGCGGGGCCGCGAGGCGATCCTCGAGGACGGGATCGTCGATGCGAACGACATCGCGCGGGGGCACCTGCAATCGTCGTTGCCGTCGGGCTTCGTCGACATCGCCCCGCTCGAGACCGCAGGGGATGGGGAGGTCACGTTCCCGAGCACGCCGCTCTGGGGGAAGATGATCCGCAACCTGCGGTTCACGTTCTCCGGAGGCCGCCTCGTGGATTACAGGGCCGACAAGAACGTCGAGGCGTTCGCCAACTACTTCAAAGCCTCATCGGGAGAGAAGGACCGCATCGGCTCCCTGACCATCGGGCTCAATCCGAGAGCCTCATACCTCGGCGGTTTCGTCGACCATTTCGTTGCCGGCGCCGTGACGATCGGGCTCGGAGGCAACCAGGACATCGGCGGGGCCAACCGGAGTTCCTTCGACTTCGGCGCGACGTTGCAGAAGGCGACGGTGACGGCGGACGGAATGAGTGTCGTCGAGGCGGGCAAGCTTTCGAAGTGAGGCACCGCCAACCTCCTTCGCGCATCCGGGCGCGGCTCTCGGGAGACCGCACAAATATCATTATATGCGGAGCGCCCGCTCTCACGGTCCGTGAAGATCGCGAGCGTCGTCGGGGCGCGCCCGCAGTTCATTAAAGCCGCCCCGGTTAGCCGCGAGATCCGCCAGCACAACGAGGAGATCCTCGTCCACACGGGCCAGCACTACGACGAGAACATGTCCGACGTGTTCTTCGAAGTCCTCGACATGCCGCGGCCGGATTACAACCTGGGCGTCGGCAGCGCGAGTCACGCCCGCCAGACCGCCGAGATGATGCGCGGCCTTGAAGACGTCTTCGAGCGCGAGAAGCCCGACCTCGTCCTCGTGTATGGAGACACCAACTCGACCCTCGCGGGCGCGCTCGTCGCCGCGAAGATGGGCCGGCCGCTCGGGCACGTCGAGGCGGGCCTCCGGTCCTTCAACCGCTCGATGCCGGAGGAGATCAACCGGGTCGTGTCGGACCACCTCGCGTCGCTCCTCTTCTGTCCCACGCAGACGGCGGTGGACAACCTCGCGAAGGAAGGGATCAGCCGCGGCGTCCACCTCGTCGGGGACGTGATGTACGATGTCGCCCTGCAGAGCGCGCAGGCGGCCCGCTCTCGGAACATCCTCACGCGGATCGGCCTCCGCAAGGGCGAATACGTCCTCGTCACCTTACACCGGCCCAGCAATGTGGACGACCAAGACGTGCTCGCGGGAATCGTCCACGCGTTGGCCCGTTCGAACCGCACGGTCGTCTTCCCCGTCCATCCTCGGACGCGAAAGAACCTGGAGACGTTCGGGCTCTGGGAGGAGCTGTGGGCGAAAGTGAAGGCGATCGAGCCCGTCGACTACCTCGATTTCATCGCCCTCCTCATGGGCGCGTCCAAGGTCGTCACGGACAGCGGCGGCGTCCAGAAGGAAGCCTACTTTTTCGGGGTGCCGTGCATCACGCTCCGCGACGAGACGGAGTGGATCGAGACCGTGGAGGACGGCTGGAACGCGCTCGTCGGATCGGAGCCGGAGGACATCCTCGACGCGCTCGAGAAGTTCAATCCCGCGGGCACGAAATCGAAGTCGTTCGGCGACGGCCACGCGGCCGAGAAAATCGCGCGGATTCTCGACAAGTTCGTGTGATTGCCCACGCGGCTTAAGTTCTTCGGCGGGATGGCGGGACGTGGAGCCGGCGTCCCTCGCAGCCGTTGCGGTCATTATCCTCGCGACCGCGTATGCGCTCGTCAGGAAGGCGCCGCTCTCCCTCCTATATGCGGTCGCAATCCTCGCGGTATATGCCCTCGAGGTCGCCACGTCGTCCTTCGGATTCGTTCAGTCTTCCGGGGTCGTTCGGGATCTCGGCTTGGCTTTCTTCCGAGGCGACCTGCCCGCGCCTTGGTCGTGGATCACGTTCGAGTTCGTGCATGCGTCGGAGCTCCACGTCTTCCTGAACCTCCTCGGTCTCCTCCTGATCTCGCCGACGTTCGAGGAACGGGTGGGCACCTTTCGGTGGGCGATTCTGTTTTTTGCGGGCGGCGCGTTCGGGGCGCTCGTCTTTGTCCTCGTCCATCTTGCAGGACCGGTCCTCCTGGTCGGGGCGTCCGCGGGGATCTTCGCGACGTTCGGCGCGTACGGCCGACTGTTCCCGCGGGACCGTGTGACCCTGTTTCTCCCGATCCCGGGGATGCCATCCCTGCCGGCCCTCCAAGTTGTCGTTCTCTTCTTGATCGTGGAAATGGTACTGAGCGCCTTCGGCCCGACCGGAATCGCATGGGAGGCCCATGCGGGCGCGCTCCTGTTCGGATTCGGTGCGGGTCCGTTGACCATGCGGCTGCCGCTGCCGGGCGGCCGCGGTCGACTCGTACCCGTTCTCGGGCTGCGGGATCTCGCCACGTCCCCGGATCTGCGCCGCCTCCTCGATGAAACGGAACGGGCCGACCTGCCGGAAACCCGCGAGGCCTGGGTCGACGCGTTCGTCCGAACCGCCCGCTGTCCGAAGTGTGGGGGATCCCTGCGCCGACGGCTCGGACGGATCGTCAGCGACTGCGGCTGGCGCGTCCGGCTCTAGCCATCGCAAACCCTTTTCCCCCTCCCCGCGTTCGATGCGGCCGTGGCGGCCCCGAGTGCCCTGGTCCTTCGGTGCGAGACGTGCGGCACAGAGGCTCCGCACCGCGTACTCCGTGGCAAGATTGGCGGGAAGGACGAACTCGTCTTCGAGGGTACCGTGAAGTGCCCGACCTGCGGCCGCGTCTCCGCAATCGTCATGCGCGAGCCGAAGCCGATCCAAGTCCCGCTGATCGTGTCCTGGCTCGAGAAGTCCGAGCGGACCTCCCTCGAGTTCTCGCCGGACGAGGAGGTGGCCGTCGGACAGGAGCTCGACCTCGGGGACACGCGAATCGCCATCACCGCAATCGACTCGGGCGGTCGCCGCGTTGCCGGCGTCCAAGCGAGGGACGCGAACACGGTATGGGCGAAGCGGGTCGACCAGGTGCGCGTGAAGTTCAGCGTGAACAAGGGGAACCGCACGGTGCCGCACGAGGTGCTCGCGGCGGCGGACGAGGAGTTCGAGGTGGGAGAGATTGTGGACCTCGGAAGAGACCGCGCGGTCGTGCACCACATCCGAACCCCGCATCGGACGGTTCGCGAAGGACGGGTCCGCGCGGACGAAATCGTTCGGATGTACGGCCGCGTCGTGCGCGAGCGGACCTCCCGCTGAATGACCGAGGTGAAGGCGAGTCGGCGGTGCAAGGCGAACGCGACCGTCTGCTCCGTGCAAAGAGTTAAGGAAGCCCGGCTCTTCGGAGCCGTCGGATGATCACCCTCCTCGGCGTCGGGCATGTCTTCGACATCGGGCGGGCGGTCCGAGCGGAGATCCTTTCCCGCCGGCCGAAGGTGGTCGCCCTCGAGCTCGACGCGGCCCGGTATCAGGCGCTCATGAGCCCGCAACCTCGGCCCCGCGGCTTCTCCGTCCTCGGACTTTTGGCCCAGTTCCAAGTGCGGATCGCAAACCAGTACGGCGTTCGGGTCGGGGACGAGATGGTCGCAGCCGCGCGAGCCGCCGAGGAGATCGGCAGCGACGTCGCCCTGATCGACCAGGACTCGGCGGTCATCCTGCGGCGCGTGTGGCGCGAGATGTCCGGCCGCGAGCGGTTGCGGCTCTTGGTTTCGATGATCGGCGGATTCTTCACCCGGAAGGAACGAGTCGAGGCCGAGCTCCAGCGGTTCTACCAGGATGAACAGGGGTTCATCCGCGAGTTCGCCAGGGAACTCCCGACCGCGAAGCGCATCCTCATCGACGAACGGGACGCGGGCATGGCCCGCAGCTTGCGGCAACTCGCGGAGGCCCGCGGGGATGTCGTGGCGGTCGTGGGCGAAGGCCACGTGAACGGGCTCCGGATTCATCTCGAAGGCGCGCCGGTCCAAGTCGTCCACCTCGAGCAGCTGAGATCTCCACCCGCGGGCCCGAACGCCAGCGTGAACGTCTCCGTTCAGCTCTGACGCTTCGGAATCCGGGGGATCCAACGCGGCACCGAGGCGCTGTATTTGCGGTACCTTTCGCCAAAACGCGACTCAAGACCATGCTCTTCTCGACGAATGACGAGATCGGCGGGGATCGCGAGGAGGAAGGTAATCGCGACGGCCGCGGACGAGCCGACGATGAGGGCCACGCCGAGGACGGCGAGGAAGTGCGACCCGGCGATCGGATTCCGAGTCCAAGCGTATGGGCCTGCGGTGACAAGCTGTTCGGGAGGCATCACGGGATTCGGAGTGCCACGAGCCCTGGCAAAGAGGGCGAAACACCAGATGAGCCCTACAACGCCGGCAAAGAGCAGCGGAGGGCCGACGAGCCGAACCGCGAGGGGAAGTAGGCTGAGGCCGACCGCGCGATCGATTGCGAGACCCGCGAGGGGCACGCCGCCATACAGGGCGGCGAATAAGATTGCGGTCCCGGACCAAGCCGCGATCCTCCGATCCATCGGCGCACACAGGCGGATTCACGTTTTTCCGGTTTGGCATCTTGGAGGTCGTAGAGGTCGCGCGCGCCGGACCCCTCCTCCGAACGCTTAAGGGCACGACTCGGATGAGAGCTTGCGATGGCCGCCGCGGACGCCAGTAAGGAAGCCTCAAACAACTTCGTCAAGGCCCACTTCCGCCGATACTACGAACAAACGAAGCCCATCCTACCAGATCGGTTTGGGCGCCGGGAGTTCGGTTTCATGTTCTGGACGGCAGGGATCGTCCAGCGGCATCTCGGATTCTCTCGGGAAGACGAACTGAAGTCCTTCCTGGTCAGTCGAGTGCCTGCTCACGTGTATTACTCGTCGGCGTACTATGAGAAGCCGAACGCGTCGACAATGGAGGAGAAGGGTTGGCTTGGAGCTGATTTAGTCTTTGACCTTGACGCCGACCATCTCCCGGGTGGGAAGAGTCTGTCTTACCCGGAAATGCTTGAGGCGGTCAAGCATGGAATCGTAAAACTCTGGGACCGGTTTCTCCAGACCGAACTGGGTTTTGACGAGAAGAGAATGCGAATCGTCTTCTCTGGCGGGCGGGGTTACCACATTCACGTCTTCGACGAAAGAGTGTTAGGGCTGGGGAGTCACGAGAGGCGGGAGATTGTCGATTTCATCACAGCCAAAGGCCTCGATCCCCAATTCATCTTTCGTACAGTCCCTTTTGACAAGACCGAATTCAAAGGGTCGGTCCGTGTCAAGAAACTTCTCAAAGCACCTTCACGGCTCGACCCAGGATGGGCCGGCATCATCGCGGGCGGCATTGAGGAATTCCTTACCGAACTTGAGACGATGGACCAAGAGGCGTGCATCGATCTCCTTTCTTCCTATCCCGGGATGAACGAGGAGTCAGCAGCCTCCCTCTACGACAACCTTTTCAAAGTCCGCGTGAGCAAACCTCGCCCGATCCGGGGAATTGACAGGGTTCGTGAGGGTAAGATCGAGGCTCTCACAGACAAGAACAGGGACGCGCTTGCGAGGATTATCGTGACGATGGAGCAGCTGCCGCTCGATGATCGGGTAGCGATTTCGCCGGAGGAAATCCGAAAATGGGACGAAAGGCGGCGTCGCGGCGAGACAGACGAACCGGTGACCTCCGACATCAAGCGTCTCATCCGCATGCCGTCCTCCCTGCACGGCAAGACCGGCCTTGAGGTCATCCCGATGACGCGCGACGCGATCGAGGACTTCCGGCCCCTTCGCGACGCCGTGCCAAAGGCGTGGACCGACGACGCGGTGCGGATGAATCTCAAGAATAAAATCAATCTGGAGATTCGCGGCGAAGCGTTTAATTTGGCTTCGGGGGTAAACGACGTTCCGCAGTTCCTGGCCATCTTCCTCGCGGCCAGGGGACTCGCCAGCGTCGTTTCAGAGGCCTAGTCCCCCATGCATGGGTACCAAGAGCGGATCCAGGGAGCGGACCGAGTCCTGCGAATCCGCCGCATCCGAAGAGTCGTGTTCGCCGGCCTGCTCGCCCTCACGGTCGTCCTCATCGCCGCGCGGCTGGGCGGGGAAGGCACGAGCCTGAAGCCGTTCTTCTTGCCGGTCAACGGAATCCTTGAGGTCTCCCTCATCATGGGCCTCGTGGCCTCCATCATTGGCCTCTACCTACGATTCCTCGAAATCCGGAACGCCCAGCGGGACAATCAGCGGTTCCTGATGGCCAAGTCCTCCATGACCCGGGCGGTTCGGACCGCTGGGTTCGCAATCGGGGTCGCTGTCGCGTTGCTGCTCGCAATCACGCCAATCGTTGCCGCGTCCCTCTTCTCGGACCCGCTCCAGGTCGTCCCGGTAAAGGCCTCGAGCACCGAGGTCGTGTCCTTCACAAGCCCGGATCCGCTCGGCATCACCTTCGCAACGCAGGCGGTCGTATCCGCGACCGCCGGGAACTTCTCCGTCGCCGTGCGGCGTAACAACGTGACCCTGTCCACCAAGCTTCTCAACGGCCCGAACTCAATCCCGGTGGACATCGAACCGACCATGTGGGCCGCGTACGCGAACTGGTCCATCGTCTTCACGAACCGAGATCCGTTCTTGGGCTACGTCCGGTTCGTCCTCCAGAAAGGGGTGGTCCCCACCCTGTTCTCGACCGTCCCGTTCCTCGTCTTCCTGTATGCCGGGGCGCAGGTCGGATGGTGGGTCCTCCTCCGCCCGATCCGCGAGCGGACCCGAGAATCGAGCCGCCACGCGGTCCGAGAGCTCGAGGCGGGAGAGCGCTTCTACGACCCGTCCATGTCGGCCACGGACGGGGCGCCGATGGAAACCCCTGAGGCGGTAACCAAGAGTTTCGCGTCTCCGCCCCCGCCGCCACCCGTGCGCCCGGAACCACCTCCGCCTCCGACCCCCGCCCCCGTGGCCCGTCCCGTGAAACCCGAGCCGCCGAGGCCCACCCCGCGCCCGGTCGTTCGAGAGCCGGAGACCGCGGATAGCCTCGTTCGAAAGGCCAGCGGACTCGTGACGTCGGGCTCGTTCCAGGCCGGGCTCGCGGCCTTCCAGGACGCATTACGGTTGGAACCGGGGCATATCCTGGCGCTCCAAGGCCAGGCGACGTGCCTCCTTCGACTGAACCGGCGGTCGGAGGCTTTCGACGTATACGAGCGAATCATCACGAACTACCCGAAAAACCTCGAGGCGCACCGAGCGGTGGTCCGCCTCTACGCCGAAGACCGTCGGTGGCGCGAATGCCTCGAACGGGTCGAGAATCTTCTCCGAGTTCGGCCGAACGATCCCGCGGGCCTCGAGATGAAAGGAGACTCCCTCTCGAATCTGGGCCGTCGACCGGAGGCGTTGGCGGCGTACGAGGCGGCCGCCGCGGTCGATCCCGCGAACGAGAATCTGCGGCAGAAGATCGAGGAGGTTCGCGTGGACGTGCCGGGACTTCTGAGCCGCGCACTGATAGGGAGCGCGAGCGGTAACTACCGGCAGGCGCTCGCCTCGTTCGACGAAATCCTCGAAGTCGAGCCGAGCAACGTGAACGCCCTCATCGGCAAAGCGGTTGCGTACCGCCGGAGCGGGAAACCCCAGGAGGCGTTGAACTGCCTCGACCTCGTGCTTGGGGTGCAGCCCGTCAACGCGTCCGCGATCCTGAACCGCGGGAACATCCTGCTCGAGGAAGGCGACCGGGAGGGGGCGCTCGAGGCGTTCGATCGGCTTACCCAACTCTATCCGAACGACGAGGAGGCGTGGGCGGCCCAGGCCGAGGTCCTCGTGAAGATGGGGCGGGACGACGACGCACAACGGGCGTTCACGGAGGCGCTCAAGGTCAGCCCCGGGAATGAGGCGATCCAGCGGAGAATCCTCGAACTCGCGGCGGCGAAACTGGTCGAAGGCGACATCATCCAGACCCTTCTCTCGATCAAAGGCATCGGCCAGGCCCGGGCGAGAGCGCTGTTCGAGGCGGGCTTCAAGACCGCGGAGGACTTCGCCAAGGCGACGCCGAAATCCCTGATGGCGGTGAAGGGCGTCACCCGGAAGGTTGCGGAAGACCTCGTGGAGCACTTCAAGTCCGCGCTGGAGCCGAAGGCCACGCAATGAACCGGGTTAGGTTCGACGGGACCAGACTTCCACGGCCAAGTTTTTAAGTATCGCGGTCCCTTGCCACGCTGTCCCTGATGAAAGCCTTTCGAATTAGCGGCCGCTTCCGCATGGGCGGCGCGTGGCAACCGTTCTCGAAGGAACTCGCGGCCGCCGATGAAGCCGCCGCCCGCGAGAAGCTCCTCTCGATCTTCGGGAGCCAGCACGGGGTGCCCCGGAAGTACATTACGATTACGCAGGCCACGGAGGTTCCTCCGGACCAGGTCGAGGATCACGTGGTCCGCTACGCACTGGAGGCGCGCAAATGAGCGCGGGGGAAACGGAACTCCGCCGGGGGATCGCCGTCCTGGATCAATATCGGGCGAACATCGAGACGCTGGCCCAGCAGCAAGAAATCATTCGCGTCTCGCTCGAGGAGCACCTGAGGGCGCGCGAGACGCTCGTGCGCTATCAGGAGGCGGGCAAGGCGGCCGAGATCCTGGTGCCGATCGGGGCGAATTCCTTCCTTGTCGCGCAGTCGCGGGAGGTGGACAAGGCGTTCGTCTCAATCGGGTCCGACCTTCTCGTGTACGACGACTCGGCCAAGCAGCTCGAGCGGCTGGATGGACGGATCAAGTCGATCACGGAAGCGGCGAACGCCATCGGCCAACGGCTCGGACAGCTGCAACGGCGCGCGGAAGCCCAAGGCGAGGCCGTGCAAGACCTGTACGACCGGCTTCAAGGACGCTCCGCGGCGGGCGAGCGGAGCTAGATGTTCAAGTCTCTCCGGGAACGGCTCGCCGGGTGGAAGCAGAAAGCTGAGGCTGAAACGAGCTCCGAGGCCATTGGCGAATCGGGCCGCAAGATCAAGGAAGACAAGCTCGAGGAGATCCTGTACGACCTGGAGATCGCGCTCCTCGAATCGGACGTCGCCTTCCCGGTCGCGAAAGAAATCGTCGACCGCCTCGCGGACGACCTGAAGGGGAAGCGAATCGTCCGGGATGTGAGCCTCGAGGTAGGCGTCGAGGGGGCCCTCCGGGACGCGATCACGAAGGCGCTCTCCGTGCCCCCGTTGGACTTCTTCGGGCTCCTCGAGAAGAGCCCGCGGCCGTTCGTCGTGATGTTCGTCGGTGTGAACGGCACGGGCAAGACGACGACGATTGCGAAGCTCGCGTACCACATCCAAAAGAAGGGGTACACGTGCGTCGTCGCGGCGGCCGACACGTTCCGCGCCGGAGCCATCGAGCAACTCGAGAAGCATGCAGAAGCGGTCGGATTCAAATTGATCAAACACAACGCGGGCGCGGACCCCGCCGCGGTCGCCTTCGACGCGGTGGAGCATGCCCGGGCCCGGGGGCGCGACGTCGTGTTGATCGACACCGCGGGGCGGATGCAGACGAACCAAAACCTGATGGACCAGATGAAGAAGATCAAGCGGGTTTCGAAGCCGAACCTGGTCCTGTACATCGGGGACGCCCTCGCGGGGAACGATGCTATTGAACAGGCGAAGCAGTTCCACGAGGCGGTCGGGCTGGACGGGATCGTCCTCACGAAAATCGACGCCGACGCGAAGGGCGGCGCGGCGCTCTCGATGGCGAAGACGATCGGGAAGCCGGTCGTGTTCGTGAACCTCGGCCAGACGTATGAGGACATCAAACGGTTCAACGTGAAGTGGATGGTGGACCGGATGCTCGGAGAGGCGTAGGATGAGTTTTCGAGATCTCCTGGAGAAAGGGCAGATCGCGGAATTCCCGGCGCTCCAGCTCGCCATGGGGGCGATCAAGGGACACATCGAGCGGATCACCGTCGCGTCCCTCGGGACGGGGGGTTCGGACGAGGAGTTCCCGCTCCTGGAGATCCTCGGCTCGCCGACGGAATATCGACTGCGGGTGTTGGAGGACTCCCCGGAATACCTCGACTGGCTGAATTCGGCGTTGCTGTGCGCGGGCTTCGTTGAACCAGTCGGACTCACGGCCATCGCGCGCCGCCTCGCCGAGTACGAGGACATCATCCTCGGGGTCGATACGAACATCCTGTACGCGTCGATCCTGGGCGAACACCTCCTCGACGAGTTTCACCGGATCCACGTGCGGCCGTACAAGGAAAGCGTCAACTGGATTCTCCTCGTAATCCCGGGCGTCGTGATGAAGGAACTCGAGAACGCGGCGAACATGAAGAAGGGAGGCCGGCTCTCCCATCCAGGCCGGCGAGGCTACCGGGCGTTGCAGGAGATTACGAACCTCAAGCGCACGGAAGGTTACCAGGGCCTCAGCGTGCTCGTCGTCGGCCCCACGAATCCGGAGCAACTGCACCTCTCGCCGGATGGGCTAACGATCGTCAACGCGGATTCGATGATCCGCGATCAGTTCAAGGCATTCCTCCGGGGGATCGACTTCCGGAAAGGGGTGTTCTTCCTCACGATGGACAAGACGAACGCATCCCTCGCCGCGGCAGAGGGCCTCACCGCGCTACGGATCCAGTACCCGCGACGGTTGCGGAAAGGGGAGGAGCTCGCGATGTTGCCCGAGGGGTCCGTCCTCCTCGCCCGCCTCGTGTACGAGCTCGCGGTGGAGTTCGGAACGGTCCGGGTGACGTGGGAAGACCACGGACCGCACCATATCGACCTGGAGGGCTCGTGGACCTGGAAGTCGATGGAGCACTGGGAAGCTTGGCAACTCCTCGCGTCGGACCTGGACCCGGGATTCCACAAGGCGCTCAACCGCTATGTGGACGGCGCGTTCGACGCGCGGCGTTTCGTGCGGGAATGGCAGAAGCTCGCGGAAATCCTCGCCGAGTGATCAGTCCGTTCGGGGGACCCAGCCGACCCGCTTGCGCGCGAGCCAAATGAGGTTCTCCGTTGCATCGCGAGTGCTCCGAATCTTCTTCGCCCCGACACGCGGACGGTAGTCGATCGGAATCTCCAGGAACCGGAATCCCGCCCGCAGGACCTCGAGCTTCAACTCTTCCGAGAACGCCATGCCATCGTGGACGAGACGCAGCCGCGGGAGGATCGACCGTCGGAACGCCCACATGCCGGATTGGGAGTCCCGAATCGAGACGCCGTACAGGCGGCGGAAGGCGAGATTCAGGATTTCGTTTCCCACTCGGTGCATCCCCGACATCGCGTCGGCCGCGAGCCCGGTGATCCGATCCCCCGACACGAAGTCCGCGCGGTCCTCGGCCAGCGGGAGGAGAAAGTCTGGGAACCGATTCGCCGGGTACGTCGAGTCCGCGTCCAGCGTCGCGAGGTACGTCCCTCGCGAAGCCGCGAACCCCGTCTTGTACGCCCGGCCGTAACCCCGGCGCGGCTCCACGACGACCCGGGCTCCCTTCCCTATCGCGATGTCCCTCGTGCGGTCCCGCGAATCCGTGTCGACAATCACGATTTCGATGTCCCGTCTGCGGAACGCCGACAGCACTTCATCGAGGACCGGGCCGATCGAGGCCTCTTCATTCATCGTCGGGATGATGACGGAGACCTCGGGCACCGGCGCGCCATGCTGGGTAGCTCGGATAAGTGTTTCGCGCTCACGCGGGCAACGGCTTGCCAAACAGTTTGTAACCGACGTATCCGAGGAGCGCAGCGCTGAGCCGCAGCAGGGACCAGAACGTGGTCTTTTGCCGCAGCATCCGTCCCGGGCGGTACCGGCTCCAGAGGGCGCCGTGCTTCAGCGTGAGCTGCTTCCGCCCGGCTCCGTTCCACACCGCTTGCCGGAGAAAGTCGTACACGGAATCGCGGGTCCGATGGTACACGATCGCACCCGCACGGAACGCAATCGGATGGCCCGCCCGCACCGCGCGGATGTTCAGGTCGATGTCCTCCGCGGTCACAAACCATTCGTCGAAGCCGCCGATTTCGTCGAGCACCCGTTTGCGGTAGGCGAGGTTCGACGATGGATACGTAACGTCGGTGCCTTCGACGATCAGCTCGACGCGTTCGAGTTCTTCGAACGGTCGGTAGCCGATCTGAATCGTACGACCCGCGACGACGTCGTGTCGATGGAGACCCTCCACCAGCTCCTTGAGCCAAAACGGATTCGCAATCGCGTCGCCGTCGATGAACGCGACGGCCTCGCCCTTCGCCTTGCGGATTCCGAAGTTCCGACCCGCACCCCGCGTCCCTCCCGACACATAGAGATGGACGAAGTCGTACCGTTTCTCGTATTGCTTCACCACGTCCCGGGTCGCGTCCTCGCTGTGCGAATCGACGACGATCACCTCGAGGTCGGGCTCTTGGACGACGAGACTGTCCAAGAGGGCTGCGATGTTCTTCGCCTCGTTGCGGACCGTGGTCACAACACTGACGAGCAACGCGGCTCGTAACGGAGCCGCGATAATGATGGTTTCGACCTTTCCATCTCTGCGGGACTATCTTTATTATCGCCGCTCGCTACTCGTGCGTCCGCTCGCATGGCCCGCATCGTGACGATCATCGGCACCCGCCCCGAAATCATCAAGATGGCGCCGGTCGTCAAGGCCCTGGACGCGTTGGACCACGAGCACGTCCTCGTCCATTCGGGGCAACACTACGACCTGATGATGGATCGGATCTTCTTCCGAGACATGGACCTTCGGGAGCCGGACCACCAGTTCGAACTCAAGGGACAGGAGCCGCATGTGCAGGTCGCGACAACGATGCGGCAAGTCGCTCCCGTCGCCAAAGAGGCAGACCTCGTGATCACCCACGGGGACACGAACACGACGGTCGCGGGCGCCCTGCTCGCGAACAAGCTGGGCCGCCCCCTCGCCCACGTCGAGGCGGGAATCCGATCGTTTGACAAGACGATGCCGGAGGAGATCAACCGAATCATCGCGGACCAGCTCTCGAACTTGCTGTTCGCGCCCACCCCCGTCTCCCGGGAAAATCTTCGACGCGAAAACGTGACGGACGGCGTCCACGTCGTCGGGAACAGCGTGATTGACGCGCTTCTGCAGAACATCGCCATCGCGGAGAAGCGCTCGGACGTGCTGTCACGACTCGGCCTCAGTCCCGGCGGTTACCTGCTCCTCACGTTCCATCGCGCGGAGAACGTGGACGCGAAAGAGCGACTCGCACGAGCACTTGTCGCGTTCGAGGCCGCGGCCCGGGAGGCGCGCCTGCCGATCGTCTTCCCGATTCACCCGAGGACCGCGAAGCGACTCCGCGAGTTCGGCCTCGAGAAACGCGCGGCGAGCGCTCCATCTTTGCGGCGAATCGAACCGACCGGATACCTCGACATGCTGATGCTCGAACGAAGCGCGGCTCTCGTGATGACCGACTCAGGCGGCCTCCAGGAGGAGAGTTGCTTCTTCCGCGTTCCGTGCGTGACGCTTCGGGAAAACACGGAACGACCGGAGACCCTCGAGATCGGTTCGAACGTGCTCGCGGGGACCGATCCGGAACGGGTCCGAGACGCCGTCCGTCGGCAGCTCGATGCGAAACGGGACTGGCCGAACCCGTACGGGGACGGAACGACAGGAAAACAGATTGCGCAGCGCGTGGCGGCCCATCTGGGATGACATGCCGGCCCGCGTCGTCTTCGTCCGCTCGAAGAGCCCCGCAGGGATCGAGCCGAGGCTCGCGAAGGAGGCGACGAGCCTCGCGCGGGCGGGCTATGAGGTCCACGCGATCCTCTGGGACCGGACTCGCTCCTTTCCCGCCCGCGAAATCCGCGACGGAATTCGAATCCATCGATACCACCTCCAGGCGCCCGAAGGGACACCCGGCCTCGCACGCCGCCTGCCGCGATGGCAGTGGTTTGTCCTCCGAAAAGCCGCGCGACTTCGACCCGACGTCATTCACGCGGTGGATCTCGATACCGCGTGGGCGTCGCGGGCCGCCGCGCGGATCACGGGGGCGAGACTCGTCTATGATGTGTTCGACTTAGGATCGGCCGCTCCCGACCAAGCCCGACCCCGAATTCACCGTCTTCTACGGTGGGATGATCGCGAAGGATCGCGGACTCCTCGATCTCCTCGCAGCCTGCGAATCGACCGGAGCGAGACTCATCGTCGCGGGACACGGCCCGGACGAGTCGGTGCTCCTGCCGCACTTGGAGTCGTCCCCGGCAAGTATGTTCCTCGGAACGGTTCCGTACGACGAAGTCCTGCGGCGGACAGCGGCCTCCCATGTGGTCGCGGCCCTCTACGATCCCAAGGTCCCGAACAACCGCTATGCGGCGCCGAATAAGGTGTTCGAGGCGATGATGTGCGCGAGGCCCGTAATCACCTCGGACGGCATCGCGGTCGCGGACCTCGTGCGTTCGGTCGGCTGTGGCGTCGTGGTCCCGTACGGGGACCGAGCCGCGCTCCAGAGAGCCCTTGAACAATTGATGCTCTCGCCAGTGGAGTGCGAACGACTGGGTGCGCGCGGCCGCGCCGCGTTCGAGTCGGGGTACCAGTGGAAGTCGATGGAGGCGCGTCTTGTGGCAGCCTACGGAACGTTGCTCGGACCACGGGCCCCTGCGGGCTCTGGTCCCAGCTCAATCGGATGAGCGCGACCTGTGGCATAGCCCAGCATCTGAGCCAAGTCGATTGCAAGACCGACGAGAATCGAGTAGGGGACTTGGGAGTACAGGCCCCGAGCGAGGACCTTTCGCACGCGGTAGAACGCGTATGCCACTCCCCCGGCGAGCACCGCGAGCCACCCGAGCGGCCACCAGAATCCCAAAGCGACGAAAACGACACCGAGGGCATAGATGACGTAGATCCGGACGTAGTGCGTTTGTGGCGCGCCGAGCAGCCGAGCGCGACCGTCGGAACTCGCGTACTGGCGATAGGTCCGGAACGCCTCCCGGACTGTCGAGGGGGTCCAGCACCGGACGACCGCTCGGCGCTCGAAGACGAAGCGCATCCCGGCCCGGCGCATGGCCAAGGCGAGGAAGGTATCTTCCGACGTGATGAGCCGCTCCTCGTATCCACTGACGCGTTCCCATGCGGCCCGTGTGAAGGCGATACTCCGCGATGCGGGGACGAACCGGTCCGGGTCAATCTCTTCGAGGGAGTACACCGTCATCCGACCCATCGCCCGCTCCCGTGGCGTTTCGCCGATCGGCTCGTACCAGCCCGCCACGACGTCCGCCTCGCCGCGAAGGAGGGGGTCGACAATCCGTTCGAACCAACCGGGTTCGAGCACGTTGACGTCGGTCACGGCGATCACGTCGGCGTCGGCGACTTGGATCGCGGCGTTCCTGCCGCGGGCGCGGTTCCCGGCGACAATCTCCCAGTGCAGGGGGAGGCGAGTCGACGCGGCGAAGTCGTGGAGCATCTCCGGGGTCCCGTCGGTCGAACCGCCATCCGTGATCACGATGACATCCGGGATCCGGCTCTGGGCCTCCAACGAAGCGAGGAACTCGCGGATATGCCGCGCTTCGTTGAGGACCGTGGCGACGATTGCCGATCGCACGCGCCGTCATTTCTCCGGGTCGTTTAAACGGTTCGTCCCGATAGACTCAAGACAGGTCGGCCCGGTGCCGTGGCCGTGGGCGTCCGGAAGGCGGTGTTTCTCCTCCAGACGGACCCGTACCTCCCGAAGCCGGTCCTCAGGGCGCTACGCGAGGCCGAGGCACTGAAGCGCGCAGGCTGGGACGTCGCCTTCGTTTCGTGGATCAAAGGCACACTACCACCGAACGCGCCATCGGATGCGTATCCGACCCGCCGGGTCAACGTGCCGGTGCCGCCCCT
>VBMG01000026.1 GCA_005878485.1 Methanobacteriota archaeon | reverse complement strand
GTCGTGCTCGTGCAGACGACGCACCCGGATCCGATGATCGTCGAGCTCCTCCTCCTCGCGGATGCGATCCGCGACGCGGGCGCCCGCCGGATCACGGCCGTCGTCCCCTACTTCGGCTACGGCCGGCAGGACAAGCGGTTCCTCGACGGTGAGCCCATCTCGGCCAAGACGATCGCCAAGCACATCGCGGTCGACTGCAACGAACTCCTGACGATGGCGATCCCAGCCAACCCGGAGATCCTCCGGACCTTCCCGCTCCTCACCCGCGAGGTGAGCGGCATGCCGGCGATCGGCCGCTACATGAAGTCCGCGAAAGTCGACGTGCTCCTCGCACCGGACGAGGGCGCCCTCCGGCTCGCGAAGGAGGCGTCTGCGGTCGCCGGCGTCCCGTTCGACTTCCTCGTGAAGGAGCGCATCGACTCGTACACGGTGAAGATTGAGCCGAAAGCCCTCGCGGTCAAGGGCAAGTCCGTCGGCATCGTCGACGACGTCATCTCGACGGGCGGCACGATCGCGACCGCGGCGCAGGAGCTGCGCGCCCAAGGCGCCCGGCGCGTGATCGCAGCGTGCGTCCACGGCCTTTTCGTGGGCAAAGCGGAGGCGAACCTGAAGGCGTGCGACGAGGTCATTGCGACGGACACCGTCCTCTCGCCGCACACGAAGGTCAGCGTCGCCCCGGAGTTCGCCGCGGCGATCCGCGCGTTGGGTTGAGCCTCACGGCCGGCCCATGAACGTCAGGAGCGCGACGGTTGCCGTCAGGACGAGCCCGGCCCACACGAGCAAGCCGATGTTCTGCATGTCCGTGGTCCGCTTCGACCCCAAGGCGCCACCGACGCTGAAGAACGCCGCCATGGCCCCGCCGCTCACGACGAGGAACCGAGCGAGGTTCAGGACGTTAGCGTCGCGGCTGAATGCCGCGAGGACCCCTCCGAGCCACCAGCCGAACACACCGACCGCATTCAGTGCGAACACCATCCGCTTGGACAGGTAGGATTCGACCGGCCTCGCGGGCCCATACGCTCCGGGATATGGCTGCGGTGGTTGCATCCCTTCGACCTCGCCGTGCGATGGGTTTCGACTTATAAAACTATAATCCGATAAATATATATAACTGCGAATCGAGCTATCGTCGTCTCGCCCCAACCCATGCGGATGAGGAACTCACTCGGCGCTGTAGGGGGTTCGCGCGCGGTCTCGTCGCGACGCTTCGAAACTCCCTTAGCGCGGACCGGCATCGCGCTGCATCGTGACGGAGGTGTTGTCGGAGTGCGTTCCTGACGGTACCCGGGTGTATGCCTTCGTTCCCGCTGGGGCGTTCGAAGGCTTCGAGCTCGTCCGGCAGGCGTGAGACGTCCCGCTGGCCCGTCGCGCATTGCACAACCTACTTAGACGGGAGGCTTCTACACGGGCCAGGCGCATCCATGGTCGAAGTGGAGATTCGGACGCTGAAGGACGTCGACCTGAAAGGCGGCACGGTCGTCGCGGCGTTCCCGAGCGTCGGACTCGTGAGCACGATCAGCGCGACGTACATGATCACGACGTTGAAAGTGGACCAAGTGTGCGCCCTCGAATCCCCGGATTTCCCATCGCTTTCCATGATCTACGCGAAGAAGCCGAAGTTCCCCGCCCGCGTGTACGCGGCCTCGGATCCGAAGCTCGCGATCTTCATCTGTGAGATGCCCCTGCCGATGTCGACCCACCGCGCCGTGGCGTACGCGCTGCTGAAGTGGGCGAAGGATCACGGCTGCCGATGGATCGTGCCGCTTGAAGGGATCCCGGCCGACCTCGATGTGCCCGCGGCCGGAGAGCCGTCCGTGTGGGGCGTCGGGAGCACGGACCGCGCGCGGGTCGAGCTCGATAAACGCGGGATCAAGCAACTTGAGACGGGCATGATCACCGGGGTGACGGGCGTCCTCCTGAACGAAGGCCGCTGGCGCAACGTCGATGTCGTCGCTCTCTTGGCCGAAGCCCGGCCCGACTTTCCGGACGCGCGCGCCGCCGTCAGCCTCGTCCACGCGCTCGACGACCTCCTGCCGGAAATCTCGATTGACCTGAAACCGCTCCAGGCCGAGGCGAAAGCGCTCGAGGACCGCTTGACGAAGTTGAAGCAGCAGGCGGGCCCTGTCGTGCCGCCCGAGCCGATCCCGGGCGAAATGTACCGCTGAAACGACCCAAAGCCGGGGTTCATCCGGCTTGGGCGGCGGCCTTAATCCGGAAGTAGCGCTCTTTGTACAGTTGCTCGCATGACGGGCAGCACAGGTAATGGATCCGGCCCTCCAGACGAAGGGTGATCGGCTCTCCTTCGATCGCCTGCCCGCACTCGAAACAGGCGACGGTCGTCGACAGAGGCCCGGAAAGGATAGCCCGCGGTGCCTCCTTGAATCGTTTCGCCGCGACGTGATGCTCGAACGATACGACGCCGTCGAGGGATCGCACCCGCTCGAGGAAGGGATTGATTCCCTTCGTGGATCGGAGGACCACCTCCGCGATGAGTCGGGATTCGGCCGTCCGGATCGTCCAACGTACTTCGGGGAGCTTCGCGAGTACCCGACCAACGCGGTCGGCCTCCCGCGATCGACATCTGAGGATCAGGAACAGCCGGGTTTGGCGGAGTTTCTCGGGGTCGATCGTTGCGTGATATCCCGACAGCACGCCGAGACGCTCCAAGTTCGCCACATGTGCGCTCACGGTCGGAACGCTCACCCCGACGCGCCGCGCGAGCTCTCGGAACGACCGTCGAGCATCCTCTTGGAGCGCTCGGAGAATCTTCGTATCGGTTCGGTCAAGCTGCATGGTGTGCTCACCACTCGCACCGTAGTTCATGAAGCTTTACAAATGTAAAGGCGAATCCGAATGACCGACCGTCGCTCTTGGAACAGTCGGGAGTCCTGGATGCCTACAGACCCAGTTTGCGGAATGTATGTTGACGAGGGGACGCACCTCACCGCAATTGTCCGCGGCCGCAGGTACTACTTCTGCTCGGAGACGTGCCTCGAGACGTTCACCGCTCCGGAGAAGGAACTTGCGCGGCTCAAGCGACTCACAGCCCTCAGCCTAGGGGTCGGGATCCCTCTCTTCGTCGTGGCCCTGGGAATGGGCCTCGGATGGTTCTGGTCGAATCTAATGGAACCGATGAACGTCGTATTCTTCGTCCTCGCGACACCGGTCCAGTTCGTCGCGGGGTGGCGATTCTACCGCGGCTTCTGGGACGCGATCCGGAGCCGGAGTGCGAACATGGACGTGCTCATCGCGATCGGGACGTCCGCTGCGTGGGGCTACAGCGCCATCGTAACCTTCCTCCCATACGTTGGCGTGCGGGGCGTCGACCCGGCGACGTACTATGACACCGCCGCGGTAATCATTGGCCTGATCCTCCTGGGAAAGTACTTCGAGGAGATCGCGAAGGGCAAGGCGAGTGACGCGATCCGGAAGCTGATGGATCTCGCGCCGCGGACCGCGCACGTGCTCCGTGACGGCCGGGAAGAGGAAGTCGCGGTCGAGCTCGTTCAGCTTGAGGATCTCGTGATCATCCGACCGGGCGAGCGTGTGCCCGTCGACGGGACGATCGTGGAAGGGTTCTCCGCAATCGACGAATCGATGATCACGGGGGAATCGATTCCGGTCGACAAGAAGATTGCCGACACGGCGATCGGGGCGACCGTCAACAAGACGGGCTTCTTGAAGATCCGCGCGACCCGGGTGGGAGCGGACACGACGTTGAGCCAAATTATCAAGCTCGTCGAAGAGGCCCAGATCGCCCGGGCTCCGATCCAGAAGCTCGCGGACCGTGTCTCGTCCGTCTTCGTGCCCGCGGTCGTGGCGATCGCGACGTTCACATTCTTTGCCTGGTACATCCGGCTCGGCCAGTCGGTTGCCCATTCCCTCCTGTTCTTCATCGCGGTCCTGATCATCGCATGCCCCTGCGCGCTCGGCATCGCGACGCCCGCGGCGATCATGGTCGGCACGGGCAAGGGCGCCGAGAACGGGCTGTTAATCAAAGGCGGGGAGTATCTCGAGAAAGCGCACAAGCTGACGACCGTCGTCTTCGACAAGACCGGCACCCTGACCAAGGGCAAGCCATCGGTCACCGACGTCGTGGCGTTCGGCTCCACATCGGAAGCGGACGTGCTCCGCCTCGCGGCGTCGGCGGAGAAAGGTTCTGAGCATCCGCTCGGCGAGGCGATTGTGCGCGCGGCCGCCGCGCGGGGCTTCCCCACGGAGGACCCGGTAGACTTCGAAGCGATTCCGGGCCGAGGAATCCGCGCCCGGATTGGCGGCCGTCCGCTCCTCCTTGGGAACCGCAAACTGATGGCAGATGCAGGAGTCTCCATCGCTGGAGCAGAATCGGTCCTCCAGCGGTTGGAGGCGGAGGGAAAGACCGCGATGATCCTCGCGGTCGATGCAGCGACTGTGGGCGTGGTCGCGGTCGCCGACACCCTGAAGGACCACTCCGTTGAGGCAGTCCGCGCGCTGAAGGCGATGGGGATCGAGGTCATCATGATGACAGGGGACAACCGCCGGACGGCAGAGGCGATCGCCCGCCAGGCCGGCGTCGATCGCGTCATCGCGGAAGTCCTCCCCGACCAAAAGGAGGAGAAAATCAAGGAGCTGCAGGGCGCCGGCAAGGTCGTCTCGATGGTCGGCGACGGGATCAACGATGCGCCCGCGCTCGCTCAGAGCGATGTCGGGATCGCGCTCGGAAGCGGAACGGATGTGGCCATGGAAGCGGGCGGCATCGTCTTGATCAAGGATGACCTGCGGGACGTCGTCGCGTCGATTCAGCTGAGCCGACGAACGGTGCAAAAGATCCGCCAGAACCTGTTCTGGGCGTTCTTCTACAACGCGGCCCTCATCCCGCTCGCTGCTGGCGTCCTCGCAGGGATTGGCATTGTACTGAATCCGATCATCGCGGGCGCCGCAATGGGCTTCAGCTCCGTCTCCGTCGTCATGAACTCGATGACCCTGAGGCGCTTCACGCCGAAATTCTGAGGAGGTGACACATGGCAAAAGACCCGGTTTGCGGGATGGAAGTCGATCCAAAGCGAGCTGCGGGCAGCCGAACGCACGACCACATGACGTTCTTCTTCTGCTCGCAAGGTTGCTTGAAGGCTTTCGACAGCGACTCCCATCGGTAGGGGCATCCTCACTAAGCTCGAGCTAGCCTTGTAACGAGACCAAGAGAGTGGGAAACAGGGAAGGAGCGAAGAGACCGGCTAGCCTCAGACTGGCCGTGACTAAAGGAGTTCCATTGCCGCAATGGCGAAAGCTGCTGTCTTTAGGTCTTCGTGAATGCGCTTCAACGAGGAGGGGCTCGCTTCTGGTCTTCGCTATCACATAGGGTTCATGTATCTTTTTGCTCCTCTCTTGGACCCGATCGCTGGTGACCCGAACTTCTTGAATGACGACCGCATGCACGTTACCATGGCGAAGGGCCGAGCGGTCGAAGTTCGGGTCCGAGCGAAGGAGACCGTCAAGCTCGGTGGCCTCGACGTAACAAATCGGACCGCCAACTCGATCATGGTCAAGAAGACGGCGGATGGGTTGGTCGTCACCAACTGTTGCCTCGAGGAGCAAGGGATGTAACCTGGCCCGCCCACGCAGACCCACGGTCACACGGCCTTACGACGCATGAGGAGCGCGTTCGTTACCACGATCACGCTTGAGGCGGCCATGAAGAGCGCGCCCCACTCGGGTCGCAATACGATGCCCGCCGGCACGCCGACTCCCGCGGCCAGGGGGAGCGCGACCGCGTTGTAGCCGGTCGCCCAGGCGAGGTTCTGCCGCATTTTGCTCGATGTGAGCCGGCTCAACCGGATCAGACGCACGACGTCCCTCGGATCGTTCCGTACGAGGACGATGTCCGCGGACTCCATCGCCACGTCGGTGCCTGCGCCGATCGCAATTCCGACGTCCGCTTGGACGAGCGCCGGCGCGTCGTTCACGCCGTCCCCGACCATGGCGACCCGCCGCCCCTCCTTCTGGAGCCCTCCGACTGCCGCGGACTTGTCGCCGGGGAGGACTTCCGCGAAGAACGTATCAAGGCCGAGCTTGCCGGCGACGTAGGCAGCGGTGGCGTGGTTGTCGCCCGTCAGCATCGCGACTCGGATTCCCATCGCCTTGAGGCCGGCGACGGCCTCCCTCGATTCGTCCCGGATCAGGTCTGCGAGTGCGATGACGCCGGCCAGGCGGTCGTCGATGACCGCGTGGACGATCGTCTTGCCCTCCGCCGCGAGGCGATCCGCCTCCGCCGGCGGTTCGAGGCCGAGGTC
>VBMG01000025.1 GCA_005878485.1 Methanobacteriota archaeon | reverse complement strand
GCCTCGTCTACATCGACTGCGGGACCTCGGACCAGTTCAACTTGATCTGGGGCGCCCGCGTCCTCCACGAGAAGCTGCTCGCCCGACGGATTCGGCATGTCTACGAAGAGTTCGACGACACCCATTCGAACATCTCATACCGATATGACGTGAGCCTGCCTCTTTTGTGGAAGGCGCTGACTTAGCCGGCTGCGAGCCTCGGTCGTTTCGCGCTGCAGCTCGAAACTCTCATTCAAATAGTGCGTGACTGCTCCACCGAGCCGTGGCGCGCAAAGAGGTCCGGATGACACGGGCCGCTCGGCGGCGCGCCCGTCGCCGCAAGGGCGCTGGGCCCTCCCATCGGATCAAGCGGCGCCGTCGGTGAGGCGTTGTCGGGGCCATCTCGGCGATCTTGAGAGCGTTCGCGCATCCTACTCCACGCTGGCCATCACCGGAGCAAGTCGACGTTGGGCCGTGAGAATCGAGAACGCCTCTCGGAGGACCTCGATCGAACGGCGTAGCTCGGCGATGTCCACATTCTCCTCGTCCGTGTGATCGAGGTGAGAATCCCCGGGTCCGTACGCGGCCGCCGGGCATCCCCATGCGGGTGCGGCCAGGTTGAGGTCCGACGTCCCGAGCTTCCGTAAGAGGGTCGGGCGGGATCCTTCCTTCCGGATTCCCGCGCAGAGAGCGCGAACGACCTCGTTCCGAGACCCAACCTCGATGGCGTCGGACGCGTCGATCATCTCGGACCGGATTGCGCCGCGGTTGCACTCAATGAACGAGCGGACTTCGTCAAGGTCGAGGCCGGGCTGGAGACGAAGGTTCAGTCCGATCTCCACGTGTTCCTCGCCGCCCGATTGCGTCGTGTTAATTGACCGCGTCTTCATTGTCAACGAATGGAACGGAGTTAGGCCCGCGTGTGCGTTGCAGAAGGCGCGGAGGCGTTCGACGAACGTAAGTGCCGTCTCGATGGTCGTCGCGGTGGGGGACGAAAGATGGCCCCGCTCGCCGTCGAGCCGGAGGACGAGGCTCAGGTTCCCCTTGTAGCCGACCGTGACGCCGTCCCAGCCGCTCGGCTCTCCGACGATCAGGAAGTCGGGCCGATGCCGGGGAAGGAGATGGCGCGCGCCGCGGGAATCGCGCTCCTCCCCGACCGCGCCGATGACGATTATCTCACCGGGCTCGTCGTGGTTGCTTGCTGCGACAAGCGCGGCCGCGAGCGCGCCCTTCGCGTCGCATGAGCCGCGTCCGTAGATCCGCCCGTCCTCGATTCGGACCGGGAGTTCTCCCTCCACCGTATCGATGTGCCCGAGGACCATGATCTCCGGGCGCCCGCCTCCGGTCCGGGCGATCGCGTTGCCCGCTTCGTCGATGTGTGCTCTGAGTCCGAGGGACTCGGCGAGCTCGACGAATTTCCGCGCCGCGCCCTCCTCATGACCGGATGGGCTGTACTCTTCGAGGAGGCCCCGCAGGATTTCGAGCTCATCCATGGCGGAGGGCCCTCCCAAGGGCGTCCAGGGCGAAGGACCACTGGTCTTCCGGAATCACGAGGGGCGGCAGGAGTCGGATCACACTCGATCCGCCGCCGATCGCGATCACGCCTTCGTCCTGCAACGCCTGCAATACCGGCGCGGCCTTCCCGCGAAGTTCGATTCCAATCATGAGACCGAGCCCTCGGACCTCCCGAACGGAAGGTGCCTTCAGGCCTCGGAGCCCCACCAGGGCCATCGCGCCGAGTTTCTCAGCTCGCGCCCAGAGCCGCTCGCGCACCGCATAGTCGATGGCGGCCGTGCCCGCGGCGCACGCGATCGGATTCCCGCCAAACGTTGAGTTATGGCTCCCCTGGAACGCCCGCTCCACGGCCTCCGTCGTCAGCGTCGCGCCGATCGGGACCCCACCCGCGAGGGACTTCGCAAGGGTCACGATGTCCGGCTTCACGTTCCACCGTTCGATCGCGAACATCCGGCCCGTGCGGCCCATCCCCGTCTGGATTTCGTCGATGATTAGCAGCGCGCCCGCCCGGTCGCAAACGTCCCGTGCGGCGGGAAGATACTCGGTCGTCGCAACGTGGACCCCGCCCTCGCCCTGCACCGCCTCCAGGATGACGGCAGCGGTCCTTTCATCGACGGCCGCCTCGAGCGCCGCGATGTCGTTGTACGGGACATGCTCGAAGCCCGGCACGAGCGGCTCGAACGGCTCTCGGAAGTCCCGACGCCAGGTCGCGCTCAGCGCGCCCATCGTGCGGCCGTGGAATCCCCGCATCGCGGCGATGATCGTCTTCCGGCCGGTCGCGGCTCGGGCGAATTTCAACGCCGCCTCGACGGCCTCGGAGCCGGAGTTGCTCAGGAACACCCGCCCCAATCCGGTCGGGGCGATGGAGAGCAACTTGTCCGTGAACTCGGCCTTCGCCTTCGTGCCGAACGTCGGGCCGACGTGGATGAGGTCCCTCGCCTGTTGCTGGATCGCCTCGACGACCGCCGGGTTGCAGTGGCCCAGGTTCCCGACACCAAACGAGGCCCCGCAGTCGATGTACTCGTTTCCGTCCTCGTCCCAGAGGGTGGCCATCGACCCTCGAACGAACGTCGGCTCCCGTTTCGGGGAGCACGCGAATTCGACACTGCGCGGGTCCACGAGGCTCACGAGATCACCGTCCCCGTCCCTTCGAGCGCCCGTTCCACCGGATCCGGCGGCTGCGAGGCCGCGATGACGACCCGCGTGACACCGCCCTTGAGGGCCTCCTCCGCGGCGATCAGCTTCTTCTTCATCCGTCCGTAGGCGAAGTCCATGAAGTACCGGAGCCGCTCCCTTGGGACGTACGCAATCAGCGACGACGGATCGCTGGGCTCCCGCAGCAAGCCCGGGACATTCGTGAGAAGGATCAGCGCGTCCGCCTTCATCGCGACCGCGATGTGCGCGGCGACGCGGTCCGCATCCGCGTTGATCAGCTCGCCTTGCGGGGTGACGCCGGGCGGCGAGACGACGGGGACGTAACCCGCTTCGAAGAGGAGCTGGATGAGGCTCCCGTTGACGTGCTCGACGGTCCCGGAGTGGTCATCCTTCACGAGGAGCACGCGGCCGTTGTCGACCGCCCGCACGGCCTCCTTCCGGCGGCCCGTCAGGAGGCCGCCGTCAACGCCGCTCAGGCCCACCGCCGGCGCGCCGAGGGACTGAAGCCGTGACACGATCGCGGTGTTCAACTTCCCCGCAAGGGCCATCGTGAAGACCTCCATCGTCTCGCGGTCGGTGTACCGCGACACAATGCCACTCGGGGAGGTGATCCATCGGATCGGGCGTCCGAGGGCCTCCGCCAGCCGGTCCACCTCATTCGACCCGCCGTGGACGAGCACGTAATCCCGCCGCGGCGCCAAGTCGATCAGCACGTTGTCGAGTGCGTTTCCTTCCGCACCGCCTACCTTGACGACCAACATCGACGCGTTGCCACCTCACACCGGATGCAAACCGACGAACTCGAGCCCCATCGTTTCCGGGTAGCCGGCCATGAGGTTCATCGACTGAACCGCGTTCCCCGCGGCCCCTTTCATCAGGTTATCGAGCGCCGCGATCGTGACGACGCGGCCCGCATGCTCGTCGAGGACGAAACCCACGTCGCAGAAGTTCGTGCCCGCGAGGATCTTCGGCTCCGGGAGGCGGTAGAGGCCCGAGGCCTCTTTCACGATCCGCACGAACGGTTCCTTGCCGTACGCCTCGCGGTAGATCCGCCACAGGTCCTTCTCCGTGATCGTTTCCTCGAGGAACGTGTGGCACGTTGCGAGGATCCCCCGGACCGCCTCGATTGCGTGGCAGGAGAGCGCGACCCGCAAGCCGGTCTCCTGCTCGATCTCCGCCGTGTGGCGGTGGTTCGCGGGTGCGTACGCCCGCATCACGCCGGAGCGTTCCGCGTGGGCCGCGGCCAACCCGCCGTCAGAGCCCCCCGCGGAGGAACCGGTCTTTGCATCGACGACGACCCGATCACGATGGATCAGGCCCGTCGCGGCGAGGGGGTGGAGGGCGAGGATCGCGGCCGTGGCGATGCAGCCGGGCCCGGAAACGAGGGTCGCATCCCGAATCTGTTCGCGATGAACCTCGGGAAGGCCGTATACCGACTTGGCCAGCAGCTCCGGATGCGGGTGGTCGACCTCGTAATAGGTCCGATACAGACCCGGGTCTTTCAGGCGGAAGTCCGCGCTGAGGTCGATGACTTTCCCCGCGCGGGCAAGGAACTCCGGAATCCGGTCCATCCCCCGCCCGTGGGGCATTGCGAGGAAGAGGAGATCGCAGGGGTCGAGGTCCGAATGCGGCGTGAATCTCAGGTCGGTGAGCCTTCGGAGGTTCGGGTGGGCGCGGACCACGGGTTTCCCCGCCATGGAGTCGGACGTGACCTGGGCGACGTCCACCTTCGGATGGCGCAGGAGCAGCCTCAGGAGCTCGCCTCCCGTGTATCCGGAGCCGCCGACGATTGAGACGTTCATCGGCGCGCGACCTCCGCGGCGTAGTCCACAATCTTGCTCGCGACATCGACGCCGGTCGCGCCGCTCAAGGCTTTGAACTCCGGCGTGTGGTTGACCTCGTGGACGACCAGGCCCTCCGGAGATTCCATGAGGTCCACCGCGAGGACGCCTCCGCCAACCGCCTCGGAGGCCCTGAGGGCGAGTTCGGAAAGCTCGGGACTGGGAACGAGCGGCTCGGTCGTGGCCCCGCGGGCGGCGTTCGTGCGCCACTCTTTCGAGAAGCGGTACATTGCCGCGACGACCTCGTCGCCGACGACGAGTACCCGAAGGTCGCGCTCCGGCTTCGGCACGTACTCCTGGACGTAGAAGATCGAGTGCATCGAGGATCCGAGCGCGGTCTTGTGCTCGATGATCTGTTCCGCCTCTTCGCGGTCGTCGACCTTGGCCATCAGGCGTCCCCATGAGCCGACCGGCGGCTTCAGGACCGCGGGATAGCCGACTTCATCGAGCGCCTTCAGAGCCGCCTCCGGGGTGAGGGCCACGACGGTCTCCGGCGTGGGCACGCCCGCTTCCGAGAGCCGCAAGCTCGTAAGGACCTTGTCCCCGCACAGCGCAACGACATCGTACGCGTTCACCGTCGGGACCCCATAGTGCTCGAAGAACCGCAATGCGTACATGGAGCGGCTGTGGCTGACGCTCCGATTGAGGACCAGGTCGGCGTGGAACCCGTTCCGGACGAGGGGGAACGTGACCGCTTCGTCGTGGAGCCGCTCGACGGGAATCCCGCGGTTCGCGGCGGCCTCCAAGATCCACTTCTCCTCCGGCCGAATGACCGTGTAGAAGAGCCCGAGCGTGAACGTCTCACTCACCCCAGTCCTCGGCCTCGCGCGGCGCCGTGTCGACCCGAAACGGCGCGAGTGACGTGACCTCGAGTTCGAGCCCGCAGTCCGGGCATGGGAAGATTTCTCCCTCGATCAGGTTCTGTTTCTCGATCGCGCGGCCGCACTCCGGGCATTCCGTCATTCGGGTTCCCCCTTCAGGAGCCGGTCGACCACGTCGGCGGGTTCCACGTGCTTGGAGAGGAAATACCGCTCCTGCCCGATCGTTTCGTGGGCCCGCGCGAGCTGGGCCTTCACCGCCTCAGGCGAAGGCCCGCCATGGGTCTTGCGCCGCGCGAGGGACGTCCGGGCGTCGAGGACTCCCGCGACGTCATCCCCAAATCGGGGGTCGAAGGCTTGGAGCGACGTTGCTTCCACCTCGCCGGTCGACTCCGTGAGATACCGCGCAACGGTTTCGTGGGCCTCTCGGAAGGGGACGCCGCGAGAGACGAGGTACTCGGCGAGGTCCGTCGCCAAGATGCGAGGATCCGAGGCCGCTTCCGCAAGCCGGACTTCGTCGACCGCCAATGAAGACATCGCGGCGGCGAGCGCGTCGAGGACCGGGAGCACCTGATCCACGGCGTCGAACACGGGGGCCTTGTCCTCCTGGACATCTCGGTTGTACGCAAGCGGGAGCGCCTTCAGGGTCGTGAGCAGCGAGACAAGGTCTCCGACGACGCGCCCCGTTTTCCCTCGGGCGAGCTCCGCTACGTCCGGGTTCCGCTTCTGGGGCATGAGGCTGCTCCCCGAGCCGAGTTCGGGCGCCGGGTGCACGAATCCGAACTCCGTCGAGGCCCAAAGGACGAGTTCCTCCCCGAGGGAGCTGAGATGGACCGCGAGGAGGGCCAGGTCGAACAAGAACTCCGCGTAGTAGTCGCGGTCGCTCACCGCATCGATCGAGTTTTCGAAGGCCGCGGCGAACCCGAGGGTCCGGGCCGTGGTCGCGGGGTCGATCGGCAGCGTGCTCCCGGCCAGCGCGCCGGCGCCGAGCGGGGAGACGTTCGCGCG
>VBMG01000019.1:9641-31173 GCA_005878485.1 Methanobacteriota archaeon | reverse complement strand
GGCCGGCACCGCCGCGATCCAGACGTCGATGGGCCTCACCCTATCGAAGATGATGAAGTACAGCCTCGCGATCGGATCGGACACAAGCCAAGGTGCTCCTGGCGATGCCCTCGAATACAGCGCCTCGGCGGGCGGCGCCGCCCTCCTGATCGGCACGGACCACGCGGTCGCGGACATCAGCCACACGGTCTCCTACACGACGGACACGCCGGACTTCTGGCGCCGCGAGGGCCAGCGGTATCCGAGCCACGGCGGCCGCTTCACGGGGGAGCCCGCGTACTTCAAGCACGTCGTCAACTGCGCCCAGCTCCTCTTCAAGCGGGCCGGCACGACCGCGGAAGACTACGACTACGCCGTGTTCCACCAGCCGAACGGCAAGTTCCCCGTCCGCGTGGCGAAGCAGCTCGGGTTCAAGGACCCGCAGATCGACGCCGGCTTGTGCGTGCGGGACATCGGGAACACGTACAGCGGCGCGATCATGGTGGGCCTCTGCGCGATTCTGGACGAGGCGGAGGCGGGCGACCGCATCTTCGCGGTGGGGTACGGCAGCGGCGCAGGGTCGGACGCATTCGACCTCACCGTCACGGACGAAATCACGAAGATCCGCCGGGACGCGACCCCGACAATCAAGGACATGATCGCGGACCATGCGTTCGTCGACTACGCGACGTACGCGAAATACCGCGGGAAGATCCTGATGCGGGAGGCCTGAACCGATGCGGGACGTCGCGGTGATCGGCGTCGGGGAGACGGAGTTCGGCGAGCTGTGGGACCGCTCCTTCCGGGACCTCGGGATCGAGGCCGGACTCAAGGCGATCCAGGATGCGAAGCTCCGCTCGGAAGACATCGATGCGGTCTACATCGGCAACATGAGCGCGGGGAAGTTCATCGACCAGGAGCATGTGTCCGCGCTCGTCGCGGACTACTCGGGCCTAGCGGACATGCACCTCCCGACGGTCCGCGTGGAAGGGGGCGGCGCTTGCGGGGCGATCGCGCTGCTCCAGGCGCGCCTCGCGATCGCCTCCGGGATGCACGACATCGTCGTCGTCGGCGGCGCGGAGAAGATGACGGACGTCGGCGAAGTCCAAGCCGCGGAAATCCTATCGTCCACGGCGGACCAGGAGTGGGAGAGCGTGTTCGGCGCGACCTTCGCGGGCCTGTACGCGATGATGGCCCGCCGTCACATGTACGAATACGGCACGACGCGGGAGCAGATGGCCGCCGTCGCGGTGAAGAACCACAAGAACGGCGCCCTGAATCCGGAGGCGCAATTCCAGAAGGAGATCACGATCGAGACGGTCCTCCAAGCCCCATGGGTCGCGGAGCCGCTCGGCCTGTTCGATTGCGCTCCGCTCTCGGACGGCGCGGCCGCCGTCGTGCTGTGCGAGATGCAGAAGGCCCGCAAGTTCACGGACACCCCGATCCGCATCGCGGGCTCGGGTCAAGCGAGCGACTTCCTCGCGGTCCACGATCGACGCGACATCACGATGATGGACGCGACCGTCATCGCGGGAAAGCGGGCGTTCGCGGAGGCGCGGCTCCACCCGAAAGACATCCAGGTCGCGGAGGTCCACGACAACTTCACGATCTCGGAGATTCTCGCAATCGAGGACCTGCGGTTCGTCGAGAAAGGGAAGGGCGGCCCCGCCACGGCGGACGGCCTCACCGCGCTGAACGGCAAGATTTCCGTGAACACCTCGGGCGGGTTGAAGGCCCGCGGGCAACCGGTCGGCGCCACGGGCGTCGCGCAGGCGGTCGAAATCGTACGGCAGCTGCGCGGACAAGGCGGCAAACGTCAGGTCGTCGGCGCGCGCCGCGGACTCACGCACACCCTCGGCGGCACGGGGGCCACGGCGGTCGTCCACATCTTCGAGCGGGGGGACTGAGGTGGCGATCCCTCGGTTCTGGCGGGAAATCCAGAGCCGCTACAACCTGATCGGCACGAAGTGCGGCAGTTGTGGCAAAGTCGACTTTCCTCCCCGTGCCGTGTGCCCGACGTGCGGGCGCCGGTCCGTCGGAAAGATGCAGCGGGTGCAGCTCAAGGGCAAAGGCACCGTCGTCACATATACAGTGATCCACGACGCGCCCGCCCAGTTCGAGATGCAGAAACCGTATGTCATGGCGATCGTCCAGATGGACGAGGGCGTCCGCCTGACGTCCCAGCTGATTGATGTCAAGTCGGAAGACGTCAAGATTGGGATGAAGGTCCAGGCGACGTTCCGGAAACTGGGCCAGGAAGGAGACGCGGGCGTCATCCACTACGGATACAAGTTCCGGCCCGCATGACGGGATGCGCAAGTCCGACGCCGAGCGGGTGCCTCGAACGACGGATCTGACGTAGAGAGTTGCCTGCTGTTTCTTCGGACACTTGGTTACATTCCTGAAACGACTCGATTCTAACGGAGCGATTCGTTTTACCCCCGCGAGGTTACCCATGTCTTCTCCCCGGTCGCGCGGGCCCAGCCGACGCCGTCGCCTTGGAGTCCTCTCGCTCAGCACCTTGGCCGCCGTCGCCCTAGTCATGTCGACCATGACCGGCCTCGCCGCGGCCGCGGACCCCTCGAGTGGCGTCGTGTCGGAATCCTCTCCGAACACGTCGTGGCAGGGAGCGTCCTACCTTGCGCAGTCCACGCCGGTTCCGGAGCTCTGTCCGCCGGATACCGATGTTGGAAACGTCCAGTGCGACCACTTCTTCCTCACCATCGACGTCGCAGCGGACTTCTGGGATCGCCATTCGGGTGGCGTGACGATCCGGATTGAATGGCCCGATAGCGGCAACGACTTCGACCTCTACGTGTACAACTCGGACGGATTCCAAGTCGACTCGTCCGCGGCAGGCGGCACGACCTCGGAGGAAGTCTTCCTGGAACTCCCGGTGCCGGGCGTTTACGAAGTCCGAGTCGTCCCCTTCCTCGTCGTCAACTCGGCCTACACGGGCTCCGCGGTCTTGAGCTTCACGCCAGGCCCGCCGGTGCCGAACCCGACCCACGGAACCGGCGGGATCGCCTTCGCGCCGAGTACAATCGTGGACGCCCAGCGGACGGAAGGCGAACCGATTGTCCACGTGGATCAAGCGGGAAACATCTGGGAATCGGGTCCCTGGGGGACATCGACCACGCAAAGCTTCGTCCATAAGTCCACAGACGCGGGCAATTCGTTTCACGTCGTCTCGCCGATTGACGCGCGGCCCGATTCGCCTCCGGGAGGGGGCGACACCGACGTCGTCACGGATGACCAGGGCTTCGCGTACTTCGTCGACCTTGAGGCACTCGCGGAGCTTGGCACCGCGGTGTCGAATGACGGCGGCAACACGTGGCGGAAGAATACCGCCGGCGTTCCCTCCACCGCCGTCGACCGTCAATGGTTCGCGATGGACAACGGCCCCACGTCGGGAGCCGACGACAACACGGTCTTCCTCACCGTCCACCAAGTGCCCCTCGGGATGGAAGTGTTCTCGTCTCCCGGCTCGACTGGTCTCGGGGACCCGACCGGCGGACTCGTCTTTGTGAACGCCGCCGATGCGGTTACGGTGGGCGACGGAGCCACATGCGGGCAGACGAAGTTCGACCCGGTGCTCCGTAACCTCTATCTCCCCTGCGTCCGGGATGACCATGTCGAGGTGATCCGCGGCCATGTCCCTGCCGGCGTCCGGACTGGGATTTCCTTCAAAGCGCTCGCGGCGCCGACGAGCCCGGGCGGTGTGGTCGGCGACCTGTTCGCGAACGCCGCGGTTGATCGCGCCGGCAACTTGTACGTCGCCTGGGTCGACGCGAGTAATCATAACGTCTACGTCAGCGGATCGAAAGACGGCGGCGACACGTGGTCTAAGGTCCTCCAGGTGAACGGCCATCCGTCGAACACGAACGTCTGGCCTTGGATCGTCGGCGGCGCCTCCGGCATCGTGGACGTCGTGTGGTACGGGACGGAAGTCCGCGGCGATCCGGACGCGTTCCCGAGCTGGTTCGCAAACCGTCCAGCAGCCGCAGGGTTCCCATGGTACGCGTACTTCGCGCAGGTCCGATTCGACTTCAAGTCCCCGCCGCGATCGACGATCTACCAGGTCCGCGCGAGCGAGCACCCGATGCACTTCGGGCAGATCTGTCAGGGGGGTATCGGCTGCACACTGAGCAACGGGGACCGCAGCATGGCGGACTTCTTCGCCGTCACGGTCGACGCGGCCGGAGCTGCCATCATCGTGTACGACGACACGACGAATCAACACCACGGCGCCGCGGACTTCGCCGCAAAGCAGGTCGCGGGACCGGGCGCCTTCGGGACGCCGATCTCCCGGACCGTCCCGACGAACCCCGTCGCGGACCCCGCGGGCGATGCGCAGTTCCCGCACTATGCCCCCTCGGGCCCCGGTGTGAACCAACCGGCCGCGGACCTCACGACGCTCCAACTGAGCCAACCGAACGCCGACACGCTGCGCGTGCGGATGCGGGTCGCTAACGCGGAGAGCCTCGTGCCCACCTCGGGCGCCGGTGCATTCGTCTGGCTGACTCGATGGCAATTCCTATCCGTCGGCGATGGCGGGGAAGCCAGCTACCGACTCTTCTACGCCGGCGCGAAGTCCGTCGGCGGAGCGGATCCCACATTTTTCTCCGGGACCGGGACGTCGGCGGATCCGACCACCGGCGCGATGGGCAACGGCTGCATCACGAACACGCCGCAGAACTGCAAGCTCATCCTGTATCCGGAGGAGCAGACCGAAACGGGGAGCCTGGACCGGAGCAGAGGGGACTTCGTTATCAACGTGCCCCTCGCGCACATCGGGCTGCCGATCGCGGGGGACACCTTGTTCAGCGTCACGGCGCTCAGCCTCGGACAGGTCGGCGTGGATCCGTCCTTCCAGGACATCGATGCGACGCCGGCGTTCGACTTCGTCCTCACGAAGGGTGGAGCCGGAGTCGGCAAGCGCGTGACCGGCGGCGGATCGATCGCAACGGATTCGGGAGGTGAGGGACGCTTCACCGTCCTCGCGGACTCGAGGCTGCACGGCAAGATCGCGTACGTGGACAAGTCGTCCCCGGCCGTCTTCCGATCCGCGCACCTGAGCTCGGTCGTCTTCGACGGAACGAAGGTGACCATCATGGGCACCGGGTTCGTGAATGGGATGTTCACGCAGTTCCGGGTCGTCGTCGAGGATCTGTCGGAACCCGGCGTGGGCGGGGACACGTTCTCAATCGAGCTCATGGCGACCGGCTACCATCAGTCCGGGAAGCTAATCCGAGGCAATATCCAGGTGCACTGAGTCGTGGGTGAGAGCCGAGGCCGGCGTGATCCACTACTGATACAAGCTCCGCCCCGCGGGCTGAGTCGAGCAGATACCTCACGGTTTTCCCAGCGAGCGAACGTTCAAACTGAGGGAAGCGAATACGCCCGCGGGGAGGTCCCCGCATGGGTGAGAAGTCGACGTACTTCACCACGGAATTCTTCGCTTTCTTCCGGGATCTTGCGAAGAACAACAACAAGGAATGGTTCACGAAGAACAAGGAGCGCTACGGAACCGTGGTGCAGGAGCCGAGTATGCGGTTCATCCGGGACGCGGGTGCATCCCTTCAGAAGATCAGCCCGTACATCGTCGCGGATGCGCGGCCCTTCGGCGGCTCGCTCTCGCGAATCTACCGAGACATCCGGTTCTCGCCGGACAAGAGCCCCTACAAGACGGAGGTCGGGATCCATTTCTGGCACTCGAAGGCCGTGGGGCCGGAGCACATGGCCCCGGGCTTCTACCTCCACATGCGCTCCGGCGAGTCGATGGCCGCATCCGGGGTGTGGCATCCCGAAGCGCCGATCTTGAAGAGGATCCGCGACCGGATTGTCCAGGAACCGGACGCCTGGAAGAAGGTGTTGCGGAGTCGCGTGTCGATCGACGGGGAGTCCCTGCAACGACCGCCGCCGGGCTACGACCCGAACCATCCGTTCATCCAGGACCTGCGGCGGAAGGACTTCACCGCGACACGAACGTTCCGGGACAACCAGGTCACAAGCCCCCAGTTCTTCGAGTCGTTCCTCGAGACGTGCGAGTCGATGGACCCGCTGAACAGCTTCCTGGCGGAGGCCATCGGGCTTCCTTGGTGAGGAAAGGTCGGTACAAAACCGCTCATCGGCCGAATCCCCTAGGTGGGGGGATCTCGAACGTTGGATGGACGATGACGTTCGCGGTTTCGTTATCAAAGGCGGGAAGGGTAGTCGACCTTTATGCGCCACGAAAACAATATCCCTACCAAGGGAGGAGGACCGACGACCCAGGGTCGGCGGATTGAGCGAAGTGCAGCGCCGCAGACGAGCGCCGCATCGATGATGACGGCTCGTCGAAAGGCTTGGCGTTTTCCCAAACTCAGGGGCTGGTTCCGCCACAAGTGGAGACCCGTGGAGGCGGCACGGCCCCGGACGATCGAGGCGGTTTCCAACCGGCCGGTGATGCTCCGTCGTCCCGTCGACGCTCCTTACGTCGTCTTGTCCTGTGAGCGTTGCGGCTTCGACTACACGGTCACCCGAATCGAGATCTCTGGCAAGCCGGGGATCGTGTGGACGTGCGATTGCGGGAGCCAGTTCCTCCCACCCGGTGGCCCCGAGTCGTTCAATCTCGTGCGACCCTGAATCCGGTCACGGGCGCGGCGCGCGAAATGCCGCAGCGACAAGGGCCCTTCGTCTGGCAGACGTCCAGTACAATCCGGATCCGATGTAGATGAACAGCAAGGCAGCGAGGACGGCGGCCTCGAGGGAAATGACGAGGGAGCCGCTCAGTGTCCGTAGCGAGTAACGGTACAGGAAGAACGCAAACGCAATCATTCCGATCCCGTCGAGGAAGGCCCCGAAGGTCCGGATTCGGGATCGCGCGAACGTCCACCGGAGGAACGCGATGCCGAAACTCGAGATGCCGAGCAGGCCCCAGAACCACGCCGCGCTGATGATCAACCCTTCCGGCGGCCGGAACGCGATCCGACCCGCGAGGATCTGGTCCCACCAACGTCGGATTTCGGTGAGCAGGTTTTGGTTGAGATAGAAGACCACCCCAACGATGAGGAGGAGGAACGCGACCCCGAAGAGGCCGACGAAGTCAGGCGTTCGCGCGCGAGCCACGGGCATCGGTCGCGGGGTCGGAGGAGTGGGTCGCGGCGGGACCGGCGCCGCGGGCCTCGGAGGTTCTGTCGGTCGCATCGGGAGTGGCCCACCGCAGTAGAGACAGAACTGCGATTCGTCTTTGTTGACGGTGCCGCATCGGGCGCAGATCTGAGACATCAACCCACCGCGGCCCGCAACGGAAGGGCCTGGCTAAGAACTTTGGGTCGGGCCATTGTCTCGGAATTCAGGAGCGCTCCATCCAGTCCAAGAAATCCTTCTGGGCCTCCCATAGACGACCGTGGTGGACCATGAAGTAGTACCGGCGCTGCTGAACGGGTCGTCCGCGCAGTTTCACGATGTCGAGGATCCGAATCTCGGATGTCGGACCGCCGGCCGCAACCATCGTCACGACGGCGTCGACGAGATAGTCGATCTTCTGTTCGCCGACCGAGTTGACGATATACACGAGCCCCGCGCCGCTGTTCTCGACCAAGTCTTTCTGGAGCGTGGTAACGAGTCTCCACGAACGAATGTCGTAGTCGTCATCGAGTGCATCGATCGGGTCGATGAGGATCAGACTCCGCAACTGGGGATAGCGCGCGAAGTTTTCGTCGACGGCCTCGTAAGCCATCTCAATCTCTGGAAGGTACAGGGGGAAGGATGGCGGTTGAGGGCCCTCTTCGATATTTACGATGAGTCGGTTCAGTTCGGTCCGAGCCGCGAACCGCGAGGTCCTCCCACACACGGAACACGTCGCTTCCATCGGCCGCTCTTTTGGCGTGACTTCGATCGATGCACCGCACGCCGGGCAGACCACCGTGGTCGGTGACGCCGGAGGCGGTCGGGCCCGAGTTTTCCTCAACACGGATGGTGCGATTGCGGGAAATTGCCGGAGCACCGATTCGTGCGAGACGCGAGGGCTCACATAGAACGCTGCAAACGAGTCGTGGAGCTCCGTCGCGAGCTGGAGGGCGAACATGCTCTTGCCCGCGCCCGGGGCCCCTTTGATAATTAGCGAATGGCCGCCACCGCCTCGGAAAAAGCGGAGTATCTCGTCCGGAAGCCCCCCACGCATCGCAACCCGGCCCCCTCCATTGGAATGGCACCGGGAACGAGAATGAGGGATAAAAGAGGGACGGTGATGCATGAAACGCGATCGCGGATGGCGCGATCTTCCCAGCGCGAGACGCAGGAGCGAAAACCGCGGCCCCTTGCGGAGCTCATCCGATCGTGACCCGCGCGAATCGGAGCAGGTCCGCCACGGTGAACTCGCCGTCCCGGGGCGCGCCGAATTCGCCGGCCTTGGGTCGCCATGTCGGTTGGATCGCGAGATACGACGCCGGGTCTGCCGAGAGCAGTCCGATGAGAACTTCCGCGACGATCCGACCACCCACGGGCCCGAGCTTCCGGCCCTGACTGAGGACCTCGGCCTCCTTGAGGACGTAGAAGAACAGGGGCGTGTCTTCGCCGAACGCTTCCAGGAGCTTGTCCGGGAGCGGCCGCAATCGCGCCCCGCGCAGGATGAGGTCCTCGGGGATTCCCATGGCGCGCGCAATCGCCTGCCCCGACGGCAGGCCCAGCGCCTTGCCCCGCTTCAGATCCCGCTCCGCGAGCGCATGGATCTCCTTCGCCACCGCCTCCGGGAGGATGCTGAGCCCGAAGGCGAGCTTCGTGTCGATCTTCCGGCTCGGCTGGATGTCGAGGCGACTCTCGACGAACTTGAAGAACCGCGCCCACTGGATCACGTGTCCCGGCGGCCGTTCGCGGAACCCGCGGAGATCCTCCTCCGGCGGCTTCGCGAAGATCGGGATGTCGACCACCTGGTCATTCAGCTCGTACTCGCCCCGGACCATGCTGTGCCCGAACCGGTACGCCCCCACGGAGAATTCGACGGGCATGAACGCCCGCTTCGAGAAGTGGAAGAACTTCAGGACGACCTGGAGGGTGTTGATCGCCTTCGCCTCGGGCCCCGCGGGCACCTTGAAGCTCACGGGCCGCAGGATGTTCTCGATCACCTCGTTTCCGACGAGCCGCGAGAGGAAGTCGTGGACGACCGCCCATTGATAATGCCACCGCACGATCCGACGTCCCTCGTCGAACCGTTTCTCGGCGGGGAGCGTCGCGAGCGGCGGGGTGTCGACCACGCGGTTGTGGTACTTGAGAAGTCCGAGCGCGAGCCCCGAGACGATCAGATTCTCGTCATTGCGAGCGTCCCCGAGGAGCGCGCGCCCTTTCCCGTTGCGGGGCAGGTCCTCTTCGCCCACCTTGTTCTTCCCGATCAAGAGGTGGACGCCGTCGTCTCCGTAGAGGAAGGGCTGGTCGTCGGGCCCGCGACCGTAGACCGAATCGAGGTCGAACCGGGGCGTGCGGAAGTCGACCAGGGCCTCCGGGTCGTTGTCCCGCTGCAGCTGCGACGTCGGGTCGAACGTGAGGTCGTGGTCCACGAACTGGCCGAAGTACGTGAAGCCCGCGGGGATGTCCGGGTTGTCGCCCGTCGTGTCGTCCTGGCCCGGCTGCGGCTCCGGCTCGACCATCTGCCGTGCGAGCGCGTCGAGCGCTTCGTTGCTCGGCAGGAATGGCGGCAGGTTGCGGAACATCCGCCCGAAGCGGCCCTCGAAGAGGGGCGATCGGAGGACGGCCATGAGGCCCCGAGGCTCGATGCCATGGAACGGGTGGAGGGGCATGTGACCGCCTGGGGCAGACCCCAGCTTAGCCATCGGACTTAACGGTTTCGTCCCGCTTAGTCGATCGTGATTGCCGGGAGGAAAATTTCGCGGGCTCGACCTCGATGGATTAGCGCGGGTGATCGGCTCAATGGCCTTCCAATCGGGCCTTCGCGATGAGTTTGCCGAGGCCGAGGAACGCGTCCTCCACGTTCTCCCCGGTCTTCGCGGATGTCAAAATGTAGTTGCATCCGAAGACGGACGCCATCGACGCGACCTCCGTCCTCCCATATTGGGCGTCCTCCGTCAGATCGGCCTTGTTCCCCGCGAGGACGAGAGGCCCTTTGCCGGCGACCCCTTGGACGGCCTCGACCCATGCCGGAAGCGCCGCCAGGGTGTCCCGCCGCGTGAGGTCGGCGACCAGGATCGCGCCCTGCACCCCCTGGAAGAAAGCGTCTCCGAGGAGCGCGCGGAACCCGACGTGACCGATGATGTCCCAGATCGCCATCGTCATGTCGACCTTCGCGCGTCGCTCGGGGACCTCCACCCGCATCGTCTTCTTCTCGACTTTCGCGCCGAGCGTCCTCACGTAGTGGTCGTCGAACTGGTCCGTCACGTACCGTCGAATCAGGGACGTCTTGCCGACTCCCTTCTCGCCGACGAGGCAAATCTTCGATTTGAGCACCAGGGCGTCCGCCATCGTTCTTCCGCGCCGAGGGTCGGCCTTCGTACCGGGATGACTTAACGGTTCCTTGGTCATTCTCGGGTTTGAATCCCAGCCTCGGGGCACGCGGTTTCCGCGGCAGGGAGGGGCGCCAGGATCTCGAAATCATTAAGGCGCGACGGCGGCCTCGCGGAGGCCATGCATCTCGACGATCGGCAATGGGCCGGGCTCACCCTCTCCGTCGCGACCGTCGAGTTCGCGATGGGGCTGACGATTGCGGAGATCGTCTACCCGGACTACAGCGTCTCAGGGATGTACATCAGCGATCTTGGCGTCGGGACCGCCGCGGCGCCGATCTTCAACGGTTCGATCATCATCCTCGGGCTGTTGCTCGTCCTCTGCTCGTGGTTCCTCTTCCGGGGGTACCGCGATCGGATTCTCATGGTGGCCTTGGCCGTTGCGGGAGTCGGCGCCGCGGGCGTCGGCATTTTCACGGAAGGGTCACCCTTCGGGCTTCACAGCGCGTTCTCCCTGATCACGTTCGTCTTCGCGGCGCTCGCGACGATCCTCGCGTTCCGAATCGTCCGGCCGCCGCTCGGATATCTCTCAATCGTGTTCGGCGTCGCCTCCTTCGCGGCGCTAGGCCTGTACGTGAGCGGGAACTACCTTGGGCTGGGGACCGGCGGGATGGAGCGGATGATCGTGTGGCCCGTGCTCGTCTGGGGGATCGCCTTCGGAGGGTATCTCCTTGGCGCGGCTGGTCCGTCCTCGACCGCGTCGACGACATCTTGAATCCGTTCTCGGGAGGTCCACCCTCAGGTACCGAGTGAACCGGACATGACGACCCTTGATCTCGCGGCAATTGAGGCGGCGAGGGACCGCATCCGGAGCCTCGTCGTCCGAACCCCGCTCGTTCGCCTCGGCGTGGACGACGGGCCCGCCGAGATTTACTTGAAACTCGAGAACCTTCAGCCGACGGGCTCGTTCAAGGTCCGCGGCGCAGGAAATTCAGTGGCCCTCTTGGGCGAGAAGGAACGAGCCCGCGGCGTGTTCACTTGCAGCGCTGGGAACATGGCCCAGGCGCTCGCATGGCACGCGCGGCGATTGGGGATCCCGTGTACGGTGATCGTCCCCGATACGGCGCCCGAGACCAAGCTGGCCGCGATTCGCCGGTTCGGGGCCAAGATCGTCCAGCGGCCGTGGGACGAGGTCTGGGAGATCGGGATCACCCGACGCTTCGCACCCCTCGACGGATGGACGTTCGTCCATCCGTTCGCGGACGCGACGATGATGGCGGGGAACGGGACGATCGGACTCGAGATCCTCGAGGACCTCCCCGACGCGGACGCCGTCGTGATCCCGTTCGGTGGAGGCGGGTTGACCGCGGGCATCGCGACCGCGATTAAGGCGAAGCGGCCGAGGACCCGAGTCTATGCGGTGGAACCAGAAACGGCTGCGCCACTCGCCGCATCGTTCTCGAAGGGTGCGCCCGCGGAGGTCCGCCGCGTGCCGAGTTTCGTCGACGGGATCGGGGCGTCGGGCGTCCTCCCGGAGATGTGGAGCCTCGTGCGGCCGCTGCTCGAAGGCGCCCTCGTCGTGTCCTTGCAGGACGTCGCGGCGGCGATCCGTCTCCTGATCGAACGCAACCGGGTCGTCGCGGAAGGCGCAGGGGGCGCGTCCGTCGCGGCGGCGCGGGCAGCTAAGGCAGGGAACGGACGGGTCGTCTGCGTCGTATCCGGAGGGAACATCGACACCGCGGTGCTCGGCAACATCCTTCGCGGCGAGGCGCCGTGACAGTCCCCGGGTTCCGCAATCCGTCCAACAGGTTGCACAAATGTCGCTCGGCGTCCGAATCCAGGAGTTCCTGAGCGTCCGGAAGCGGGCTTCGGAGCTCGGGATGCTGAGAGACCTCGTCGCCCCCTCAGCCGGCCTCCGGCTCCTCGATGTCGGCGGCGGGGCCGGTGCCGCGACGGAACGGTTTGCGGCCGGCTGCCGCGAGATTGTGGTACTCGAACCGGAGCCGAGGAAGGTGGCCTTGGGTCGGAGGCTGCGCCCGGCGATCCGATTCGAGCACGGTCGCGCGGAGGCGATCCCGTTCCCGGATCGCTCCTTCGACCGCATCGTCGCGGTCGTTGCCTTCCATCATATGGAAGACCAAGATCGGGCTCTTGTCGAGATGCGACGCGTGCTGCGGGATTCCGGTCGAATCGTGTTGTTGGAGCTTCCACCGGCCCGGGCTCCCGGTCGATTCGCCCGCTGGTTGGGCGGATTTCGGCACGCAGCGCCCATGTCGTTCCTCGAGCCGGACGCGATCAAGGCGAAGCTCGAAGCCCACGGATTCCGAGACGTCGTGCACCATCCCGGGATTCACGGGTACTTCGTCTCGGGAACGCGGTGACCGACAGGCTGTCACATATCTCTGCAGCGCCGCTCAAGCCGCCGTGATCGTGCCGAAGAGCCCGTCCTCCTCGTCGTTCGGACCCGCCGTGAAGAACAGCGTGTCGAGCGGTCCGTTGGCTGGGCTGCCGTGTCCGAACTCCAACGCCCACAACCCGTCGATCGCAAGCTTCTTTCCGTCCGCGGTCCGGAGCATGCCGACGAGCTCCCATGTCCCGTCGGGCAGCTCTTGGTAGGCGTTGACGTGCCCATCGCCAAAGTTGCCGACGAGCAAGTCGCCGCCGAAGGCGCCGAAGCTGGCGGGGGCCATCGCGAGGCCCCACGGGGCATTCAGCTGGCCGTGTTGCGCGACGCGCGCGAGCAGGTTCCCGTCCGCGTCGAAGGCGTCGACGAAGCCGAGGCCCTGGCCGTGGAGCTCGTCATTCGAGCCTGACACTTGTCTCGCGAACGTCACGAAAATCCGCGTGTCGATTGTCTGAATCCCAAACGGTGCGTAGCCACTCGGGAGGTTCGGGTCTGCGAACCCGCCGGGAGTCCGCACGGCCGCCCACCTCGCATCGAAGACGTCGACCCGCGCGTTATGGAAGTCGGTCGCGTACAGCTGAAGGCCGCTTGCCGCCGTCGCGATCGCGAGCCCCTTGTAGATCGCACCCCCCTCGGAGGTGACCGTCACCTGTGCGGCGGTCCCAAGCGCGCCACGCCAGCCCGCGATCGTCCCGTCTTCCGTCGCGAAGATGAACCGCGCGCCGGGGTTCGCGCCGGTCCCCACCGGGAAGGCGTTCGCGTCGGCGTTGAAGACGATCCCCGTCGGCGCCCCGGCGACGGAGACATTCAGGTTCACTTTCCCGCCAGCGGCGTTGTATAGCGTCGAGAAATCCGCTCCATTGTCGGAGACCCACCAGGGGGACGTCGGACCGGCCACGAGTCCCCACGCGTTAAGGAGGCGTGTGTCGACTCCGGGTCCCGGTGGCCCGAGATTGGATACGAGCGGCGTGATCACGTATGTCTTCGGGTTCTGTGCGGCGGCGGGCGATGCCGCCAGCACCGCGACCGTCGCAAGGGCGAACACAAGCAGACCCGACTTCCTCCAACCCGCGAACGCGGAAACGCGACCCATGAACTCCGACCCCTTTCGGCCGACGCGAGACCCATGCAAAGGGATAACCGTATGCCCAAAATCCCGTTTCGCGGCGGCCCGGAGGTCTTGATGGACCGCACGGGAACCTCCGGTGTCATTGGGGCGGTTCTCATGCCGTCGCCGCGGGCTTTGCGACTTGGTGCGCAATCCAGCTCAAGGTCGCATTCCGGACCTCGGGGAACGTGTCCCGCTTCGCTCCTCGCGGCTCGAAGGAATGACCGGCATTTCGGATCACGACGAGCTCGTGGGGTTGTGTCAACCGCGGCATTTCTGCCCGCAGACGATCGAGGTCGCAAAAGGGGTCCTGGTCCCCCTGGACAAAGAGTGCAGGCTTGACAATCTTAGGCCACTCCGGAGGATCCTTGACCTCGGGGCGGAATCGAGGGTGGAGCGGGTATCCCAGCGCGATCATGCCCGCAACGTCTCCGTCGACGGACGCGAGGGCACATACCCGCGCCCCCATCGACTTTCCCGCGGCGAAGATTGGCAGCCCGGGGCACTCCTTCCGCGCGAATCGAATCGCACCTAGCAGGTCATCCACTTCCGCCGTCAGTTTCCAAGAGGCCTTCGATTTCGCGTCCACGTACCGGAAGTTGAACCGGAGCGCCCAGAGACCCGCCGATGCGGCAGCTTCCCCGACCCGTCGAACGAGCGGGTTCCGCATGTCATTCGATCGTCCGTGCGCGATTACGAGGCCGGCATTCACGGACTTCACCCCGTGGACAACGCCTCGGACTTCGCCCGTTCCGGAGGCATTCGGAAATCGAACCTCGGTGACATCGCTCACAGCGCACCTGCCTGAAACCCCGAATCGATTGGTGGGGGCATCGGGTCACCCCTTGAAAGCGTCTGGATGGTTTAGCTCTCGTTGGGAAGTCGCACCCCCGATCTCACGGGGATTGCCGGTATCGCGGCCGATAATGGCCCGCGAAGGAATTAGTCGGGGCACGTCCACCCCCGGGCGTGGCCGGGCTTCCGCATCCGCTCCACCGCATCATCGAGCACGTGTACCTGACCGACGCGGGCGGCACGCCCCTCGTCCACCTGTCGCGGCTCAACTCAGACAAAGACCCCGACCTCGTCGCCTCGATGTTCGCCGCGATCCAGAATTTCATGGACGACGCGTTCCATTCGCTCGGCGCGGGGGACGTCCGAAGCATCGAGATCGGGACCCGACAGCATGTCGCCTTCGGCCGCGGGCACCTCACGCTCCTGTATCTCGTGTACCGAGGCCGCGAATCAAACCATCTCGAGCAGCGCGTGATCCGCCAGGTGCACGAGCTCGAGGCTCGTTTCGCGTCTCTGCTGCGGGAATGGGGCGGCGACATGGACGAGATCGAGGTTTTGCGGGACTATCTGGTGCGCGAATGGGAACTGCCGGCCCGGGAGGCGCCCGTACTGCCGCCCATGGCCGTCCGATAGCCGAACTTCATTCCCGGCGTTCCCATACGAGGCCGTTTCCGACCGTCCGGCGCGTGACTTTCCCGCTCCCCTCGAGTTCCTCGAGGAGGATCTCCGCATCGTCGTCCGTCACGCCGAGGACCGCGGCCACCTCGCGGGTCGCGCATCGCCCGAAGCGCTGAAGGATCGCCGCGACCGAGGCTTCGGTCGGGTCGAGGGTCTTCGCCACGAGGTCCGGGTCGACCTTCCGGAGGACGTCCTCGAACACCTCCCAGGGCTGCCATCCGTTCAGCCGGGCAGACATGTCGCCCCGACCGATTTCGAACGTCGGGAACCCGGTGATTTCAAGGCGTTCACATTCCTCGCGGTCCTTCCGAAACGCTTGTTCCGCGGTCCCGTCGTCCAACGCCTTCGAGAACTCGTCGACATCGAGGCCGACGGCCCGCGCGACGTCCGCCTGGACGCTCCGCCGGTGGATCCCTCGTCCCTCGATGCACCACGCCTCGCGCAGCGCCCTCAGATACCGTCGGCCGATGTCGATCCCCTGGAGTTCCGCGGCTTTCGTGGCGATGCAGGCGGGCCACGTCGATGCGAAGTCGTCCGACGCCTCGAGCATCTGGGCCGCATCCATCGGCATCTGGTGCTGCGCCGCGACCGCCTCGAAGAACGCGAGGACGGAGGCGGTCCACCGCCCCCCCGACATCCGGGCCCACTGCTCCCGCACCGGCGTGAAATCCTCGAAGAGGCCGCCCATCCGGACGCTCACGTCGACGGCGTCCGGATACACCACCTCGAGGCGGCGCATCATCGGCTCGCAGCCCCAGCACCACACGTTGTGGGGATCCGTGTACCAGATGACTCGGAGGGGAGGCGCCATATGCCAGCTAGTCCGGCGGGAGCACAACGGCCTCGTAAGAAGTTCTCGGTCCTCGAGGCGACGACGGGCTTCGGCTCGTTTCGACGGGCGGCGGTCCTACCGGCACGTGGGCTCCGCGCACACCCTCGAGCGTTTCCTCCAAGATCGCGGTGAGCTTCTCCCGCTCCGACGGCTGTTCCGGATATTCGGAGCTCCATTTGCGCCAGTGCGGCCGTTTGTGGGCGACCTTGTACTTCAGCCCGGACATGAACGTCGTGTAAGAGTCCGCGTCGATCTTCCGGACCCGCTGATGGGCCAGGATATACCAGTGATACTCCGTGCCGACCGGAACGCCGGACCCAGCCGGCGCGCTCCGCTCCCGCTCTTTGAGCGACGCGAAGGTAAACTCCCACTTGTCCGGCGCGACCTTCGTCTCGTGCCACAGTCCGTTCGGATAGAGCCACGTGTGCTCCCCGCCAACGGCCATCCCGGAGTACGTCTCTCCCTCGAACTCCTTGACGTCGTCGTAAGGCATAGCCGGTCTCCCTTCCGCGTCCTGGCTACTTGATGCTCGCCCCGAGAGGTGGGCGAAACTGAAGCGCCACGGGTACTCCCGCGAAACGATTTAACCGACTCCCCGTATCAGATGCCGGGACGGACGTTGGTGAGCTGGTTTCCTCGCGCCGCATCGGGCCTCGCAGCGTTGGTCATCGCTTTGGTCTTGCTCCTCGGCACCCCGTTCACGGCACGTGCATCGCTCCTCAAACCGACGTACGCCGCAGGGGACAAGTGGGTCTACATCCTGGAGGGCTTGATCACGGAGTTCCCGGGTCTCAATGCGAGCCAGATTCGCAACTTGCGGTTCGACCTCGTCGGCATGGTGGACGTCAAGGTGATCGGGCCCGCGAACTTCGTCGTGGGCAACGCATCGGTGCCATCCGTCCGCGTCGACACGCGGGCGACGGGGTACCTGAACGGGTCGTTCTCCGTCCAAGGCGGCGGAACGGCCCAGGTGACAGGCACCTTCACAACCGACACCTCGGAATTCTGGGAGGACCAAGCGTACCTTCCAATTTCGTCCAACAGCACGACGTCGTATCGGGCGGACATCACCTACTTCTTCGTGACCACGCCCCTGGCGGCCGACCTGCGAGTCAACGCGAGCACGTCAATCGCGCCAATCCCGCGGTTCGATCTCAATGTCGGCCAGGCCGCGAACACAACCCTTAACACCCATCTGGAACTCAACTCGACGTTCACGATCTTCCATCAGACCACGACGATGCAGAATTCAACGAACGTTTCGTCCGGATGGCGTCGCGAGGTCCTTTCCCTGGAAAGCGTGAGCGTCCGAGCGGGAACGTTCTCCGCGTACAAGCTGAATCAAACGCTGGGCGGCTTCCCCGGCCTCCCGAGCGGTGTCGCCAACGGCAACGAGACCGCGTACTTCTCGAACGATGTCGGTTTCTACGTGCAGCGGACCGCGTATGAGAACGGCACACCCGCGGCGGAAATGCGCCTCAAGTCGTACTCGTACGGAGCCGGGACGCCGTCCGGGCTGAGCGTGGTGGACCTCCTCATCTACGTCGCCATCCCGGTCGTGGTCGCCATACTGATTTTCTTGATCCTGCGGAGGCGCCGGAAGGCTCGAATCCAAGGACGCGTATCGGAGGCCGCTCCGCCCGAAAGCGGACGGCTCCGATGAGGAGGCGATGATGGCCCTCGTTCAGACCGCCGGGTTGACGAAGGTCTTCGGCGACGTCCGCGCGGTCGACGACCTCAGCGTGTCGATCCCCGAAGGCGCGATCGGCCTCGTCGGGCCGAACGGCGCCGGCAAGACGACGTTCTTGCGGCTCCTCCTGAGTCTCCTGCGTCCGACCGCGGGCACCGCGAGCGTCCTCGGCCGCGACATCGGGGACGGCCTCGCGGTGCGGGAGCGGATCGGGTACATGCCGGAACACGACTGCCTGATCCCGGACATGACGGGCGTCGGGCTCGTCTCGTACATGGGGCGGATCAGCGGGCTCGATCGGGATTCCGCGATGAGCCGCGCACACGACGTCCTCCAGTTCGTCGGAGTCGAAGAGGAGCGGTACCGCAAGGTCGCAGAGTACTCGACGGGCATGAAGCAGAAGGTGAAGCTCGCGCAGGCGATGGTCCACGACCCGCAGCTGTACATCTTCGACGAGCCCACGACGGGCCTCGACCCGCGCGGTCGGACCGAGATGCTCGACCTCGTCGGGAAGATCGCGAAGTCTCCGGGCCGAAATCTGCTCCTGTCGAGTCACCTCCTGCCCGATGTCGAGACGATCTGTAAGTACGTCATCATCCTGGACGGTGGGCATCAGATTGCCGCGGGGGACCTGGATCGACTCCTGGCGGGTGCCTCGGACCGCCTGCGGATCGACATCCGCGGCGACCGCGAGGGCTTTGCCCGTCGTCTGAAGGAGGCCGGGTTCGACGCGGATGTGAGCGCCACCGCCATCTATGTGAGCCGTCGAGACGGCGTTGAGACCGCGGTCTTCGACACCGCGAAGGTGCTCGGGGCCGAGGTGCGGTACATGGGCAAGGTCGTCCGAAGCCTTGAGGAAATGTTCCTCGAGCTTGTCGAGCGCAAGGCCAAGGGAGATGCCTGAGTGTCGATCACCCTCCCAACGTACAAGCGGCGGGAGATGCCGCTCCTCCCTCGTGCCCAACGGGTCCGCGCGATCATCGCGACGGGGCTCCGTCGGGAGTTCCGTCGGCCGGCCGCGATTGTCGTCACCGGGATGGGCGCCGCGCTCGTCACGATTTCTTCGATTGTCACCGTGCTGTTCGGTCGGATTTTGTTCCCCGGGTCAACACCTGACCTTAGCTTCTTCGCGATGCCGGCCTCCAACGGTGCGATTCTGTTCTTCGTGACCCTCATGGCGGCGATCATCGGATCGGGGCTCATCGCAGACGATCTCCACTCGATGGCGTTTACGCTGTACTTGAGTCGCCCGATTACGCATGCGGACTACCTGCTTGCCAAAGCCGCAATCCTCGCCCCGCTGGTTTCCATGATCACGGTCCTGCCGCTCGTCCTGACTCCGTTGGTCGCAGCGCTCCTCGGCTTCGTTTCGTGGACAATCGCCCTCCAAGCCATCGGGCTCTCGATTCTCGTAGGCACGCTCCTGACCGTCTTCTGCACGTCCGTCGCGCTCCTTCTTTCGAGTCTCACCCGCCGGAGAAGCATCGCCGCAGCGGGCGTCTTTGCGGTCAATTTCGGCCTATCGATCCCGGCGGCAATCTTGGCCGGACCCCTCGGGAATCCCGTCTTCTATGCATCGCCTTGGGACGACTATCTCGCGGTCACGCACGCGGCGTTTGGTGCGTCCGACAATCCGATCGACTGGGCATGGTCCCTCGTGATCCTGCTTGCTGCGACGATTCTCGCGGCCCTCGTGACGTACATCCGCATGAAGGCGGTCGAGGTGGTCACCGGGTGAGCGGCATCGTCGATGCCGTCGGTGTCTCGAAGTGGTACGGCGAAGTGCTCGGGCTGAATGCCTTCACGGCTTCGTTCGGTCGCGGCATCACGGGCCTCGTCGGTCCGAACGGCGCGGGGAAGAGCACGCTGTTCAAGCTCCTCATCGGGCAACTCCACGCGGATCAGGGAGGCGTCCGGCTGCTCGGCGAGAATCCGTGGAACAACGTGCCCCTGATGCGTCGCCTCGGGTACTGCCCGGAACACAACCAGATGTATGGGTGGCTCACGGGTCAGCAATTCGTTGAGACCTTGTTGCGCCTCGACGGGATGGCGTCCGCCGACGCCCGGAAGGCCGCCACGGACGCCCTCAAAGTCGTCGGTCTGTCCGAGGCCGCGCATCGACTGACGCGGACGTACAGCCGCGGGATGCGACAGCGGACGAAGCTCGCGCAGGCGCTCGCCCACAAACCGGAGGTCCTGATCCTCGACGAGCCGCTCTCCGGGGCGGACCCCATGGCCCGCGTCAAGATCCTCCGGACAATCTCCGAGTTTGCCGAGGCGGGCGGTCACGTGCTGATGTCGACCCACGTCCTCTACGAGATCGAGCGGATCACGAACAACATCGTGCTGATCCACAACGGCAAGGCGATTGCATCCGGCGACATCCACGCGATCCGCGCGCTGATCGACACCCATCCCCACGCCGTGCGTCTCGACACGCCTCGACCCCGTCAGCTCGCTCAGGCGCTCGCCCGGTTGGACCATGTCGTCTCATTCGAATTCCCGTCGGCCGAGGAACTCCTCGTGCGCACCCGAAAACCCGACGCGTTCTACCGAGAGCTCCCGGGAATCGTGGCGGACACGAAGCTCGAGGTCCGTGGAATCGAGAGCCCCGACGACAGCTTGGACGCCGTCTTCCGGTATCTCGTTGGGTGATCGCATGGACCTCGTCGAATCCGTTCGAAAGGCGTGGGTCGTCACCGGCTTGACGCTGCGGTACCTGATGGGGACGAGGCGCGGCATCGCGATGGCGGTTCTCGCGGCCGTGCCGCTCATCTTGACCGTCGGGCTCGCCGTCGCCCGGGTCGGCAGTTTCGGGATCCAGTTGTTCCAGATCCTGCTGATCCCCTTGTTCTTTCAACTCGTCCTGATCTTCGTGACCTTGGTCAACGCGTCCACCCTGATCCGAGACGAGATTGAGGACAACACGCTGCCGTACCTCCTCACCCGACCCATCTCGAAGCCCGCGCTCGTGTTGTACAAATACGTCGCCTACCTGGCATCCGCCCTCGTCCTCCTGGTCCCGCCAATCGTACTCGCGTACGGCGTCACGGAGCTCCACACCGAGAGTCCGTTCTCGGCCGATCTCGACGTCCTGTGGGGCTTCCTGCTCACGACGATCCTCGGGAGCGCCGCCTACGGAGCCCTGTTCCTCTTCGTCTCCGTCCTCGTACGCCGACCGCTCTTCGTGGGATTGCTCATCGGTTTCTTGTGGGAGTCCGTCGTCGGCCAGATTCCTGGGGATGTGCGGAAGATCAGCGTGATTCATTACCTCAAGTCCATCCTGAAAGACACGATTTCGGTCACGCCCCTCTCGATCTATTCGACCGATGTCTCCGCCGCCATCTCGGTGGTCGTGCTCGTCGGCTTCTCGATTGCGATGGTCGTCCTCTCCATCCTGGTCTTCCAACAGATGGAGTTCAAATCCAAAGCGTGAGGCCCCGCGGCTACTCCATCGCGAGCGCGGTTTCAGGGGCCTTGTACGCCTTCGGCGGTTGCCACAGCTCGATCCGGTTCCCTTCGGGGTCCGTGATCCAGCCGAATCGGCCGTACTCGGTGTCCTCGACTTTCGGGTCGATGTCGATCCCTTCTTCCCGCAACACCGCGAGAA
>VBMG01000019.1:0-9624 GCA_005878485.1 Methanobacteriota archaeon | reverse complement strand
CCGTCAATCTGGAGCCCGAGGTGCTCGCGATACCAGCGGGCGAGCGCCTTCGGATCCTTCGCTTTGAAGAAGATGCCTCCGATCCCCGTCACGCGGACTCGGCGTTTTCGAGCGGCCATAGACCTGGAGGGCCGCGGCGCCGAATACGACTTTCGGTCTGCCGTCACCCGCCCACTGGCGTGGTTCTGGTATCATGCTGGTGACGGTTCGGTAAGCTTCGATATGTCCCCCGATCGCCTCCATCCGGTCCGATCCTCGTCGAGGATCAGGTGAAAACGCATGAAGAAAATGGAACGGATTTGGGCAATCGTGGCTTTGGCGGCGCTGCTGGCAAACGCCCTGCCTCTCGCAGCGGCCGCGCCACCCCCGCCAGGGACGGTGGTGATTTCGAACGTGAACGTGAATCGGAATTCCCTTTCAGGGACCGTGGCCAATCTGTCGTGGTCGACGAATCCGACTTCGTCGTGCGATTCGGTCACGTATCAGGTGTCGGGGCAATCGTCGCACACGATTACGCCGCCCTGCAAGGTCCATGCCGCCTCGCTGACCGGTCTCGCCGTGCACGTGACGACGACCTTCACGATCACGGCGACCGCGAAGAAGTACAACCCGGGGACGTACTCGAGCTCCTTCTATCCCACGGACGTGAGCACGTCGAAGGCGTACGAGAGCTTCCAGTACTCCCTCCCGATCACGGGAGGACCGTGCGGGACGATCTACTATCAGGAGACGGTGACCGCGCAGATGCCCGGCGACATCGAGTACGATCCGACGCAGGCGGGGAACGCGAACCACTACGAGCTGTTCGACGTCCACATGGCGTTCAACGGCTTGGGCGTCCCGATCTGTCCCGGGTCGTCGCAGGTCATCACGGCCCGGCAGACGTTCATGCGGATCTGGGTCCTGGACACGACGAGTAACGTCAACAACTGGTTGCCCGCCGCGGTGGACCCGGTTCCGAACGTAGACACGGGCGGCTACCCGGGGCACATCGACTGGGCGATCAACCTGGGCGGGACCGTCTACGGCGCATCGTTCGGCGTGACGTTGGGATACACCCCGCCGTCCGGCGTGACGATCTATCCGACCTGGTGGAACACACCGTACCCGGATGGCTGGTGGTACGAGTCGTCTCTCGAGATCGATTGGAACGGCGCGATGCAAACCCTGGCGAACGTCGCCTGGCCGCTCCACGTGATCGACAGCCAGGCCCAGTACCGCCTGGGCGATCAGGTGCTCGTTCGGGTGGGTTTCGTCACGACGCTCAACGTCTGGGACCCGAGTTACGGATGGATCGGGAACGACCTCCAGTGGGGCGTGCCCGGGATCGTGATGGGCCAAGGATCGGACAACAACGGAGGGAATAACCTGGACCAGTACACGGACGTGCAGATGGGGACCTCCTCGGGCCCGGGCAGCTGAGGACGAACCAAACGGCCGGCGCCACCCGCTCTTCGCGCCGGCCCCGACTTATTTTTCCCGGTCTCGTCAGGGCAACTTGGATCTGACGGAGGGCGCGGCGGTCAGACGATGCTTGACCCGCGCCCCTTCGTCCCGATGTTCAATCGATGATATGCGACGGCCGTCCCTAGAGGCTCGTCTCGGTCCTGCGCTACCCGCTCTCCACCTTCGTGGGCTCCGGGAACTTCTTGAGGACGGCGGTCAGCTCGACGGCTTCCTTGCGCATGCCCCCGATGTCTTTTTCGAGCGCCCCGCGCCACTTCCGTTCCGCGGCGTCCCCATGGGTCGCATACATCCGGGCCGCGGCCTGGCCCGCCTCGAAAGTGCCGTCGGAGAGGGAGGCCGCAATCTCCCGTCCCCGGTCCGCCGCATCGTTCATCTTCCCGAGGCGCTCCAGGAACGCCACGATCGCGGGGACGCGGCGGCGGAGGATCGTCACGTCTTCGCTCCACTGGATCTGGAGGCACCGCCGCTCGTCTTCGCGGACCTCCTTGAGCCAGGCCCACGACTGGTCCAAGGCGCCTCGCACGAGCCGCGCGTCTCCGTACAGATGGGTCAGCTTCGCGTCGGAATACGCCGGCAGCTCGAGGAGACCGTAGTACGACCGACTCCGGAACGCCTCGCCTTGCGGGCTCGCGTTGTTCAGGAGTCGCACGAGCGGCTCTGGGTCCGATCCCGGGGGCGGGGCGGGGATTCCGATCCCGCTGCCTTGGCCGCCCTCCAGGAGGAGGGGAATTGCGACATCCGCGCGGGCCCTTGACAAGAAGTCCAAATAAGCCGCTGTGGCCGCCGCGTTGAACCGATCCACGCGGTCGTTGAACGCCTTCGCCTCCTCTGGCGAGGTCGGCGGTTTGGGGATCTTCTCCAGCCGTTCGGTCTGGGCTTTCAGGTTCCGCACACGGGCCTCGACCCCGCGGAATCCCTCCCGGTATTGGGCCTGGAGCCGTCGGACTTCCGCGCCCTGCTCTGCGATCTTGTCGAGCTTCCGCCACGCGCGTCGCGCACCGTAGAAGTCCCGCCGCCGTGCTTTCCGAAGGGCCACGTCAAGGACCGTGACAAGCCGCAACGCGAGACGCTTGTCCTTCGAGGCCTTCGCGAGATCCGCCGCGATCGTTTCGACGTCCCGCGTGAAGATCCTCACCTGTCGCCAGTTGTCCACCTCGCTCTCCCGGATCAAGCGATCGACCCGTTCGCGGAAGCGATCCAACGTGCCGTCGAGGACCCCCGCGATGCCCTCGACTTTCTTCCGTGCGCGGGCAATCGATTCGAGCAGGCCGGAGGCCTCGGATTCGAAGGACGTGGCGGACGGCGCGTCGGCCGACGTCATGAGGATGCCGCGATGGAGGCTCGGACCTATCTAGCTTCCTTCGGACGCCGTTCGAAACCTTCGTTGCCGCGGTCTTCATATCCTTTCGCGGGCGATTCAGGTCCATGGCGATCGTGAAGGACATCGGACACATCGTCCTCCCGGTGGACGACATGGAGCGGGGTCTCGCGTTCTACCGCGACCTCCTTGGCTTCCGGGTGGTCGGCAAGGGGAGCGCCGTGTGGACCGCGATCGAGACGGCGGGCGGCCAACTCACGCTCTGGCGGACCTCCGAGATTCCGAAGATCTCCCTTGGCGCCAAAGGCGACCGAACGCCGTTCGAGCTTCACGTAGACAACTTTGAGGCGGCCGCTTTGATCTTGGAGGCGAAGGGCGTCCGCGTGCAACGCGACGATGCGAACGCGGGGACGATCTGGGACCCTTTCGGGAACGTCCTGCGTCTGCACGACCATCGCGAGTGAGGTCGCGGTCGAGTTCAACACGCCCTTGCGAGGCGTGCTTCGAGACCGTTAACGCGCCTCATCGCTCGACGTCGAAGTAAATCCGCAGCGTGGCTCGGTACGTCTTGACTTTCTTGCCGTCCAATTCGATCTCGAATTCCGCGACCCGAGCCCACTTCAGGTTTCGGACCGTCTCGGCCGCGGTCGCGACCGCATTTTCCGCGGCTTTCGCGAAGCTCGTCGGCGAACTGCCCGCCACATCAATGATCTTCTGGACCACCGTAGACCACCGGCGCCCGGATGGATTCACGTCCGTAAGGAGATATCCCAGGCGACAATTGTTCTCGGCTGCGCTGAATCAGGAGCGGGGTCGCCCGGTACGCGAACAAAAGGGAAGGTGACCTCGAGTCCACTCGAGGTCACGTGGTTTCGTCTTGCGCGGCTCAGAAGGTGTGCAGCTGGATGTTTCCTCCGGGCAGCACGCCCTCCTGCGCCATTGTTTCGCCGTTGCGGTTGTCCGCGAAATAGACCCCGTTATTGAACTGATCGACGACGGTGATGCCGAAGCGATCGTGGCGGCCAGGTTCTCCGTAGTCGCACGCCGTCACGAAATAGTGGTAGCCCGGCGCCCCGTTGAACTTGGCGGCTCCATTCCAGTCCCGGCAATGGTCGGGGTCCGTGTTCGTCGATCGGAAGTAGTCATCGACGGTGAGCCCCTCGATATGGAACCCGCAGCCATGGTCGATCAGGTTCAGGTGGCCTTTCAGGGTGGGGTTTCCGGGACGGGGTCCGGCGTTGAAGCCGAAGTTCACGCGGCTGCCAGGGCAGGTTCCATCCCCAGCCTGGACAAAGAAGAATCCGCCGCCCGTCATGAAGTCGTTCGGGACCTCCCACATCGCGTGGACTTGCGTACCGAGACCTCCGAGGAGCCCCCCGGGGAGCCCTCCCGAACCCGTTCCGCCGCAGTCAACCTGGCTGAACGCGCTCCCGACGACGACTTCGACACCGCTCGCATAGAGGTGTAGCGCGTTCGTCGTGATCGAGTACACCGCACCGGACGAGGAGTCGATCTGTTCATTGATGACGAGCGTGAGGACGCCCGGGATCTCATAGACCTGGTTCGGCTCACCGGTGACATCGACGACGACTCCCGCGACGGATAGGTCGGGGATCTCGCTCGCCGCGGTGACGCCGCTGCACGTCGCGGTGCTCTTTACGTAAGCGAAACTTGCAACGACGTCGAGTCCGCTACCTGGGAGTAGGACGACGTCCGACGTGGCGACCTCACTCATGCCCACATCGCTGAATCCTCTCGTGTACGAGAGGAACCCGTCCGCGTTGGCAAGATCGCTGCCCACCGACACGAAGTCGGCGACGAGGACGCCCCCCTCCGGAGGGAGATCTCCCGTGTCTGCGAATGTGGTGCCGCCGAGCAGGGGGACGTAGGTCCCCACCGCGTAGCTGCGTCCGCCGTATGCCGACGCCCCGAGCGCCGACACATGGCCCGCGCTGCGTGGGGTGGTGACACCCGGGGCGACAAGCACGAAGGCCAGCACCAAGACGGAGGCTGCGATCACAATTCCGTTCCAAACTCGTGTTTTGAACTTGGACGCTTTCATGGCAATGGGCTCTACGCTGGAGGGGTCTCATAAGCCGCTGACATCAGGGTGTAGCGCGGTGTGCCCAAGGGCAACCACAATGCGTACGGAATGTCACTCCGCGACTCATTTCGACCACCGATAATACCGCGCGTCGATCTCAGGAGGGGCGAGCCACAAAACCTTAAATCGGCGGACCCGCTCCGTGTCGTTCCATGCAGATGCGGCTCCTCGAGAAACAAAAGGACTCGGTTCGGATTGAGATCTTGAACGCGGACGACACGGTCATCTATCCGCTGATTACGGCCCTTTTGAAGGATCCGGACGTCGAAGACGCGCTGTACTACACCGGTCATCCGCAGCTCGATAAGCCCGTCCTCACGGTCAAGGTCAAGAAAGGCAGCCCGCAAGCCGCGCTGAAACGCGTCGCGGATGGCCTCGCGGCCGAGTTCACCGGGGCGAAGGGACTCCTGGAGAAGGAGCTCGCTTAAGGCCATGGAACGAGACGTCGGGATCGAAGGCTACCTGACCTCGACCCCGGGCGTCGGCGGGACGACAAAGGCTTCGGCGGACGATTTCATCGTTGAGGAGGTCTCGTCTCCGCCGCCGAAATCGGCCGGCGGACCCTACGCGATTGCGACGATTCGCGTCCGGAACTGGGAGACGAATCGCCTCGTGCGCGAGTTCGCGCGGGCGTTGCACATCAGCCGCCGTCGGATCGGGTTCGCGGGGACGAAGGACAAGCGCGCGCTTACCACCCGGCTTTTTTCCTTCGAGAACGTCCCGGTGGAGACGCTCTCCTCGTTGCGGATGAAAGACCTCGAGGTCCTCGACGCGTACCCGTCCGATCGCCCGCTCGAGATCGGAGACCTCACCGGCAACCGGTTTCGCGTTCTCGTTCGAGGCCTTGCGGTACCTGTGGAGAAAGCGGAGGTAATTGTGGCCGAAACCGCACGCCAGCTGCGGATCCGCGGTGGGTTCGCGAACTTTTTCGGGGTCCAACGGTTCGGCTCCGTGCGGCCGATCACCCATGTCGTCGGGCGACACATCGTTCGCGGCGAGTTCCGGGAAGCGGTCGACGCGTACGTGGCGAATCCAATCCCGGGTGAGGGCCCGGAGTCGTACGGGGTCCGCGCAGCCTTGCGAGACACGGGTGACGTCCCGGCGGCCCTCCGCGCCTATCCGAAGTCGTACGGCTTCGAGAAGGCGATCCTGAACCATCTGGCGGCCCATCCGGACGATTCCGTCGGTGCGCTGCGGCAGTTACCATTCAACCTACTCCTGATGTTCGTGCACGGCTACCAGTCGTACCTTTTCAACCGGATCCTGAGCGAACGAATGCGCCGCGGCCTCCCGATCCACGAGCCGGTCGCGGGGGACCTCGTCTTGCCCGCGGACAAGCGCGGCCTCCCCGATCGGGACCGCACGATCGACGTGACCTGCGACAACTTGGAGCGCGTCGCGGGTCGATGCCACGAGGGGAAAGCGTGGGTCAGCGCGATTCTGTTCGGGTCGGAGCCGGAATTCGCCGGTGGTGAGCCGGGACAAATCGAGAAGGAGGTCGTGGCCTCCGAAGGCCTCCAGCCGAACGATTTCATCATCCCCGAGATCCCCCGGATCTCCTCGCGCGGCACCCGTCGAGAAATCCTCGCGCCGATTCGCGACCTCGAAGCCGCCATCGTGGGAGACGATTTGCATCTGTCCGTGGAACTCACGCGCGGCGCGTACGCCACGTCACTCGTCCGGGAATTCACGAAGAGCGAGTGAGCAGGTTTGCCTTAAGTGGGTAAACGCACCCGCGCAGATCGGGTCAGCCCCGCATCTTCGTCCAGAGGTCCGCGAACCGATCGACCGCGTCGTCGTGGAAACTCGAGCGGTTGGCGAGGAGGAGCTTCCGTACTTCCTCGATGTCCTTCACCGTGAAGACGCTCTCCCGCTCCCGACGCGTGCGCACGAGCAGGTCCCGCTGCATGAGTTTCTGCAGGTGATACGACAACGTTGACTTCGACACGCCGACGCTCGCCTGCAGCTCCGCGAACGTCCGGCCGTCGTACGTCAGCAGCTCGACGAGGATTTTCCGCGGGACATCTTGGCGCAACACGGCGAGGATGCGCCGCTGCGCCTCGACGAACGCGCGCGCGATGAAGTATCGTTTGCGGTGGCCGTCCTCCTCCGCCTTCAGGACGCCATTCCGCTCGAGGTACCCGAGGTGGTACGACAGCATGCCCGTCGACATTCCGAGCGCGTGTCCGATCCGCCGCAAGTGCACGCCCGGGTTGGCCAACAAGAAGTCATAGATCCGACGACGGCTCGCGAGTTCGAGGCCTTCCGACATCTCATCACCGCAAGAGGGCGAGGTACAGGGACACGAGGACGGCGAGGTTCAGGGCCAGCCAGTCCGCGCCCACGGACGGCACGGCCAGCGTCGCCATCTCGACGAGCAGCCAGACGCCCTGCGCGAGGAAGATCCCGAACGCCGCGCCCAGGAGGAGGAAGCGTCGTTCCCGGTGCCTCGCGTACGACTTGACGGAGACCGTCGCGAGGATTGCGGCGAACCCGGCAAACGAAACCCGGAGGAACACATCCACAGGGCCCATGCGGTCCGCACAATGCGGGTTCCTCGTAAAGATACTTTGTGTACAGCGGTCGAAGGACGTCCGAAGCGGGCCCGGACGACCGGAGTTCGGGGAGCGTCCTAACGAGTTGCCCTCGTATACCAAAATTCCCTTATCCGTGAATCGACAATATTTGCGAGATGGAGGACGGTACGGACGCGCGCGCATTTCTCGCGAAGGCGGCGGCGACATTCACGGTGCTTTCGCTTCTACCCGTCGCCCTGAGCGGATCTGCCCCCTCTCACGCGTCCGCCGCCCTCCGAACTATTTCGTCGTCGGACTTCGGCGCCGTGCCGATCGGTGACGTCCCCTGGCCGACATCCCTGTTCGCTTCGTTCACGTACGAGCACGGCGTGGCGTTCGGGACGTACGCGCAGTTCGCGTACAACGCGACGACCGGGGCGCTCCGGTCCCTGATCGGGCTCGAGGGACGGGCGCCCGTCCTGTTCCTCGAGTCGATCGACATCGAAGGCTTCCCGCCCGCGCGATCCGCGGCGGCCCGAGGGCCGATCTTCGAGGCCGCCGGATACCTCGTCACGATTACGGCCCACGATGATCCGACGGCCCTCCTTGAGATCCGCTCCGACATGGCGCGGCTCGTGACGGTGGAGCTGCCTGCCTGGTCGACGAACATCTCGCTCGTCTCGGTCCCGGGCTCGTGGCGCGCTTCGTCCGTTTCGTTCGTGGTCCAAGGGGAGGAGGCCCGTTTGTTCCTCGGGGCCGGCTGGTTCAACGTGACCGGCACGACGGTCCTTGCGCACCTGGCCAGCCCGGACCTCCTCGTGTTCAAGTCCGTGCCGGCCGCCTCGACGAACAAGGCGGAGTGGAGGGCCGTCCTTGACGCGATCAGCGCGGGCCACGTCGTCTCGGAGCTGGACCTCGTCGCGATCGCGGACGGCCGGTGGATGCAGAATCCCGGGCGCTATCGGATCGACGTCGCAACGTGGCCCCTCGCGGTCCGCGCGGGTCAGGCCTCCATCCAGGTGGACACCTTGCGGCCGGGAGGCGCCGTAGTCTTGCTCGCCTTCGATCCCGAGACGATGCCCGCCGCCGATCCCACGCGGCTCATCGTGCGTGCGAACGGCAACCCGGTGAATCGATCGAACGACACGTTGAGCCTGTTTTACGCCCCCGATTCGCTGACGAGAGATGCGTCGTATTCGCTTCTTCCACTTCCCGGCACCGTCATCGCGCTCTATCTGCCCTCCCTCGCGGCAGTCTCCGTCGAGGTCGTGAGCGTTCCCCAGCCCGCCCCGAATCCGGCGTTCGATCCGGGCTCGGAGGCCGCGGTGGTCGCGGCCCTCGCGATCGTCTCGGTCGCCGCGGCGCGGATGCTCCGACGTCGGGAAGAATAGCGGATTCGTGAACGACAACGTCGTGACCGCGCACATACAAATATCGGGGTCGGTATCGTCGGGACATGCCCGCAGACGAAGTGTGCGGGGTCGTCGGTTGTGGGAAGGAAGCGAAGCGCTCCCTCTCCACGAAAAAAGTGAAGGAGGCGCTCCCCGAACTCAAGCTGATCGGGGAGCCGCGACGCGTGCATCTCTGCAAAGACCATTACAAGCAGTTCCGGAAGAAGACGAAGAAGGAGCGGGAGCTCGAGCGCGCCACGTGGCAGTGAGTCAAGCGACTCGGTCCAACCTACTCGAAAATCATCTCCCGGAGGCCTGTCTTCTCATTGAGCCGCCGATTCAGGTGGATCGAGTCGAACCGCGCGACGTGGATCTCGTTGACGACCGCGGTCTTCGCGCGGAAGAGATGCCCTCCGATGACGGCGTGGTCCCGTCGGCCGGCCGCGACGTGCAGGTGCAACTTCGGGTCCCCGCGCATCGCGACGCTCCCATGGAGCGCGAGGAGTTCGTGACGTTCCGCGAACGTCGTTTTCTCGTAACCCTTCGGCCCGAAGAACCCGATCTCGAAGTCCTGGATCATCCCGATTCCCCAGAGGACCGCGCCACTCTCGACGTTGTGCTTCCGGGCCGCAGCCTCGAGGCTCGGGACGAGATCCTCGCCATCCGACAGCTTGAGGAGGATCGTGTTCCCGTCCTGCCGCGTCTCCATCGGCTCACCGCGCGATGAGCGGCTCGGCCTTGATCTTGAACCGGCGCTCGACCGCCTTCGCGAGGTCTTTCGCGCTGCTGAACGCGGTATACACCCTCCGCGGCCGGCACGCCTCGATG
>VBMG01000089.1 GCA_005878485.1 Methanobacteriota archaeon | reverse complement strand
CCGCACGAGGCGGGCTTCGCCGTGCCCAGGAAGGACGTGCCCGTCGCCAACGGAACCGCGGTGCGATGGCTCTTCGACGCGTACTCCGGGTCGAATACCTCCAGTGCCGTCTTCGTTCCCGCGTTCGGCAACGGGACGGTCCCGCTCCGCCTGGACCTCACGGAACAGTTCGATCTCCGAGCCTTCGTGGCGGTCCAAAACATTACGGGTTTCGCGGTGTCGAAGGGGGTCCCAGCCATCGCCGTCCCATGGGAGCTCTTCATCCTCACGAGCCTGTGGATTGACGGGGTGCCGCAGCCGATGTCGCCAACGGCTCCCCTTTACCTCATTGATGTCGGGCGACTCGTGCTCCAACAGGGGACAGACTTTGAACATTGATTGGTCGGCTCAATTCCGGCGCGTCCTGAGGATCCTGCGCACCTCGATTGTGCCCGCGCTTGCCCTCGGATACACCGCGTTCTACTCGATCTATCCGTCGGCCACGTTCCCGGTCTCGAGCGACGCCTCCTTCGGCTGGATCCTCCTCGTGCTTCTCACGGCGAGCGTCGTCGGTGGGATGCAAGCGGAGTATCTCCAAGAGGCGCTCGTCGCGGCGGTCGCAGCCCTCCCGCTCGGATTCGCCTTGGCCGTCCTCTTGGCCTTCACGCCCGGCTTCGCGGGTCTCTATCTTCTCGAACCGAGCGCGGTCCCGTTCTTCATCGCCCACTTCGCGGTCCTCGTGCTCGTGCTGTCGTTTCCCGTAAACCTCCTCGGAGCGGTGATCGGCCAGCTCATCCGGGATCGCGTTCGGACGAGTCGGCTGCCCAACCGCCTCTCCCGCTGACCGTCGGGGCGCAAGGACTTTAACAACCAGACGAATCGTGCCCGCCGTGCTCATTGCGGTGACCGGGACGCCGGGCACGGGGAAGACGTCCGCGTGCGAGGTCTTGGCTCGTCGCGGATACACGGTCATCGATCTCGACGAGGTCGCTCGGCGGGACGGCTTTGTCACAGGCCGCGACGCGGTCCGCCAGACCGATGAGGTCGACATCGAGGCGCTGCGAGACGGGCTGAACGTTCCCGCGAAAATCGCGTTCCTCCGCTCGCATTTCGCCCATCGCATGAACGTGAACGTGGCGATTGTCCTTCGGTGCCGCCCTTCCGTGCTCCGGCAGCGGCTGGAGGCGCGCGGTTGGGGACCAGAGAAGGTTCGCGAGAACGTCGAGGCGGAGGCGATTGATGTGATCCTGCAGGAGGCGGTGACGAACTTGCCCTTCGTCTACGAAGTCGACACGACGGACTTGACACCGGAAGCGACCGCGGACGCGATCCTCGCGGTCTTGCAAGGCAAGACGAAGGGACACGAACCCGGGTCGGTGGATTGGACCTCCGAGGTGCTGTCATGGTACTAGACCGATAGCACGCTTGGCGCTGGTACTGGTTCTACCGCAGGAGGAAATAATCGACCGCGGCGCGTCCCACCACGGCGACGACCCCGGTCAAGGTGATCGCGGCGATGCGGGTCATCGCCCGCGTCTCGAAAGGCCACGTCGGCAGGGTCTGGATTCGGCGTTCCTCCTCCCGGTGCAGAAGGATCCCGTGCGTGCGGAGGAGCAGGTCTCGCACTTCGTGGAGGCTCGGTTCCGACGTCGGGTTCCTGGCCATGAGCGGCGCATAGACCTCGCCTGCCCTCGAACTCGCGGTAACGCTTGCGCGACGCTTCTCCGCCACCATGAGCCGATGAATCGAAATAAGCGGGAGGAACAACAGCCCCGCACCGAACAGGACCAAGACGATCAGGAACGCGAGGTACGCCGGGCGGACGGGGTCCGGGCTGAGGGTCACGTCGGCGATGATGATCGCGAGCGCCCCGAAGAAGTAGAAGGTGGCTCCCAGGGCGAGTGATCCCAGAGGCCGCAATCCGAGCATCGGATCTTCGAAGGCGGGTCGGAGACGGAGCGCCTCTCGTCCGATTCGATGGACGCCCCAGACGGTCGCGACGTAGTTCCAGATTACCTGCGCATCCACGAAGGGGAGGAACAGCAGGTTCAGGCCCACGATCAGAAAGTCGAAGAAACCGAAGTCGGACGGAATCGGTTCGAGCAACAGAGCAAAGAACAGACCGAAGGCGGCGGAGAGCCCAATCACGGGGAGGCGCCAGTAGAGGTGGCCGAAGATTCGACGGACGCCCGCCTCGCCGTCGGCCCGGAGCGGCGCGATCTCTTTCGCGTAGCGAGCGATGTGAAGTCGCGAATGTCGAACGAGCCACAGCAGGTACACGTCGAAACCGACCGACAGGATGATCAGCGGAATCGATCGCCAGAGCGGGAGCGCGAAGGCGCCCCCGAAGACGGCCGCAACGGTTTGATTCCAGTCCCCGCCGCTTTCGATCAGGTGCGCGAGGAAGTAACCCGGCCCCGTCGCGAGGAGGGCGAGGATTATGCAGGTCACGGGATACGGGAGCGGGATCGTGGCGATCGCACGCTCGACGGCGGTGGGCCGGTCGAGACCCAGCCCGCCCTCTCCCCCGGACTTCCCGATCGAAACGATGCGGCTCGATGGCGGTTCGGGAGTATAAGACCGTGCTGGCCTCCCCCATCGTATCGGAATCTATGCCTCCCCGGGACACGCGACATTACGTTCTAAAGGGGGTTCGAGAGGTTCGATGAACGTCCCAATACGGTCAAGCAGCCTCTAGAGTGCGCCGAGGGCGAGGTGAACGACACATGGCAGCAACCGAAGTCCGGTCGTGGCCGGCGGTTCTAGACCATCAACGAAGGTCGGTGCAGCGACCTCGGCAAATGGCTCCGGGTCCAACGACTCCGTTCGCAATTGCAGCGAGAATCCGAAATGCCTGGGCTACGGGGGATGCAGCGGGTCGCCGGAGATTCGGCGACCTCTCGACTCCCGCCACTTGACTCGAGCGTTCTTTCGATGCCGCCCCCAGATAAGGGTCGCAAGAACGACGTACGCGAGCATCGTCGCGAGCGTCGTCGCGACTGCGATGAGGGCGAATGTACGATCGTCGAATCCCACAGGCAATTGATGGGCCCAGGCGAGGCCCGCGAGGGCGACACTGCCCAATATGATGGCGAAGGCAATCACGCCAAGCCGAACGGCGAGAATCCAGGTCGGGTGGTGGAACGACTTTACATGGTCACGATACGCAGTTCGAGGAATCATCTCGAGACACACTTGACAGCGGAGGCTCTGTTTTTCGTAGAACGCATTCAGATGCCTCGTCACTCGGTACGTCCTGGCAACGATGACGCCGAGGACGACAGGCAGGGCGACGAGGAGGGCTGCCCAAGCCCAAACAGCGTGGGACCAAGCCGCGAGACCAAAGAGAATGGCTAGGATCACTCCTCCTGGTCCTGTAACCGCGATCAGATTTCCCGCCAACTTGTGTTGGAGCTCCACAAAATCGGGGTGCCGCTTTCTGCGGTGATCGCGCAAGCGGAAGTAGCCGACCGACTCACCGCAAATGTCGCACGCGGTCGTCGGCTCCTTTTTCGGTTCTTTCAACAAGGCCACGTATTATTGGCGAATTGAACATAAATTCTCTCGGCGGACCGCCTCAGTTGGACGTGCTCGCGACGGCGGGGTCTTGGGAACCAGGCTACGCGTGGCGGCCTTGGCGCCGCTCGAAATTGACGGAACGTTCATGGACCGGGTTCCTGCCTCATCGGCCTGGTTCTGGAAGAGCCCCACCAGTGGCTCCTGAACCGATGAGGTATTGAAGTACGATACCGCGATTGGGGGCTGTGGTTCTAGACCGCTACCGCGCGTTCGCGGACCGCATCTTGGTTCCGGTTGCATCAAGACTAATCCGAGTGAATCCGAACCTCGTCTCGTGGGTCGCTTTCCTCGGGGCCGTTGGCGCGGGCTTCGCGTTCTTCTTCGGCGGCGCGGCGTTCCTCGGGCTCGCCCTCGGGCTGATCTCAGTGAACGCCTACCTCGACGCCCTCGACGGGAAGATCGCGAAGATGACGGGCAAGGCGTCCGTGCGCGGGGACTTCCTGGATCATGTCCTCGATCGCTACGCTGACGTCTTCATGATTGGCGGCATCGCCTTCTCCGCCTACTGTGACCTCCGGATCGGGACCTTCGCTCTCCTCGGCGTCCTCCTGACGTCGTACATGGGAACCCAGGCACAGGCTGTGGGCCAGGGGCGACGGTATGCAGGACTCCTCGGGCGTGCGGATCGACTCGTCCTCCTCTTCCTCGGCGGGCTCCTTCAACTCATTGTCTCGCCAGCCGGGAAAGTGGTCTGGGGGGTTCCGCCGATCGCCTTCCAACCCATCGAATGGGTCCTCGTGCTCTTCGCGGTGTTGGGGAACCTGACCGCGGTCCAGCGTGCGATCTCGACCTGGCGGGGCTTCTCTGCTAAGTCGCCGTAGAGGCGCTCTCTCCCCGCGGCCGCTGCTCCCGCCCCTTGACCCGATAGTACTGGAGGGGATGCTTGATCGTCAGGCAGATCCGATCCGGGCCGGGGCAGATGCCGTACGACTTCATCGTCGCGCATTCCGGCGGCGTGTATTCCGTCGGGCTCGACGTCCCCGTGATGTGCTCGATCTGGTAGCGGGTCACATCCGCCGCGAAGTCGGGCACGTCGCCAAAGACCCGGAAGATTTCCTCGTTCCCCAGGCCGATGTGGTGCAAGAACGCGACGATCGCGAATCGGCCCATGTGGGGCACGTTCTCGTGGTTCTGAATCTGGGCCAAGAGGTTGTACATGCACGGTGGGAAACGGGTGATGCTCACCTTCCCGATGTCCTCGGCCTTGAACGTCGCCTTCTTCGCCTCGAGGACGCCGCGAATCTCTGCGAGGTCTCCTTTGAACGCCGCGAGGATGTCGTCGTTGACCGGCAACGGGAGGCCCTCCTCGATGTGCCGTTGGATCGCGTTCCGCATGACGCGGAGCGCTTTCTCCCGGCGTAACGTCACATACCCACGGTCCACACGCTGATTGATCAGCTTCCACGGCGCATCCCGCATCGTGTTCGTGAATCGGAGGAAGTCCGTGAAATGGAGTCGGAAACCCCCGTCGTGGCGCCGTAAGTCCATGCCGAGTTCCGATGCGAGATGGAGGATGAGGTCGTCGGACTCCGATTCGAGGCGCTTTTCCGCGGCGATTCCCTCGTGAAGCGTGTAGCGCCGAACCAAGTAGGTGTCCCCGATCGCGGACGCGAGGATTCGCGCGACGGGGTAGGCGAGGAGCTGCGCAAGCTGGTCCGCAATCGCGATGGCGACGCGCTCCGATTCCGGGCCTCGCTCGAGGGCGTCGAGCACCCGTGCCTTGCCAAGAGACCGCGCCCGGGCGTACGCGGGTTCGAGGAGAATCTCCTCGAGGCTCACTTTCTCCGAGCGGATGAATGCCGACGCTTCCCGGAGGAACGGATACTTCGCGAGGGTCGCGAGCTCCACGCGCTAGGAACGTCGCGAAGCCATAAAAGCCCATGGCGGGGAACCGCAAAACGAGCGTCGCGCCCGCGGGCTTGACGGATTACGGCGGCCGATCACTCGCTCTCGGGCGCTCCCGGGGGCGGAGGCATGACGCCGAGCTGCTGCATCAGCCCTGCGACGTCCCACTGTCCCCAGTGCTCTACGCTCTGGCCTTCGTGGAATCGGGTGACGTCGATGCCGGAGATTTTCACCTGTTTTCCCGTGGCTGGGATCCCCATGAACTCCGCGGAGTGCGTGCCCGTCATCGTGCCGCGGACGACGACTTTGTCGCCTTCGGCGATGATGTCGTCGATCGTCGTGCGACCGTCGGGAAACACCGCCCGCAGCATCGCGAACCATTGCTTCTCGCCCTCTCGCCCCGGCGCCATGCCCGGCGGGGCCGTGTGGTCCACGTAGTTTTCTGCCGTCATCTTGTCGATGACGTCCAGATTCCCTCGGTTCAGGACCTCATCGTAAAACATGCGCACGGTCGCCTTGTTCTCCTCCACTCCCATTGGTATCCTCCTCTCCTCCTCGGTGATCCCCCTAGGGAGCGCCGGCTATATAACGCCGCCCGTCCCCGTGTCCGAGCGGCCCGCCGACGCTTCGAAATCGGGCATGTCCCGGGCGGGTCCGAAGGTCTTTCTGCGCCCGGACCATGGACGGATTGATGGAGGAGTTGCGCGGCTACTTCGCGGTCCATTCCCAAGGACTGGGTCATGCGACGCGCGCGGTCGCCCTCGCCCGCGGTCTCTTGGAACGACGGAGCGACTTGTATCTGCTCTTCCTCGCGGGATCGCCGGCTCTGGATCTCCTCGTCGCGAGTGGATTCGACGCCCTCACGATGCCGCCGGCGCCGGATTGGCCTGCGAAGGACGGCGTGCTCGGACCCGCGTGGCGGTGGTATCGGGAGTACGGCCGCTACCTCCGCATCGCGCGGCGTTTCCTCCGGCGAGAAGCCGACTGGACCTACTATCGCTTCCTGATTTCCGATAGCGAACTCGCATCCGCGCGGGAGGCCATCCGTCGGCACGTCCCGACGGCGTTGATCCTCGACTCGACGCGCCACGACTTTGCCAGGGACCCGCTCTCGCGGTGGGTCGAACGAGTCGGGAACTTCTGGGCCTCCCGGCTCGCGCGGCGGGCCGACCTCATCCTCACAGCGGAGCCGGCCCCTCCATGGCCCAACGTTCGGCGGATCGGCCCGATTGTCCGGGACTTCAGCGCGCCGCGCGACGCGTTGCGAGAGGACTTGTTCTTCCGGAAGAAGACGATCCTCGTGACAGCCGGCGGCACGGCGCTAGGGGAATTCTTGATTCGTGAGGCGGTGCGGGCCTCTTCCGAATTGAAGTTGGACGATGTCTCCATGGTGGTCGTGAGCGGCCCAAAGCTCAAAGTCGAGCCGGCGCCCGGCGTGTACACATACGGA
>VBMG01000088.1 GCA_005878485.1 Methanobacteriota archaeon | reverse complement strand
GCGCCGCCCGACAGGTCGAGACGATCCTCGGACGCGGGGGCGGCGAATGAACGGTCGTCCGTGTCGGATCAGGCTCTCCCGGACGCGGTGGGGGTAGCCTGCGTTGGAGCCGAAGAAAATCCCCACGTTCATCGACGGGCTCGACGAGCTGCTCGGCGGCGGTCTGCCACCCGGCCACGTCGTCCTCGTCTCCGGTCTTCCAGGGACGATGAAGTCGACTTTGACGTACGCGATCCTCCACGGGAACGCGCGGCGCCGGCATGCGAAGTGCCTGTACGTGTCCCTCGAGCAGACCCGCCCGAGCTTGGAGCGGCAGATGTCCTCGATGGGCTTCGACATCGAGGCGGTGCGCGGCGACCTGCACATCGTCGACGTCGGGACGATCCAAAAAGAGATCGGCAAAGGCTCGTCCAAGCCCTGGATGGAGTTCCTCCGCCGCACGCTGACGACGAAGAAGGACATCGACGGCGTGGACCTGCTCGCGATCGACTCGCTCGAAGCGCTCGAGGTCCTCGCGAAGTTTGAGGACCGACGAACGGAACTGTTCCGGTTCTTCGAGTGGCTGCGGGACCTAGGCGGGACGACCCTCGTCCTCGCGGAGGCGTCGTCCGACGCCCCGTTCCTCGGGCTCGAGCCGCCGCAACCCCGTCGGGACGAGACGTTCCTCGCAGACGGGATCCTCGAGCTCAAGATGCACCCGATCTCGGACGTCGAGGTCCAGCGGCGGGTCCGGATCTTGAAGATGCGCGGCTCGCACCATCGGACGGGGTTCTCGGCGCTCGTCTTCGAGGATGGACGATTCCAAGTCACGCCCGTCATCAGTCCGTAGGGGGTCCATGCCGAACTCGATCCCGTGCCCGACCTGCGCGTCCCCCAACAAGCCGGATGCGTTCAACTGTCGGGTGTGCGGACGGAAGCTCCGCGCTGGGGACGATCGGCCTCGGTCGAGCCCTCCGGTTGTGCTGCAGCGCGTGATGGGCGGCGAGATTTTCACCGCCATCCTAGGAGAGGTCCCGAAAAAACCCGGACCACCCGCAAAGTCCTCCGCGCCGGAACGGAACACGCCCGCAACCTTCGCTCCGACCGAGCCAGAGGTCGAGGACCACTCGGACGCGATCGCCGCCGCGGTGGATCGAATCCGCGCGAAAGCGCAGGCCCAAGGCCACCGATTCAAGCCGTACATCCCCGTGCCGGGCCGCAAGCCGCCAACGCCGCAAGCGAAGCAGGAGGCGGCGACGTTTCTCCAAACCGCCGTTGGATTCCTCCGCGAGTCGCGGTTCGAACCGGCGATCGAGCCGCTCCTGAAAGGCATCTCCCGCGACGACGAAGACCGGCGGTTGTGGATCCTCCTCGCGGAAGCGTATTTGCGACTCAATAAGCCGTACAAAGCGGCCGTCGGCTACCTGCGCGCCCTCGAGCTGAGCCCGAAGGACGACCAAGGATGGATCGGACTCGGACGCGTCCTCGGCATGCTTGACGAATTAGCCGCCGCGGCCGCCGTCTTGGAACGCGCCACGCTCCTCCACCCGCAGCTCGTCGACACTTGGGTGGAGCGCGGCATGGTCCTGGAGGCGCTCCAGAACCTCGCGGAAGCCTCGAAGAGTTTCGCGAAAGTGCTCGAGCTTCGCCCCGACCATCGCCTCGCGGCAGCGAAACGGCAGGAGCTCGAGTCGAAGTTGGGGCCGAGCCCGGCTCCTACCGCGTCGTCCGTGGCCTCGGCTCGGGCAGCGACGCCGACCGAACCAGCGAGTCCTCCCGAGACGACAGCCGAGCGCGGCGTCCTCGACGAGATGGAGAACGCGTTCACCTTGGAGGCGACCGCCCCCCCACCGTCAAAATCAATCGCAATGCCTCCTCCGAAGCAGGCGGAGACCCTGTTCCCGAGGGTCAGGACCTTCGTCGAAGGGCTCGACGAGACCTTGGAAGGCGGGATTCCGCGTGGTCACGTCGTCCTCATCGAGGGCGCCCCCGGCACGATGAAATCGTCCCTTGGATTCTCGATCATCGTCCAGAATGCCGTGCAGGAGGAACTCCACGGCCTCTATCTGAGCCTGGAGGAACGGGCGTCGAGCTTGCTCAAGCAGATGGGCGGCCTCGGCCTTCCGCTCAAAGTCCCCAAAGGCTCCCTCGTCGTCCTGGATCCGAGGACCGCGAAGAACTTGTTCGCCGAGAAGACGGACTGGCTCGCGAGCCTCCAAGCTGCGATCCGATCGATCAAGGAACAACGGGGACTCGACTTGATCGTGATCGACTCGCTCGAAGCGCTCGAGGTCCTGGCGAAGTTCAAGGACCGTCGGCGCGAGATGTACCGATTATTCGAGTGGCTGCGGGACCTCGGGGTCACGAGCTTCCTCGTCACGGAGCGTCCCGATTGGCTCATCGCCGGGCACGTCCTCCAAGGCCGATGGGACGAGGACTTCCTCGCGGACGGCGTCGTCCACCTCCGCATGCATTTCGTTACGGACCTTACCGCGCAACGACGGCTGCGGGTCGTCAAGATGCGCGGGACGAAACACGAAACCGGATACCTCGCGATGGACGTCGACGACGGACGGTTCCGGGTCACGCGGGCGATGAGCTCGTGAGGGGAAGGCGATGCCGCGGGCCTTCGTGAAGACGCATATCCGGGGTTTCGACGAAGACGTCCTCCGAGGCGGCATCCCCCAAGGTCACGTCGTCCTCATCCGCGGGGCGAGCGGGACGATGAAGTCCTCCCTGGCGTACTACGTGCTGTACCACAACGCGCTCGAAGGGACGCCGGGCCTGTACGTGACCCTCGAACAGAGCGCGGGCGGCCTCCTCGAACACATCGCCTCGCTCGGCCTCAAGGCGACATCCGTCTCCGACGCGCTCCCGATCCTCGACCTGAGCCGTGGCCGCGAGTACCTGGAGGAGATGATCGCCAAGGTCGGCGCCTTGTCCCCGGAGACCGCGACCCCCGGCGAAGCGCTCCTCGCCGTTTTGAAGGGAAAAATCCTCGAGCTCCGCAAGAAGCGGGACTTCCGTCTCCTCGCGATCGACTCGTGGGACGCGCTCGAGCTGATCCTCGAGTTCGCGGACCGCCGGGCCGAGACCTTCGGGTGGTTCGAGTGGCTGCGGGACCTCGGGGTCACGAGCTTCCTCATCTCGGAAGAGCCTGCGCTCGAGGCGCCCCCGACAGCTCTGGAGGAGGAGTTCCTCGCGGATGGAATCATCCACTTGCGTCTGGAGCCGATCTCGGAAACGGCGTTCCAGCGACGCGTTCAATGCGCGAAGATGCGGAGCGTGAACCAGAACAGCGACGACCACACCCTGCTCTTCGAGAACGGGCGGTTCGAAGTCGCGCGGGCGATCGGGTGATTCGATGCGCGATCGGTTGCGCACCCTCCTGATCCGATCCGCGTTCCTTTTCCTGCTCTCCCTCGTCCTCGTCGCGGGGTTCTGGTTCCACCGCGAGTTCTACCAGATCGGGTTCGCGAACCTCCTGATCATCGGCGGGGTCGTCACGTTTCTCGTGATCTGGGCGGCGCGGCTCGCACTCTCCGGCGAATTGCCGCGGGGCCGGCCACGGGGCGAACTCGCGTTCTCCGTCGAGGAGGGGGATCGCCTCCTGAAGGACCTCGCGCGCCTCGTCGTCCGCCCAGCCGAAGGCACCTCGGTCCCGGGCGTCGGCTACACGGTCCGCGCGAAGTACGAGACGGGCCCCGAGTTCGGCCGGCTCCTGATCGAAGACGCGCGCCGCGCGTACGTCGCGGACCTCACGGAGGAAGACGCACGACAAGCGGGGTTCCGGTCCGCAGCCGAACTCCGCAACGCCGGGAATGCGCGGTGGGGATGGCGTCCCTCGGATATCGTCACGATCATGCGGGTCCATCCGCTGGGGGTCGGCCGTTGAACCTCTCGAGCGTCGCGGTGCTCGCCGGCATCGTGGTCGACGCATGGCTCATCGCCTTCGTCGGACTCCGCGGACGACGACCCTGGCTCCAAGCCACGTACGCGGCCTGCGCGCTGTCCTATCTCGTGCTCGGCGCCGCATACGTTGGGACGAACGAGCACGTCCTCGGCTCGCTGAACGGGACCGCCGTCCTCGGAGTCATGCTGCTCGCGAACGCCCTGACGGCAATCCTCGTCCTCAGCCTGATTCATGGCGAGACTCTGACCCGGCAACGATCCATCGCGTTTCTGTTGCTCGTGCCGGTCCCCGGGCTCACGGCCCTCGCGCCGGCGGCCGGGTGGACGCCCGCCACCGCATACGATGGCAATGCGGTTGGCGGGTTCCTTGTGGTCTGCATCGGAATCGCCCTCGCAGAATCGATCTACGCGCGCACGACCAGCCGACTCCTCGGGACCCAGGCGTTCTGGCTCATCCTGGGAATCGTCTCGCTGATCATTGCGGGGCCCGTCTACTCGTACGAGGTCGACGTCCTACAAGGGACAACCCTCGCGGGCGCGAACATCGCATCGCCGATTGCCCTGGCGTGCTTCGCCCTCGTCGCGCTCCAGGCAGACCCGTTCTGGATCACTTCCCGTCCCGCCAGTGGGCGAACGGGCTCCGGCCGGATCCCTTCCGGCGAGGCCATCGCGTTCGAGGAGACGCGCCCCAAGTATGCAGTCGGCGCGGCGCGAGCGGAATCGGCGGATGGCCGTGCGACCCTCGTCATCGGCAGGACACCGCCCGCCTCGACGCCGAGCGGAGCCGCGCACGCCACGATCACGCCATCCCGGAACGCGGCGGCCCAGGCCCTCACAACCGCCTCGGAGTTCCTCGGCTCGACACGAGGCGGCCTCGTCGTCCTCGAGGGGCTCGCGGACCTCGCAGTGCTTTCCGAATGGGCGCCCACCCTCGAGGTGGCGGTCCGGCTGCGACACGTCGCGCGCAGCACCGGCTCGACAGTCATCGTCTCAACGTCCCGTCTTACGGACTCGGAACGGCGGTCCCTCCGGGATCTTCAATTCTCGTGGTGGACGCTGCCGGACCCGGCGCAAGAGATCGAGGCAATCCTCGCGCAGTCGTTCGGCGGGGGCGGAGCCCGCCTGCTCGCGGCGTTTTGTCGCTCCCACGGGTTGCGGCGAGAGGACCTCACGACGGATCACGTGCCCACCTTTATCGCATTTCTTCAAGGGGCTTTCGCCGAGCTGTCCGGCGTCGTCGCGGGGAGCGCGGGACACGGCCTACGGACCCAGCTCGAAGCCGCCGCGAGCGTACTGCGCGCCTTCGCGGATCAGGGGGCGGTGGAAGTCGCCCGCGGGAAGTGGCCGTCGCACACGTCTTCCCAAACGGAGACGGAACTGCTCGTCACCGCGGCCGAGTACTGGAAGGGAAAGGAGATGGAGGAGCTCTTCGCGGCTGCGGACCAATTGAGCGAGCGCGAGCCTCTGTTCGAGAAGGCGAAAGCGGTGTTTGTCGAGCAGCTCGGGGACGCGGGCGACAGCCTGCTCCGGGCCCAGCTCGCGCGCCTGGGCAAGCGGCCCGAGGATCTCACCCGAGCGGACCTCGCACGGATCGCGGATCGCGCGAGCATTGACCTCGGGAGCCTTTCCGATGTCGTCGACGTTCCGGAGGAGAAGGACCGAATCCGGAAGCAAATCGAATCGATTCGGCAGCGACTCGAGCTGATCGTGGAGGCGAACCGATGAAGCGCCTGCCCACGAACGTCGACGGCCTCGACGAAGTCCTGGGAGGCGGCGTCCCGGAGGGCAATATCGTGCTCGTCTCCGGCGCGCCCGGCACGATGAAGACCTCGCTCACGTACCACGTCCTCCACGCCCGTGCCCTCGAAGGCGTCCGGGGCCTGTACGTGTCCCTCGAGCAGAACCGCGCGAGCCTGCTGGACCACACGGAAGGGTTGGGATACCGCCTCGACGACACGGGCGGCAAGTTGAGCATCCTCGACCTGGGCACGCTCCGGAAAAAGCTCACGGGCTCCGCGGAGCAACCGTGGATGGACTTGTTCAAGCTCTACACGCAAGGGATCCGCAAGTCGTTCGACTACCGAGTCCTCGTGCTCGATTCCCTCGACGCCCTCGAGATCCTCGCGAAGTTCCGAGAACCCCGGCGCGAGATGTTCTCGCTGATCCGCTGGATCCGCGACCTCGGGTGCACGACCTTCCTGCTCGGGGAACTCCCCGCGGACCGAATCATCGGGGCGGACCCCCGCCGCGCGGCATACGCCAAGCACAAAGAGGACTACCTGGTCGACGGAATCGTCCACCTCCGGCTCGTCCGGCAGGGCGAGTTCGGGATGCAACGCCAGCTCCGGGTCGTCAAGATGCGCGGGACACGGCACGACACCGGCTACCACGCCCTCGTCTTCGACAACGGATTTCGGGTCACGCGCGGTTTCGCCTGATCAATCGCGGATGACGAACTCCTCGACGCGGTCCTTCGCCTTTTCGCGGGCGGCGTGGTGCGCCTTGAGCCACGGTCGGATCTTCTCCCACAGCTCCGCCTTGCAGTCGCCGCAGAGCCGAGCTCCCGATTTGCACGTCTCCTCGACTTCGGCGAGGTGGTCGTCGTTCGGCTCGAAGATGTAGTTGTACTGTGCGAAGATCGAGCAGATGTACGGGTTCGCCCCGAGTCGTCGCTGCTCTTCGACCGTCGCGCGCCCGCCGGTGAAGGCGTTCATGACTTTCTTCTTCGCCTGCGCCTCCGTGTCCGTCGTGAAGATGCTTGACTCCGGGATTGAGGCCGA
>VBMG01000087.1 GCA_005878485.1 Methanobacteriota archaeon | reverse complement strand
CATAGCCTCGTGAGTAGTTCGTCCTCCGCCAAGCAGCTCGACATCGAGACGGATGCCCTCCCGGTCGGCGGGGGGGCGATGCTCTCCGAGGGATTGCTGGCATTGGCGTCCCTCATCGCGTACATGGTCCTGACCAAGGCATTCGTCTTTGGCGTGGCGGGTGACCCCCTCAATCCTCCGCATAACAACATCGCGTCTTGGCCGGTCGGCGCGGCCCTTCTCGTTTCCCGAGTCCTAGGAGTGAGCGCGACGAACGTACTCTTGACGACCTTCTTTGGTTTGGTCCTCGTCATCTACGCGCTGACGGTCCAGGCCCTCGTCACTCGGTTCTTCCGCCTCGTCGCGGCGGAGACCTGGAGCGAAGGTCGGTTCCGAGTGTTCGGGAACAAGCACGTTGCCACCGCCGTCGGCCTCGGGGTGCCCTGGGCGTTCGCCGTCTCCGGCAGCTGGTGGGCCCTCTGGCTCTACTTCGGCGGCGCGAATCAGCTCCTCGCCGGTCTCGCAATCATGCTGATTACCATCCATCTAGCGAAGGTGCGCGCACCGACGAAGTTCTCGCTGATCCCAGGGATCTTCATGGTCGTGACAACCCTCGCGGCACTTGCCTGGCAGATCTACACGTTCGCCAATTCGGCGATTCAGTATCTGGGGAACGTCCGATATCCGTTTGGCGCGAACCACGACCCATCGCAATGGGTCCTCACGAACGTACGTCCCCCGATCAACGTGAAGGATTACGCCTGGCTGGCCCTCGGGATTAACGGGGTGTTCGTCCTGGTTGGTCTCATCCTTTTCCTCGTCGGGCTGTCGATGGCCATCCGCCTGTTCCAGAGCTATCGCAGCAGCATGACGGAAGCCCGCGCGCGCGCTCCCACAGCGGCCGACGGCGGGACGCGCGAGAAGTAATCTGCGCGAAACGTCAAGCTATTGAGGCCCCGGCGCATCCCTGACAGGAGGAGCGAAGCCATATGCCCGAATCGAAGGAAGCGGCGACACCGAAATCCCGCGGAAGGAGGGTCAAGGACGCTGCGAAGGGCGTCCTCTACGGCATGGCCGCCCACGGCCACGTCACGGCGGCGCTCCGCACCCGCATGTACCTGGAGCATCTGTTCATGTTCATCACCCTGGGCGACATGCTCGGCGTGCCCGTCATCCCGCCGTACTACTCCCTCAAAATCCTCCCGTACGCCGTCCCGAACATCAAGAGCTGGAAGCAGCGGGTGTTCCGGGAGCGGGACTTCACCGACCAAGTCTTCTGAGGAAATCCATGGGCCTTGCCTCCTACTTCGAGACGAAAGGCGACAAAGGGATCGTGATCTTCGCCGGGAAAGGCGGTCTCGGGAAGACGACGTGCAGCGCCGGCCTGAGTCACTACATGGCCTCGAAGAGGAAACGGAACGTCCTCTGTTTCTCGACGGACCCGCAGGCGAGCCTCAGCGACATCTTTGACCGGGACATCTTCGGAAAGGGCCTCGTCTCCGTCATCCCGAATCTGGACGTCGTCGAGATCGATGCGGACCGACGTGTGGCCGACTATCAGGGCGAGGTCAAACAGAAGATCCTCACGATGTACGGGCTCTCGGAGCTCCCCGCGGAGATCGAGGAATACATCGACTCGACGTCCGCCGAGCCCGCGATGTATGAGTCGGCCACGTACGACGCGATGGCGGACCTCGTGTCCACGAGCGGCCACGACCTCTACGTGTTCGACATGCCGCCGTTCGGCCACGGCGTTCGCATGATCGCGATGGCGGAGATCTTGAGCAAGTGGGTCGGGAAGATCACCGAGGCGCGGGAGAAGGCCCAAGAGTATGAGGCCGTGGCAGCGACCTTGAAAGGCGCGAAGGTCTCGGAGGATGAGGTCCTGAAAGAGCTCCAAGACATCCAGGAGAAGATCACGCGCTTTACGGACCTGATGGTCGACCAACAGCGGACGTCATTCTTCATGGTCTTGATCCCCGAGCGCATGGCGATCCTCGATACGGAGCGCGCGCTCGAGATGTTCGACGCCCTCGGCCTCAGGATGGCGGGTCTGATCGTGAACCAGGTGTATCCCGCGGAGCTCGCCGAGGCGAAAGGCGGCGAAGCGGTCGAATTCCTGCGGAACCGCGCGCGGATGCAGCGAAAGTACCTCGATGAGATCAAGTCGAAGTTCGCAGGCAAAGTCGTCGCGATGCTGCCCATGTACCCGCGAGAACCCCGCGGTCTCGATATGATCGAGCGGGTGTCTCAAGACCTGCTCTTCGGACCCGCGCTCTAGGGTGGCTTCCCATGACGACCCTCCCCGAGCTCCTCGAACAACGACCGAAGATGCGCTACATCTTCACCGGCGGGAAGGGCGGCGTCGGAAAAACCGTTGCGGCTGCCGGACTCGCGTACCACTATGCGTCCCAAGGAGAGAATGTCTTGGTCGCGTCCCTGAACCCTGTGCACTCTCTCTCCAGCCTGTTCGGCCAGAGCCTGTCCGGCGGCAAAGTCATCGAGGTGAAGGGCGCGAAAAACGTCCACGCCGTCGAAGTTGAAACGACCGAGGTCGTGGAACGCTACCGGAATTCCATTCGCGGCCGGGTGAAGGAATTTCTGAAGTGGGCCGACATCCCCCTCGATGCAAGGCCGTTCATCGAAATCGCCGCGACGAACCCCGCGTTTGAGGAGAGCGCGATGTTCGACCGAATGGTCGACTACATCCTCAAGGAGGGGGAGGTGTACGACCGCGTAATCTTCGACACCGCGGCCGTCGCGAACGCGGTCCGCCTCATCGGCCTAAGCAAGATCTATGGCCTCTGGCTCACGCGCATGATCGATTCGCGCAAGGAGGCACTCAGCATGCGCGTTCAGCTTTCTTTCCGAAAGGAGAAGGTCATGGCCGAGGTGAAGAAGGATCCGCTCATGGCCGACCTCATTTCGATGAACGAGCGGTTCGAGAAGGCGAAGGGCGTCCTCGTGGATCCCGAACGGACGGCGTTCTTCTTCGTCACGCTACCGCTTGCTCTCCCGATCGCGGTCGTCCGCCGGTTCATCGGCATGGTCCAGAAGTTCAACATCCCGATCGGAGGGGTCATCGTGAATGAGGTGCTGCGTCCCGAGATCGCCCTGCAGGACGGCGCGGGCGAGTACCTCGCGAACAAGTACCACGAGCAGATTGCGTACATGAAAGTCCTGTACCGCGACCTGGGACCCCTCGTGCGGTCGTACATCCCGCTCTATCCGTCCGAGGTCACGGGCGTCGACATGGTCCGTCGGGTCTCGCAGGACATGATGACGTACACGCCCCCGTTCGCCGCCGAGTTGATGGGCGCCGCATGAAGTCCGCGACCCGGGATCACGTCGTCGCCGCGACGCACTTCGTCCTTGGACCGTCCAACTTCGTCATGGTCCGGCTGCCGGATCGATGGGACTTGCGGCTCGGCCGGCAGCCGATGGATGTGGACTACACGGTCGTGTACGACGGCGTGCGCTGGGCGCAGGAGGGCCGGGCCTCGGGGCTCCTCGTCGACGCGCAAGCCCGGCGGGCGATCGAGCTGTCCGTTCGAACCGCACGGGGATCGATTCCGCCCCCGAAGCTCGACGAATCCCGCCCCGGCATGTGCAAGGTGGGAGGCCATGAGGCTGCGTACGCGCTCGGATCGGCTCACCTCGGCCTCTTCAGGACGAAACTCTACCGTGTCCTGCATGTGGCGCACCGGTGTGACGAGACCCAGCGCCTCGTCGACCTCCGGTTCATGCACCGCGGGCCCGCGGAGCTCCTCGAAGGCCTCTTGGGGCCACTCGCGGGGAGCCGGTGCCACTAGGCCAAGAGCCGTTCCGCCAGCGCGCGGAGGGCCGCGATCCCACGAGTGGCCGCCCCGGGCGCCACGGACACAGAGGCCGCGATGCCCGGCCGGTTCCCGGCGGTCACATGGATAGCGGCGATCGAGTCCAGGGTGCTCGGGTCGATACCTTCCAAGATTCGCCTTGCCCCGCGGTCCGTATCCGAGGACAGCAGGAGTTGACGGCCACCCAGGGAAAAGCTCGACCAATCGGTTTTCGACCGACTCCTCCTTCGACCGATGCGTGTCTGCGGGTCAATCAGTTCGAATCCGATTCGCGGATCTTTCTGGAGGGATGCCTCGACGAGCGCCACGTCTCGTCGTCCCTGGGCGGTCGCGATGGCCCAATTGATCGGCATCTCCCGCGGCCGCAACGTCACCGTAACCGAGAATTCCCGGAACGGGGGGTTCGCCCCCTCCGTCGTCATCCGAAACGCAGTCGTCCCGAACCATTGAATTCTCGAGGTCCCACCGAGGCCGACGACGGCGCGTTTGAGTTCCGTCCCGATCCGGCGGGCGAGCCGCCGGGAGTAGAGCAGCGCGCCGTAGTACCAGGCCATAAAGAAGCCGGCGACGAGGACAACCGCGGCGAGCTGCACCGGGTCGATATCCGCCACGACGGACCGAAACGCGACACGCCGCTAAAGGTCTCCGGCCGGGCAGGAAAACGTTTAGCGCGGGCCGACCATCCGTTCGGATCGGGGGACGGCGTGAGCCGCTGGAGGCGCGCGTTGCAGGTCGTCAAGGAGATGTTATGGGGCCTCTTCTTCTTCGACCTGTACACCGAGAACATGAAGATGCGCATCCGGTACAACGACGCCGTCAACCTCCTCGTGTTCTCGGAGCAGCTCGGAATCCCGCTCATGAATTCCTACGTTTCCATGCGTCTGCTCCCGTATTTCGTGGGGGAGCTCGAAGGATGGAAGCGCCGCGAGATGCGGGAGCGGGATTTCCTTGAGGAAGCGCCAGAGATTCATTAGGTCGACGGAGGGCACCGCATCGCCAACACGCCTCCCGGGCGATTCCATTCCACGTCGCGCACGCGGGGCAAGGCCATCGTCGCGCCTGGGGGACATGGCTTGGACTTTGGACCGTGTCACCTTGACCGCGTCCGCAACTCCAGCATTGCTCGAGATCGACTTCGTTTGGTTGGCCGCAGACGAGGCACGTCCAGCCGCGGTGCGTGGTGGCCCACTGCCGGGCATGGCGTCGCCCCCAGACGAACCCGATGCCACACGAGACGAGAACGAGCGCGAGTGCGATCGGGACGGCGTCCATTGGTGGGCGACGGCGTCCGTTCCCGGAGCGAACTAAATAGCTTCCTCGCCGCGTATCCAAAATGAAATTCTTGCGGCAAGATCTGGGCCAGAACGCGTGGCGTCTTCCTGAAGTCTCACCGGCGTCTCAATGGCCAATCACGCGGGATCCGAAGTAGAACGTGACCACAAGGGAGAGCGCGTCTTCGGTTCGACTCGCAAAGATACTGGTTCCTCCCGTCAAGAAGGAATAGCAGATGTATGCGGTCAGGCCCAAGGCTCCGACCGCGACGACATCGCGGAACGCGGTCGCCAACCGCGTCCGGACCGCGGAGAGGTGGGCCCGGCGGTGGATGAGCCATGAAACCGCAACCCCCAGAACGTATCCCGCGAGGACCTCAAGGACCGCCACGAGCTGGGGCGGGACATCCGACGTCGACATGTGCTGGCTGAGGAACCACAACGTCAGGCCCGCGAAACCGATCAACAGGAGGGCTCGGACGAGTCGGGGAGGTCGGGGGACGGGCTGTCCGGGCGGGACCGGGGGCTTGGACGTCGCCGTGTGCGTCCCGAAGTAGAAGGCGATCACGACCACGACCGCGTTCAGGACGACCGCCGGAACCAGTTTCCCCTGGAGGAGAAGATACCCGTACGTCGCGGTCACGAAGATCGCGATCGTCCCGCGAACGCTGCCGTGCGGGAGGCGAAGCGGTTCAGGACCGGGGGCCGGCGGGACCGCGGCCATGGCCGCGCAACCGTCAAAGAAGGTTTAAGTCTGACGACAAAGAGGGGTCTACCTGATCTCGGCGATCGCCCGCACGAAGCGACGAAGAAGCGGGGCGTCGTCGTCGGAGTCGCCTTCGGTCATTTGGGCCAGAAGGCGATGAATCGCGTCCACGAACCACCGGGACTCGCGGTCCTTGAACTCGTGCCGGACGTACCGGTCGAGGTCGGTTGCGTGCCCTCGCGCGAGGCCACTGGGGGTCGATGCGAACGGAGCGGACTCGATCAGATCGGCCACCGCCGGGTCCACGGGTCCATGCCGCGGACCGCCCACGCGTACCGTGCGGCGGGGTCCGAGATGGAGTCAGCGTTCGTCACATCGCTTGACTTGGTAAATCGTCCGTTTCTCTTGTTCGAATGCATATTTGGCTGATAGCAACACTTGTTTATAAAGCATCTGTTTTAATTATGGAAACCATTATAAACATGGGAAAACATACGTTGTCCCGAGGCGACCATGAAGGCCTTCAAGGTGATCAAAGACCCGGAAGCGTTTCGGCTACTCGCGGACGAGACTCGAAGGCGGGTCATATACCTCCTGCGTGCGAAAGATATGACCGTGAGCCAGATCGCGGCGGAACTCAACCTGACGCCGCAGGCGATTTACCACCACATCCGAAAGATGCGCGATACGGGCCTCGTCGAAGTCGCCCGGGAGGAGCGCGTCGACCATTTCATCGAGACATACTACCGGGCCACCGCGGAGATTTTCAACTTCTCACACGGCGAAGGGATGCCCCAAGCGTTCGCGGAGGAGAAAACGAGGGAGACGCTCAAAGCCATGTCGAAGATTGGCTTGAACGTTCGAACGGATCCCGAGGTCGTGTCCCGGATTGTCGAACTCGGGAAGAAGATGGAACAGCTCGGCGAGAAGGGAGACGAAAGTCGAAGCGATTGCCAAGAAGGCTTAGAGCTCTCCGATCTCTTCGCGGGAGATGACGAGTCGCTGAATCTGCGAGGTCCCTTCCCAGATCTGGAAGATCTTCGCGTCCCGCATCCACTTCTCCACGGGCTCGTCTTTCATGTAGCCCGCCCCGCCGAGGATTTGCACCGCGTCCGTCGTGACGTCCATCGCCATGTCGGCCGCGAACAGTTTCGCGATGCTCGCCTCCTTGTTCATCGGCTGGTCGTGGTCGAGCATCCATGCGGCCCGCCAGGTCAAGAGGCGCGCCGCGTCGATTTTCGTCTTCATGTCCGCGAGCATGAATGCGATCGCCTGCTTCTTCGCGATCGGAGAGCCGAACGCCTTCCGCTTGCGGGAATAGTCGAGGGCGTACTCGTACGCTGCGCGCGCAATCCCGACTGCTCCCGCTGCGACGAGGGGCCGGGACGACTCCAACGTCTTCATGGCGCCGTAGAAGGCGGTGCCCTCGTCGGAGCCGAGCAGGTTGTTTTCCGGGATGCGGCAATCGTCGAGGATGACCTCCGCGGTGTGGCTCGCGCGGACCCCCATCTTGTCTTCGACCTTGCCGACTTTCAGGCCGGGCGTGTCGTGTTCGACGACGAACGCTCGGATTCCGAAGTGCGCGCGGCTTTTGTCGAGCGTCGCGAACACGACGTGGATGTCCGCGATCCCGCCGTTCGTGATGAAGCGCTTGACGCCGTTCAAGACCCACTTGTGGCCTTCCTTCTTCGCCGTCGTCGAGATGTTGGCGACGTCGGAGCCGGCGTCGGGTTCTGTGAGGCAGAGAGCCCCGAGCCGCGGCTCCGGGCCCGTGAAGCGCGTGAGGAACCGCTTCTTCTGATCCTCCGTCCCCATGTGGATGATCGGGAGGTACGCAAGGCCTGCGCCGATCAGGCCCGTGGCCATTCCGGCGCAGCCCCAGTTCAATTCCTCGGTCACGATCACATGGGTCAACGTCGAGTCGATCCCGCCGCCGCCGTACGCTTCCGGGATGAATCCGGTGTCGAGGCCGAGCGCATGGGCCTTCTTGATGACGTCCCACGGGACCGTGCCCTTCTTGTCGTATTCCAGCGCGACGGGCCGCATCTCCCGCTCGGCGAACTCGTGCGCCGTCTTCTGGAGGAGCCGTTGCTCGTCCGTGAGGTCGAAGTCGACCATCGTCCCCGCCTTGCCGCCGCTCTCGCGGGACGATGAGCCCCGCGATATTTAATCGTTTGAGCGATACCCCGGTGTGCGCGCGTTCGTTGCGGGGGCGAGCGGCGTGCTCGGCCGACGTGTGGTCCGGCAACTCGTCTCCCGTGGGCATTCCGTCGTCGGGCTCGTTCGGAGCGACGCTTCCGAGACCACCGTGCGGTCCACGGGAGGCGAGCCGCGACGAGCCGACCTCTTCGATGCGGGTGCGCTCGCAACGGCGGCCGAGGGATGCGACGTGATCATCCGAGCGGCGACCGCGATCCCGACAAAAGTCCGCACCCGGGCGACCGATTGGGCCATGAACAATCGGATTCGCCGCGAGGGGACGCGCTCGCTCGTCGCAGCGGCCGCGCGGGTTGGCGCCCGGGCGTTCCTTCAAGAGAGCATCGTGTGGGCCGTCGGGACTCTCGATGGAAGGCCGTTCGACGAGGACGCGCCGCCCGCGGGTGATCCGGTTCTCGCGTCGGCGCTGGATGCGGAGCGGATCGCTCGGGAGGCAGGGGCGTCACACGGATTCGATACGCTCACCTTGCGTTGCGGCGGATTTTACTCTGCGGATAGCTGGCATACTCGGATTCTCGCGGAGTCGATCGCGAAGGGACGTCCGGTGCTCATCGGTCGGCACAGCCCAGTGTGGTCCCTGATTCACACGGATGACGCGGCGAGCGCATTCGTGACCGCGGCAGAAGCGCCGAAGACCGGCGTGTGGCACATTGTCGACAATCGACCGGTGCCGCTGTCCGCGTTCCTAGGGGAATTGGCCATGCGACTCGGCGTTCGCCCGCCCCGCCGAATGCCTCGGTGGCTCGCGCGGATGTTCCTGGGCCGATACGGGACCCGCCTCTTGAGCTCCTCCTTTTCGACCTCGAGTGTGCGGTTCCGGCGGGATTTCGGGTGGCGCCCGTCCTTCCCCACATATCAGGAAGGCGTGGAGGAGATTGCCTCCGCGTGGAAGGCTGAGGGATTCCCGCACGGGAGGGCGTAGGGCTTGCAACGTCTCGATCGGTATCTTGTCGGTTTGGTCGTGGCTCATTTCGCGCTCACCCTCGTCCATGCGAGCTCCCACTCCGCCCTCCAACTCCTTCCCACCGGGTTGGACCTCGTATTCATCCTGTCGGTGATCATGATTGGACCGATCGTTGGCCTCCTCGTCCTCCGGTTCAGCCGGATCCTCGCGGCGGGCCTCCTCGCGGTTCTCCTTGCGGCATCCTTCGTGTACGGCTTCTACAGCCATTTCCTCGCGCCGGGTCCGGACAACGTGACGCTGGTCCTCTCGCAGACGTGGACCGTCGTCTTCGTCATCACCGCCGCGTTGATTGGCGCGCTTGAGATTGCCGGAGTGGTCGTCGCCGCCGCGGTCTTCTGGGCGGCGGCTAAAACTCCTTCGGAACCAGCTGGGCCACCTGCGTAATCCGGTTCAGCTGGCTCGTGAGGGCCATGATCTTCGGCAGCGATCCGCGAAACCGAATCTTGCCGCCGAGGACGAGGCTCTGAAAATCCTTCTCGCCTTTCCCGAGTTGCGTCCAGACGTCGTAGGTGCCCTCGAACTTGAAGTCGGCAGGGGCGTCGGCGGAGACTTGGTTGGCCGCCACCTTGCCTCCCAGGATGTCGAGCACAAACGACGCGTTGCGATCGAAGCACGTGAGGACAATCTTCGCGGTGATCGCGGACGCTTTCTTCGCCCACTCGGGATCGGCGTTGAGGCGACTCGCGACCTCATCAAAGAAGGACTTCGTGAAGTATTGGGCCATCTACCGTTCCCTCGAGGCGGAAGAAGACTCCGCCGAAAAACCTTCGCGCTCTTTTGCGGCAGTCGAGCGGCGCGGGAAAGGTTTAACGTGGCGCGCCCCCTCCGCGGCCCACGCGTGGGTAGCCAAGCCTGGTCAAAGGCGAGGGACTCAAGATCCCTTCCCGAAGGGGTTCCCAGGTTCGAATCCTGGCCCACGCATCCGGATTCGCCCGCCTTCCAGTGGTCTAAGGACGTACGAACTCATCCGG
>VBMG01000086.1 GCA_005878485.1 Methanobacteriota archaeon | reverse complement strand
CTTCGTCTGCGTCTGGACGCCTTCCGCCGCGCCGACGACGAGGACCGCCGCGTCGGCCTGGGACGTGCCCGTGATCATGTTCTTCACGAAGTCCCGGTGGCCCGGCGCGTCGATGATCGTGAAGTAGTACTTGTCCGTGTCAAAGCGCTTGTGCGCGACGTCGATCGTCAGGCCGCGCTCGCGCTCTTCCTTGACCTGGTCCATGACGAAGGCGAACTCGAAGGTGGCCTTGCCCATCTGCTCGGCGAGTTTCTTGAGGTTCTCGAGCTCGTGTGGGTCGATGTTCCCGGTGTCGTAGAGGATCCGGCCGACGGTCGTCGACTTCCCGTGGTCGACGTGGCCGATGAACACGAGGTTGAGGTGGGGCTTCGCGGGCATGGGGTCTTACTCCGTGGAGCGCTCCTTAACATCCTGTCCTATTTATGTTTTGCCGGCACCGGCGCTCGCGTTCGCCGGGAGGGATACATGAATCTCGAAAAACCTAACGATGTGACAAGGTACAAGCGTCTCGCGGCGCGTGCCTTCATTGTGCAACTCCCTCGGCAAGTGCTCCTGGGTGTGGCGGCCTTCGTCCTTCTGCTCGCTACGTCGACGGCGGGCGGCACGCCGCCATGTCCGGCTTTCGACTACCGCGTAGAGTTCCGGGAGCCGACATGTTCTGCCATGCTCCTGCACGACTCGATCTCGCTCGCGACCCTCTTCGTGCGCAACGCCTCGTCCGGAAACTACACTTCCATGGCCGATCTGGTCCGACCGGCACCGAGTCCGGCGGAACCCGTCACGTTCCTCGACGCGAATGCGGACGGGCGGGCATCCTCCTCCGACGCATTCCAAGTTTGGACCCCCGGCGGCTGCGCGGACCGAGGACTAACGATCTACATGGGATCAAACGCGTCGAGCATCGGTGGGTCTCAAACCATCTTCTTGCGGGAAGGATTCGCTCAGAACTGTATGGGCTCGGGGGCGGATTCAAACTTTCCTTGGGTCATTGTGATCCTGGGAGCCGCAGGAGCTGCGGCGGTCGGATTGGCCGTCTGGATCCTTTCTCGCCGCCATCCCTAGTCCACCGGACGCGGGCCGCGCGGACGCCGGGAGCCGGGATGAATTGGATGGAAGACCTCACCCCTCGCCAAATTGCAAGCCTGCCGACTCAATCACGTCTTCATGGGACCGCGCAATCTCCGACTTGCTCGTGCGGCGCAGGTCGACGAAGGCCAACTCCTTCCAAGCAGCGGGATGAGGCACGTCGCGGGCAGCGAGTTGTCCGCGGAACAGGAATTCGAGGTCCCAGTGGTGCGCCGTGCCCGGGAACCGCCTCGGAGTGTAGACCTCCGAGACCACCTGGGGACCTGAGAGCGCGAGGTCGGGCGACTCGAGTTGCTCGCGGGCGATCCGCCGGGCGGCATCGTCGGGCGATTCGCGGAAGATGAGATGGGACGAAGGGAGCATCCAGCCGTGCGAGTGCGCCTCGACGCGCGATGGGTCGAGGGCCCCGATGTGGTCCCACGGGGCCTTCGGATTCATGTGGCCCACGAGGACCTTCCTTGCGTCGCGGGCTTCGGTCACGATCAGGAATGCCGAGAGACACACGCCATCGTCCGGAATCTCCGTGACGCTGAACGCCGCGGTGGCGGGAGACTTGCTGAAACGCGAGAATCGTCGATCCGTCGTCATGGCCCACGCCAGCGCGGATACGCTCGGTGAGCTCTTATCCCTCTGCGTTTACGCCGCGTAGTACGCCTCGTCGTAGGGTTCCGGCGGCAAGCCTTTCCGTGTGCGGATTGACCGAACGACCTCCGGCTGCAGGTTGCCCGGGACAGGTTCGAACCCGCTGTTCTCCGTCGACCAGAGCGCCCGGCCTTGGGTCGCGGAACGAATCGCGGATGCGAAGCCGAACATCTCCGCAACGGGCGCCTTCGCATGGATGACCGTGATCTCGCCTTCCTGCGTGATGTCCTCGATCACGCCGCGGCGGCTCTGGATGTCCCCGATCGCGGACCCCATGTAGTCCTGCGGGACGTTGATGAACACTTTCTGGATCGGCTCCATGAGGGTTCGTCCACCCTGGACCATCGCGCCATAGATCGACGATCGCGCGGCGGGGATAACCTGTGCAGGCCCGCGGTGGACGGAGTCTTCGTGGAGCTTCGCGTCGACGAGGAGGACCTTCATCGCCATGCACTTCTCCCCGGCGAGCGGCCCTTTGTTCATCGCCTCGATGTACGCTTCCTTGATCAGCTCCATCGTCTCGTGGAGGTACTGAATCCCCTTCGTCGCGTCGATCAGCATGTTCGTGTCCTGCATCCACACGACGTTCTTCGCCTCGTTCCGGTCCATCCCGAGCTCTTCGAGCTTCTTGGCGAGCACCTTCGAATCCTTGATCCGCTGTCCCGACGCGATCTCGCCGCTCCGGATCGCCTGAACGACCTTCTCCTCGAGCGGCTCGACCTCCATGTAGAACCGGTTGTGCTTGTTCGGGGACTTTCCTTCGAACGGACCCCCTTTGCCGCCGACGCCCTCGCGGTAGACGACGATCGGCGGGCTGGTCGTGACCGGGATCTTGTAGTCGTTCTGGACGCGGTAGATCGTGATCTCGAGGTGGAGCTCGCCCATCCCGGAGATCAGGTGCTCGCCCGTCTCCTGGTTGATCTCGACCTGGATGCTCGGGTCCGCCTTCGCGAGGAGCCGCAACGCCTCGACGAGCTTCGGGAGGTCCGACGTCGACTTCGCCTCCACCGCGATCGTCACGACCGGGTCGGAGTAGTGGACGATTTTCTCGAAGGGCTGCATCTCTTTGTCGTCGCTCACGGTCGAGCCGGCGACGGCATCCTTGAGCCCAACGACCGCGACGACGTTCCCGGCGTCGATCTCGTCGACGGGGATGCGGTCCGGGCCGACGACCATGGCGACGGTCTGGGCGCGTTGCGGCTTCGGCATGCCGATGACCCAGAGCTCTTGTCCGCGGCGGACCTTGCCGGCGAACAATCGGCCCGCGGCGACCTCGCCCGCCTGGGGGTCGACGATGATCTTCGTCACCATGAACGCGACCGGCCCGTTCTCGTCGACCGCGAGCATCGCCTTGCCGACGGAGGATGACATGTCCCCTTTCCAGATGACGGGGATGCGGGTCTTCTGTGCCTCGAGCGGATTCGGCAGGTGGCGGATCACCATGCTCAGGACGACGTCGTGGAGGGGCGCTTTCTTCGAGAGCTCCTTCATCGTGCCTTCCTGGCAGTGCTTGTAGATGTCCTTGAAGCCGATGCCTGTCCGCTTCGTGAACGGTGCGGTCACCGCCCACTTGTGGTACGCGCTCCCGAACGCGACGCTTCCCGCTTCCACGTTCACCATCCACTTCTCGCCCAGTTCGGGCGGGAGCCACTTCCGGATCCGCGCGTTGACTTCCGTGATGATCTTCTGGAACCTCTGCTGCATCTGCTCCGGCGTGATCTTGAGTTCGTTCACGAGCCGGTCGACCTTGTTGATGAACAGGACCGGCTTCACGCGTTCCTTTAGCGCCTGACGGATGACGGTCTCCGTCTGCGGCATGATGCCCTCGACGGAGTCGTCAAGGATGATCACGCCGTCGATGGCCCGCATCGCGCGCGTGACGTCGCCGCCGAAGTCAACGTGGCCCGGCGTGTCGATCAGGTTGATCAGGTATTGGCCGCCCTCGAAGTCGTGGACCATCGACGCGATCGCGGCGTTGATTGTGATTCCGCGGGCCTGCTCTTGCTCGTCGTAGTCCATGAAGAGCTGCTGGCCCGCGAGTTCCTCGGAGATCATTCCTGCTCCCGCGATGAGGGAGTCGGAGAGGGTCGTGTTGTGGATGAAGAAGCCTTCCGCTACGAAGTTCTTCGGACCCGGTACCGAGAAGTCGTATACCCACTTTGTTCGAGAGTGGCGAATATGCCTCACCTCAACGAACGCTACATCTTCATTCATGAGGTGTTCGACGGCTGCAAGGTCAGGACCGGCCATCAATAGCAAGGATCGGATCGAAGGGCGCTCGCTGGCAAGCGCGTAGAATCGACTCTTGTAGTCGTTTGGCCGTATCCGCTCCCATTTCACAGGTAACAGGTCCACGACGTAGGACGTCTTCGACTTAGCTTCCAGTTCCTTTCGAAGTGAGGCCTTGCTAGGATCACTGAAATCCGGAAGGCGCGAAAGATTCCGGCGACCCGAGATGTAGAGCGTCGAGCGGCCTCTCTCCCGATTGAAGATGGCCCTCACCCCGAACCGCAAGAGCAGGAGCTGGAGCTCATCAAGGAATGACTCGGACACACTCGTCGCCGAAACGGCCGAGCGCGCCTTCTCAACGGTCCCATCTGCATCCAGGTATCCCTGGATGAAAGCCGCAGCCACCGGAAGCGGCGCCGTGTGCAACTGACTTGGTAGTCGAATGCTCCAAGCCTTGCGACGAAGCGGGTACTCGAACAGGGAATGCATGAGTTGAATGAAGGTATTCGAGCCAGGGTGTAGCCTGTAGATCGGCCTATTGGAATCGCGCGTAAGACTCGCGCTAGGAGACAACCTCCTGATAAATCGGAGCGCTCGCGTTAGGAGCTGCTTATCTGCCCCGGTGATGACGCAATTCCCATCCCCGTCGCCGTACAAGAGGCCGACGAACCAGAAGAATTCCTCCAGCTCAGCTCGGTTCGGCAGGCGAATCGGTCGGGACGGTCGGCTTGTGATTTTGCGGGGTCGATACCAGATCGATTCCACAAGCTCATAGATGGTCGCCGGTGGTATCGCGAGGTCGGTGAATCTTGCGAGAAGAGATTCCCCGCGGATGGCACTTCCCTCGCTCGCGATTTGTTGCCCGGCATCGCTCAGCTTGAACAAGAAATTTGGATTTCCCGCGAGGCGAAGTACCACCTCTGATTCCAGATCATCCCAATTCTCACCTTCGCCCCGAGAGGGCAGCGTCCTCGGGACCGCAAGCACATCTCCTTTCCTGAGATCGCGAGCAGGTCGAAATTGAAGCGACTCTTCCGAACCAACGACGAACGGATGTTCAGGGGTGGTCCGGATGATCCTGCCGTCCCGACTCTCGATTTCGACGAGTGGCTCCGCGGCGGGAAGTCGCCAAGCGTGAGTGATTTGTGAGAACTGAGTCTTGCCTGAGCGCATGTCGAGGGACAGAGTCCACAGGTCCTCATCGATCAGATTCTTCACTTCTGCGCCGTGAGTGTTCGGAACTGCAGAACGATTCTCGAAGCGAGTCCAGAGGTTCTTAGCGGTTACCCACTCGCCACTCACCCAGATCCGCGTGCTACCATGACAACATTTGCCATGGTCGATGTGTGCTGCGGTGCCGATGTTGCGGATGCGCTCTTTTTGGTGGAGCAGCGTCTGTGCTTTCTTGATATTCTCTTCCTTACGTCCCATCGCTCGGGCTCCTGATAGTGAACAAGGAATGTCGCAGAAGACCGAACCTAATTAAGGCTTCGGTTCGGAGGGCCGCGAATCACCGAGCAGACGCTGCGATGCGCTCGAGTTCCTCTTTCTTCGCGATCGCCGAACTCTGCATGTCGCCTTTCGCCGCGGTCAGGATTTCGTCTGCGAGGCACTCCTCGACCGGCTTGCGGTTCTTGAACGTCGCGGTGACGGCTCCCACGCAAATGTTGCGAAGCGCGAGGTCGAGCCGGCGGGACGGCGCAACGTCCACGGCCCGCGGCACGGAAATGCCGCCGAACCGAAGGCGCGTGATCTCCTCACGCGGCGCGGCCTTCTCGAGGGCGTCCACAAGGATCTGCACCGGGTTCTTCTGGGTTCGCTTCTCGATGATCTCGAACGCGGTCCGCACGACGCGATACGCCTTCGACTTCTTCCCGGTGTAGTTCTCCGTGCGCATCATGTTGTTGATCAGCCGTTCCACGAGGTTGGCCTTCGCCTTCCCGAAGGGCTTGTTCGCCCAACGACCGCCGGTGTGCGGGATGACGATCGGCGAGAGGTTCATGTATTTCGCGAGACCCGCGTCGCGCACCGCGACGTCCGTCATGTCGTACTTTCCGAACAGCTTCATTTCATAGCTGGGCCGTTTTTTCGTTTTCTTCGGCTCTTTCCGGGGCTTCTCCGCCGGAGGAGCCTCGCCCTCGGTTCCGGGTTCTGCGGGCGCTTCGACTGGCGATTCCGCGAGCGGCACCCCGGCTGGAGGAGGAGCGGGTTCGGTTGGAGGCGTTTCCGGCGCTTCCTCAGGGGGCGGCGGCGATTCTGGTTCCATTCGCCTACCTCACCGGCTTTTCCTTGCGGCCGCGGACGAGCTCGT
>VBMG01000085.1 GCA_005878485.1 Methanobacteriota archaeon | reverse complement strand
TCGACCACTCGGGCCGTGCCCCAGCGGGACGCCTCTCGATACGCCAAGATCTCCCACGTGCGATCGTGCGGCCGCCAGGAGCAGGCCGCCGCCGCCCCAATGACCCCGCGGCCTGACTTCCACTCGCGCCATCGTCCCAGTCCGCGAATCCCCGCGAGAGCCTCAGACCGCGAGACGATTGAACGAACTGCCCGCCAGTACAACCCGGGGAGCGGCTTCTTGCGCAAGACCACGAGTCCGGGGTCTGTCCCATCGGCTTCCAAGTCGGACCACCGCTCGATCAGGGCACTGACCCGCTCTACCACGTCGTCCGGTTCGGGTCCGGTCGCACCCCGGTGATAAACTCGAACGGAACGACCGTCAATCGACCCGGCGACGACGGCGTTCCCACGCCCGCGGCCTACGCACATACAAATCGCCCCGTTCCCGCGCGTCTTCCAGGGGATGTTCGGGTTGAGGCGGACGAGCCGCGGGTATCCGATCAGGTCGAAGTCGGCAGTCAAGTCGCGGACGATTTCCGTTGCCAAGAACGTCGTGCACATGCCGCGGAGGCTGTCGGTGTCATCGACGCCGATCCAGAGGACCATAACCGACCTCGAAGTCTCTTCACCGCAAAAAAGCCGCGGCTCCGAAGATTCATATAGCGTCGGCCCCATCGAAGCGCGTCATGCCGGTGAAGACGTTCGAATTCTCCAGCGTGGACGGCCGTCGGTTCGTGAAGCCCACCGACCGTTGGGTCAATCTCCGAGTCGACCACAACAGTTCCGTCACCCTCGTCTCCGAAATCGGCGAGCGACAAGCCTCCGTGGACTTTCGCTTCACCGCGAACTATCATGCGTCGGAAGCGGTCGTCGGCCTCATCCAGATCGAGGGGAACCTGCTGTGGGAGGGCGACGCGAAGGCGCTCGTGAAGGGGTGGTCTTCCGGCGGACAGATGCCGCCTGAGGTGGCGCAGGAGATCCACACGGTCATCATGACGAACTGCATCCCGGAGGCGGTCATCCTCGCGCGCGAACTTCGCCTGCCACCACCCGTCCCGATTCCCCAGGTGAACATCCCGCAACAGCCCGGAAAGCCCGCGAAGGGGCGGTCTCCGGAAATCGCCTGATCACTTGATGTGGTCCAGGGAGAACGACCCGATCGAGACGCTCGACTTCGTGTACGTGTAGCGGATCCAGCCGCGGCTCTGCACGTCGCAGATCCCTTTGATGCTCATGAACGACTTCAGCTGTTCGACCTTGAACTCGATGCTGCCGTCCATGAGGGAGCCGAGCATCTGGATCTCCTGCTCCTCGTGCATCCCCTTCTCGATCACGTAGAACGCGACGGCCTTGTCCCGCTTCCGGCGGCCGACGAACGGCTGGAGGAACTTGAACGTCGTCGTCGGGTCCAGGTACGCGATCAGGGTCGAGACGCTGCGGAACCCGAGGCGGTACGTCGGATACTTCTTCTTCCACTCGCTCGCCTTCGCGTCGACGGCTTTCAGGAGCGCCTGGTGATCCGTCGGGTCATCGATGTACGTCGTGTTTGGGTCCGTCGCGTCCGCTCCCATCGACTTCGAATACGCATCGATGTACTCGACCAACCCGAGCTTCTCGTACTCCTCGTAGCCGGGCAGGACAAACGCCATCTCCTCGCGAACGTCCGCGGGCGCTTTGTCGGTGAGGACCCACAGGATAGGAGCTCCCTTCTTGAGCCCCTCCGCCATGAAGAGGTCGACGAGGACCTCCTTCCCGACGTACGCGGGCCCGTACACGGACGCGTTCGTCCCGAACGGGATGCCACCGAACATGAGGTCGTCCAGGCGCGCGATCCCGGTCTTGCCCTTCTGCTGCTTCACCTCGACCTGGAGATCCTGTTCCCGGGCCTCGATGTCTTCCGTGATGAGGCCCTGCTCCCGCATCCGGAGTTCCTCCATCTTCTGGGTGAGGTACTTCTCTTTCGTCCGGACCTCCTCCTCCTTCGCGGTAATCTGGCTCTTCAGCTCCTCGAGCCGGGACTTAAGTTCGAGTTCGTTGACGGAACCGCCCAAGGCCTTCGCTTGCGCAACCTTCCGCTGCTCCGCCTGGAGCACCTTTTCGCGGTACAGGAGGTCTTCCTCTCTCCGGAGAAGTTCTTCCTCCTTGTAGGTCAGCGGCTCTTTCACTTTCTTGACCTCGTCCTCTTTGATCTGCAGTTCCTCTTGCAGGCGTTGGAGTTCCTGTTCCCTCACTAGAATCATCTTTTCCTTGTGAAGGACGTCTTGCTCCTTCTTCGAGAACGCCACCTGGACTTCCGATTTCGATTTGCCCTCGAATGACTGGGCCTCCGACCGGACCTTGTCTTCGATCTTGTACTTGCCGATCTCCTCCTCGAGGACGATGATCCGCTTCTTGAACTCCTCTTCCTTCGAGAGGTAGTCATGTTCCATTTCTCGGAGCTCCTCCTCGAACCGGCGTTTCAGCTCCTCGCTCGGGGCACCGCCTCCTTCCGGAGAGGCCGACGCGGCTCGGTCCTCCTTCGCGCTTAGGACCGCCTCCCGTTCCGCGAGGGCGAGCTCCCGCTTCTTCAACTCCCGTTGGTCCGGCTTGAGCTTCCCGAGCCCGGCTTCGACCTGCTTTCGGAGCTGCTCGTTCACGGAGCGTTGCTCCGCGATCTGGGCATCGAGCGCCTCGCGCGCTTTCGCCTCCTGCTCGAGTCGCTTCTTGAGCTCCGGCGAGAGGCCTGCTTTGAGCTGCTGAGTCTTGACGTACTTGATGACCGCAATCGAGCCTTTCTTGATGTGCTGGATCTCTTGCTCCAGCTCTTTCCGCTTCGCGAACTCGGTCTGGAGTTGTTTCGATAGGTTCGCGGACTCCTCGATGTACTTGACTGGGTCGAACTTGCCTTGACGGAAGTTCGCGAGCTCCCGGTTCAACGTGGAGCGCATCGCATCGAGCTCGGCCCGAAGGCCATCGACCTCGAGCGCCTTCGCGCGCCACTCGCGGACCTTGTCGTCGGACATCCGTTCATCGGAGGTCTTGAGAGGTTTCCCGCCCCCGGACGCCGTCGGCACGCCGATCCACTCCTGGAACGCCGTGTCCTCCCCGCCGAGCCACTTCCGCAGCGCTTCGTCGCGGGCGTCCCCGGACGGTGTCGCGAGCCAAGCGGCTGACCCGGCGTCCGAACCGACCTTGGGCCACGACGCGACGGTCGCCTCGGTGCTCTTCGGAGGATCCGACTGTTTCGTGCCGCACACGACGCACTCGCCGTGGGGGTTCACCTCCCCGCCGCACACGCGGCACGCCGGTGAGACGGTTTCCTCCGTCGGCTTCACCGCCATCGGGCCTGTGCCTCCCAGCGCATGAATTGCACGACCGACCCGGATGAACCGGTTCTTGGCGACTACGAACCCACAGGGTATTTAGTCGTATTGACTCGAATATCATGGAGCAACCTAGCCGGCTCTCCGGACGCGAACGCGCTCCGTGCTTGCACTGAGTGGAGCAGTATTTATACGGCCGGACGAGTCTGACGGTCACAGCGGAGTGCGGAGGCGGGCGGGCCTTGGGGACGGAGAGCGACAAGCGGGTCATCATGCGGATCGACCCGAACGACGAGTCGATCACCCTCAAGGACATCATGCAACGGATTCAAGAGATCCAGCGGCAGAACCCAGACCTCGACGTCTTCTTCGACGGAGACGAGTACGCGGTCTGCTCGCGGCCGAAAGAAAAGGCACGGGCGATCGCGGAGACCGTTGAGGGCCGCAAGAAAGCGTGACGCATCCGAAGCCTTTTTCCCGCGCGCCGCATAGCGCCGACTATGGTCCCGAAGAAGCCCACGAAAGCCGACCTCACATCCGTCCCGATCGAACACCTGGATCTCGAGAAGACCCATACGGTCGCGGACCTCGTCGACGGATACAAGCACATCTCCTTCCAAGCCCGGACGTTGGGCCTCTGCGCCTCGGTCCTGGAGAACATGATGACGGACCCGAAGTGCACGGTCTTCTTCGGCGGCGCCGGCGCGCTGACCCCGGGCGGGCTCAAGAAGGTCATGCGAGACATGGTCGAGTTCGGCCTCGTGGACGTCGTCGTGACGACGGGGGCGATTGCGTACCATGACTTCTACGAGGCGCACGGCCACCGCCACTACCGCTCGTCCCCGGACGCGGACGACATCGTCTTGCGGGAGCACTTCCTCGATCGCGTGTACGACACCCTGGCGGATGAGTCGCTCTTTCGGGAGTGCGACGACGAAATCGCAGCACTCGCGGATTCCCTCGAACCTCGGCCGTACAGCAGCCGCGAGATCCTGTGGGACATGGGGAAGATCGCGTCCAAGGATCCGACGAGCCTCGTCGGGGCGTGCTACCGCAAAGGGATCCCGTACTTCGTCCCCGCGCTGAACGATTCGTCGATCGGGATCGCGCTGGCGAAGCACCACCACGATCGCGTCAAGAAAGGGCGAGAGCCGATCGCCCTCGACTCGATCAAGGACAACTACGAGATCGCGCAGGTGAAGCTGAAGTCCCCGAGGACCGGGGTGTTCTACGTCGGCGGAGGCACGCCGAAGAACTACATCTCGCAGGTCGAGGTGATCCAGGAAGTCATGGGCTATCCGGAAAACCCGCACATGTACGCGGCGCAGATCACGACGGACGTCCCGCAGTGGGGCGGCCTTAGTGGGTGTACGTTCGAGGAGAGCCAATCGTGGGGCAAGTTCCACAAAGATGCGAAAATGGCCCAGAGCCTCGTCGATGCGACGATCGGACTCCCGATCCTCGTCGGATACCTCCTGCAGAAAGGCGTCGCCAAGAAGCGCAAGCAGAAGCGGTACAAATGGGAAGGCGAGGAACTCCTCGAGCTCAAGTGAGGAGACCGGTTAAGAATCGCGGAGGGCACGGGCGTACTCCCTCAGCACATCTTCCTGCTCCGGCTCGATCACCCCGCGGAGCGTGCCATACGCCTTGTCGGCCCGTTCCCGGATCTCCCGAATCGCAGCATCGGACGATACGCCCTGATGAATCAGGTAGGCCGCCAGCATCGTCCCGGTTCGGCCGCGACCGGCGTAGCAATGGACGAGGACCTTCTTTCCTTCCGCGTGCTTCGCATCGACGAAGGACACGAACTCATCGATCTGGTCGATGGTCGGCGCTGTGAAATCGTCGACGCAGATCTTCTTGTGCTCAAACCCCGCGTCCTCGATCTCGAACGTATTGAGCCGGTCGCACTCGAGGCTCACGACGACGGAGTAGCCCATCTTCCGGAGACGGGCGAAATCCCATTCCATGTAAGCGGGCCCAGGCAAGCCTGCAAGGCGACCGCCGTCGACCGTGTAGTAGAGCATCTCCATGCGGAGAGCCCATCGCCCCGCAGTAGTTCAAAATAGCGCCCCGTGTATCGTCGCCGACATGGCCCGCGGGCGGATGACGATCGGCCTCTACAACTCGTACGATTCCGTGCGGTTCGCCGAGGCGCACCGCCGGGCGATCGCACGTGCGGCGCCGATCGCGCTCGCATTCGACGGAAGCCTCGCCACATTCGGGTTTCCGTACGCAAAAGAGCTCCGTACCCCGCAGGAAGTCGCCGTCTGGGTCTCCGGCACGACGAGCATCGGGGAAGCCGGGAAATATCTGCGGGAGCTCGCGGACCTCGGCCGGTTCCAGACGTTCGGATTCCCCAATCGCGGGTTTCCGCCGCAACTCGGCGAGGTCGTCGTCACGACGAACCGCCCGGATTCGAAGAAGGCGATCACCGCGGCATCTCTCGCGGAGACCTTGACCAACGGCAGCTCGATTCTCTTGGTTTTCGGCCTGGGACCGCGAGGGCTCGACGACCGCAAGGTGTATCCTCTCGGCCGCTACCATTTCGACTTGACGGGTCGAGGCCTCTCGCTCGAAACGGCCACCGCGATCGGTGCCGCGCCGGCCCTGATTGCGGCGCACTTGCGAGAGTGACGTCGCCTGGCGTCCCGCGTGCTACCGACCTGCCGGGCCACCCGAATTCTTATATACGCCGGGAATGTCGGAACCGCCTGCGATGCCTCGCGTCGAAGGAGAGCTGTGCGACAACATCCTCCTCGGGAGCCAGGCACGGTTGCCGACTCGGTACGGCAAATTCCGGATTCACGCATTTGTCTGCCCGTTCTCGGGGGAGGAGCACGTGGCGCTCGTCCGGGGCCACGTCGCGGGAAAGCGGGACGTCCTCGTGCGCCTCCACTCCGAATGCGTGACGGGCGATGTCTTCGGGTCCGAACGGTGCGATTGCGGCCAACAGCTCGACGCAGCGATGAAGCGAATCGGTCGGGCGCCCGCCGGAGTCCTCCTGTACATGGCCCAGGAAGGACGAGGGATCGGCATCGCAAACAAGGTGGCCGCATACCACCTCCAGGACCATGGCCTCGACACGGTCGACGCGAACCGGATCCTCGGATTCCCCGCGGATCTCCGGGACTACAAGTGCGCGGCGTGCATGCTGCGCGTCCTTGGTGTGACGTCCGTGCGGCTCATGACGAACAACCCGGCGAAAATTGAGGAACTGGAGGCGTACGGGGTCCGTGTGTCCAAGCGAATACCCCTCGAAGTCCCGATCACGGCCGCGAACGTACGATACTTGCGCTCGAAGAAGGAGCGGCTTCGGCATCTCCTCACGACGCCGACGACCCGCGCAGTTCGATCGACGCGACGATCGCGTCCGCGGTGACCGTCTCGCCCGCGGCCACTCGGACCTCGCGGACCACGCCATCCCCGGGGGATGGAATCTCATTCTGCATCTTCATCGCCTCGAGGACGATGAGCGTCTGCCCCCGTCGCACGCGGGCTCCCGGGGTCACGCCCACCCGGACGACCCGCCCGGGCATCGAGGCGCGCACGTCGACGAGGCTGCCCGACCCGCCTGCGCGCCGGCCTGTCGTCGGTGCCGCTTCCGAGACCTCGAAAATCCGGAACCGATGAACGCCATCGTCGAGGATCGCAGATTCCCCCTGAAGCCGCACGCGCAGTACCGTGGCCCCGATGCGGATGTCCACCGTGTCGACCGAAGACCGCGCTCGGATGCGGTAGCTCGCCCCGTCCACCCGGACCTCGAACCCGCCAGCTCGGGGCTCGATTTCGATGTTCCGTCGCTCACCATCGAT
>VBMG01000018.1 GCA_005878485.1 Methanobacteriota archaeon | reverse complement strand
GAGGGGATCATGCTGAGCGCGTTCGGGCGCGTCTGGGACATGCGCGAGTCGAAGAAGGTCGACATGCGCCAGGCGGCGTACATGGTCGCGATCAACCGCGTCGTCGAAGCGTACAAGTGGCGCGGCATTTTCCCGTAGGCGAACGAACCGGGGTCGCCGGCCCCGCCGCCCTTACGGCGCGCCTCGGCCAGACTCCGCGCCGGAGCGACGCTCTTCCCAGACGGAAAGGGTCCAGAATCGATGGCGAAGCAATTTGGCTCGGAGCGAGTACCCGATGAGTCCCGGCGTCTCCGCGAGTTGCCGGCGGATCGCGCGCACGTGGCGCGAGAAGATCCACATCTTGCGGTAGCCCTTGAGCGGAAGGTACGAGAGCAGCGCGAGATACTGCCGCTGATGGTCGGCCGGGTGGACCGATTGCCATGGCAGGTCGACCATCGCGTCGCGCATCGGGGGACACGGTTAAATATCGTCCGTCGCGTCGCCCGCCCGCCGTGGCCTTGAACATCGTCGTTTGCCTGAAGCAGATCCCGAACCCGGATCTCCAGTTCCAGATCGCCCCGGACGGAAAAGACATCCGTCGGGACGCGCTGAACTACAAGATCAACGGCGCCGACGAGTACGCGCTCGAGGAGGCGGTTCGGCTCAAAGAAAAGTACGGCGGCCGGGTGGTCGCGCTGAGCTTGGGGCCGAAGCGCGTGGACCAAGTGCTGCGGGAGGCGCTCGCGAAAGGCGCCGACGAGGCGGTCCGAATCGCGCACGAAGATTCCGGGACCTACGATGTCGGGACCGTCGCGCGGCTCCTCGCCGCGACGGTGCGCACGCTGCCTCACGACCTCGTTCTGACCGGCGTCCAGTCGGACGACCAGGGCAGCTCGGCGACGGGCGGGCTGATCGCCGGGCTCGTCGGCTTGCCCCATGCCAGCGTCGTCACGCGCGTCGACGTCAAGGACCGCATCCTCGAGGTCGCGACCGAACTCGAGGGCGGTTTGCAGCGCGTCTACGCCATCCCGCTCCCCGCGCTCCTGACGATTCAGTTCGGGGCGAACACGCCGCGGTACGCGCCCCTGCCGGCGATCATGCGAGCGGCGCGACAACCGATCCGGGAGATCGCACCCGCCTCGGTTTCGTTGCCCTATGCGTTCGGCGTCCGCGGGCTCTCCCCACCGATCGCGAAGGGCCACGCGGAGATCGTGACCGGCTCGGTGGAAGATCAAGCGAAGAAATTCGCCCAACTCCTCCGAGAAAAGGGGTTCGTCCGACGGTGAGCCGGTGTCGGGCGACATCCTGATCGTCGCGGAACACCTCGAGGGACGGCTCGCGCCGTCGACCTTCGAGGTCGTCTCGCTGGGTCGCGCCCTCGCGGCGGCGTCGGGTGGCGTCGTCCGGGTTGCGTTGTTCGGCCAAGGGGTGCGCGCCCTCGCCGAAGCCCTCGCGAAACTCGGCGTCGAGGTCCTCCTCGTCGAGGACGTGGCGCTCGCGGAGTACACGGGCGACGGGTACGTCCTTGCCGTGCGGGGCCTGCTCGAATCCGCGAAGCCGCGGCTGCTGCTCGCGGCCCACACGGCTCAGGGGTACGATCTCGCCCCCGGACTCGCCGGGGCGCTCGACCTTCCCCTCGTAACGAATGCGGTCGGCGTTCGCCTCGACGGCAGTCGGCTCGTCGTGACGCGGAGGCTGTTGAACGAGAAGGTGCAGGCGGAGATCGAGATCGCGTCGGATCGGATGATCGTCGGGACGGTGCGACCCGGCTCCGTGAAAGCGGCGAGTCCCGCACCGGGCGGGATCGTCGTGCCGACGAAAGTTTCGATCGACGCGTCGCGGGTTCGGATGCGGTTCGCGAGGATCGAGCGACCGACGGTCCAGGACATCGATCTCGCCGCCGCGGACGTGATCGTGTCGGCGGGTCGCGGGATCCAGAAGAAGGAGAACTTGCCGCTCATCGAGGAGTTCGCGAAGGCCGTGGGCGGCGTCGTCGGCGCATCACGTCCGCTCACCGACATGGACTGGCTCCCGAAGACGCGGCAGGTCGGTCAGAGCGGCAAGACGGTCCACCCTAAACTCTACGTGGCCTGCGGGATCAGCGGCGCGATGCAGCACGTCGCCGGCATGAAGGACGCCGGCCTCATCGTCGCGATCAACACGGATCCGAGCGCGCCGATTTTCGAGGTCGCCCACGTTGGGTTCGTGGCGGATGTCCTGAAACTGCTCCCGGCCACGTTGAAGGAACTGACAGGCTGACCGGCACGCCTCCGCAGCCTTCATCTAAGGCCACCCCCCATCCGGACGCGTGGCCCAGCCGCCACCGCCGCAGCAGGCTTGGTATCCCCAGGCCCCCCCTTCGCAGAGCCCTTGGCAGAAGCCGGTCGTCCTCGCGGTCCTCGCCGTCGTCATTATCGTCGTCGTGTTCTTCGTGGCGATCGGCTCCGCCTTCATGGGAAGCCCGGGATCCGCCTTCTCGATCGCGCCCTTCTTTTGCGTCCCGTTCCTCTTCGTGATCGTCTTCATCATCATCGCGGCCGCGTCCGGCGCAGGCCGGCGGACGATCCCACCACCGCCGCCGATCCAGCAGCCGATGGTCCCCGCAGGCCAGGTGGGCCCGGTCGCCCTGAACTGCCCGAACTGCGGTGGCCCGCCGACGAACGTGGATCGGTTCGGCATCGCGACCTGCTCGTACTGCGGCACCCGGTTCCTCGTCCGGTGAGGCATGTCCGTCTGAGGTGACCGATGTCCCGCTCGATTACGGTGGAACTCCCGCGGCTGTCGTATTACACGGGCGAGGTGATTGAGGGGACGGTCGTCATCGAGACGACGTCCGAAGCCAAGAGCCGCGGACTGTACGTCGACTTCACGGGTACCGAGGAGACGCAGATCACGCGCCAATCCGGGAAGACGTCCCACACGTACCGGTCGATGGCCAACGTCCCCCTGTGGCTCGACACCGTGTGGAATACGGAAATCTTCGTGTTCTATGCCCGACCGAGCGTCCGCACGTACGCCCAGCCGGTCCGGTTCCGGTCCGGGGGCGAGGGTCCGGAGGTCTACGTGGAGCTCGACGGGGACCGTTTCTTCGCGCGCGAGCTAATCGGGTGCCGAATCACTCTGAACCGAACGGGGAACGCGCGCATTCGAAAGGTGTACACGCGTCTGATCGGCGGCGAGTGGGCCCGGGCGGATGGACAGCAAGAGACGACCGAGACCTATCGCACGGAACTCGACGTGCCCATGGAGAAGATCCAGGTGGGGGTGCCGTTCGCGTTCGAGATCCCGATCCCCGCGGACATCGCATCGAGCTACCGCGGGATGTATTCATATTACAGCTATATCCTGCATGTGGGCCTGGACATCGCCTTCGGTTTCGACATCGTCGCGCAGACCCCGATCGTGATTGTGCGATAGGCCATGCGGGTGGTCCGCGTCCGTTCGTCGAGTTAACCTTGAATAAGGTTAATTCGCGGACGACGCCAACCTTTTGACCGATATGGTCCTTCCTGCTCCCGTGGCCCGACGAGCACTCCTCTCCGCGGACGAGATTGCGGCCCGTCTGCGCGAGGTCCCCGGTTGGTCTCGGTCGGGCAACGCGATTGAGCGCACCTGGACCTTCCGCGATTTCTCCGAGGCGCTCGCGTTCATCAACAAGGTCGGCGGCCTCGCGGAATCATTGAACCATCATCCCGACATCGCGAATTCGTGGGCCACAGTCCGGCTCACGCTGACGACGCACGATAAAGGCGGCCTGACGAGCCTCGACTTCGACCTCGCGATGAAGATCAACAGTCTCTAGGCCCAACCGAGGAGATGGTCGAGGGACCAGACACCGGGGCCGAGCAACGCGAGGACGAGGGCGAAGGCCGCGTAGGCGACGTCGAGCTCGTACCCAGACATGAAATTTCTCTTCAACTTCATCTTCGAGAAGATGGTCGTCGCGATCATCTCGAGGACAAAGAGGACGGCCACGATTTGGGTCAGGAAGCCAAGGATCAGGGCGAGTCCCCCGAAGACCTCGAGCAACGTGAACAGGACTGCGAACATGGCTCCCCCAGGCCACCCGGTCCCCTTCACGAATCCGATCGGCTTCCTCAGGTCCTTGATCTTCGGCCAGCCGTGGGCCAGGAACAAAGCTCCAAGCGCCAAACGCCCGATGAGGGCTGCCGCATCCGCGTACGAAGGAAAGAGCAAGGTCGTACCCCCTCGAACCCTGTGTGGCGCTCGCGATAGAAAAACCTTTCACGGCATCTGCCGTGGCGTCCCGCGGTATTTACGAGAGAGACCGTTCGAGGAGTTCCGCGATGTCGAATCGCCGGATGTCCTCACGGTTCTTCGTCTTCGCGGCGTCGTCGAGCATGATCAGGCAGTACGGGCATGCGGTCGCCACCGCATTCGCGCGCGTTTCCTCGACGTGGCTCAGACGACGGTGGCTCACCTTCTCGCCCACCGGTTCCGCCATCCACATCCGCGCGCCGCCGGCGCCGCAGCAGAACCCTTTGTCTCGGCACTGTCTCATCTCGACGACCCGCACGCCGGGGATCCGATACAAGACGTCCCGCGGCTCCTCGTAGATGTCATTGTACCGGCCCAGATAGCACGCGTCGTGGTACGTGAGGAACTGCAGGACTTCTTTGGTCGGCTTGAGCCGCCCGGCGCGCAGGAGCTCCTCGAGAAACTGCGAGTGATGGACGACCTCGTAGGTGCCGCCAAAATCCGGATACTCATTGCGGATCGCGTTGAAGCAGTGGGGACAGCTCGCGACGATCCGTGTCACCCCATACCGATTCAAGGTCTCGACGTTCGCGATGATCATGGTCTGCGCGAGGTACTCGTTCCCGAGTCGACGTGCGGGGTCCCCCGTGCATTTCTCCTCGGGTCCCAGGATCGCGAATCGCACGCCCGCCCTCCGGAGGATCCGGGCGAAGGCTTGGGCGACCTTCCGATTGCGGTCATCGAAGGACGCGGCGCATCCGACCCAATAGAGGACCTCGATTGGCTCCCCCGACGCGACGATCTCGGCCATGGTCTTCACCCCGAGTCCGTCCGCCCATTTTCCCCGCTGGTCCCATCCGATGCCCCACGGGTTGTAGTTCTGTTCGATGTTCCGCATCGCGCCGACCGTCTCGCTCGGCATCTTCCCCTGGGTGAGCACCATGTTCCGTCGCATCTCGATGATCTTCGGCACGTGCTCGTTCATGACGGGGCATTCGTAGACGCATGCGTAACACGTCGTGCAAGCCCAGATTCCTTCTTCGGAGTGGACGGTCTGGAACATGTCCGGCAGGCCCTCGACGTGGCCTTGCACGATCGCCCGACCCTGATCGTTCAGCGTGTCGCGGATGTTCGTGATGATTCGCATCGGATCGAGCGGCTTGCCCGTCGCATTCGCCGGGCACGCGTCCGTGCACCGTCCGCACTCCGTGCACGCGTACCCGTCGAGGAGCTGCCGCCACGACAGCTGCTCGACCCGGTTCACCCCGAACCCCTCCGATTTCTCCAGGTCGACTTTCTTCAGCGCGCCTTTCGGGGTCAGGTCCATGAAGAACGTGTTCACGATCGCGAAGACGATGTGCATGTGTTTCGAGTAGGGGACGTACGCGAGGAACGAGAACAAGAGGACGACATGGGTCCACCAGAACACGTGCCACCACACGGCCGGATCGAGGCGGACCATCACGCCATCCGCGATCGCGGCGGAGAGCGGTTTCCATCCGGGCAGAGACGCGGTGCCGCCTGCGATGGCCGCCGCATTGTAGAAGAGGAGCGAGACCACGATCCCGAGGATGAAGCACAGCACGATCGTCGCGTCGCGCATCCCCTCGTGCATGAGTTTCTTCGGCCGGATTACGTAGCGGCGGTAGAGGGCCATGCCCACCCCGAATGCGGCGAGCAACGCGATCGCGTCTTGGGCGAGGTACAGGGGACCGTTCAGCGGGACGCCCGCGATGGCCGGGAGGGCAACTCGCCATCCCGGTTCGTACGCCTGGGCGGTGATTTCGACGACGCTCGCACCGAGGATCACGAACGCCCAGAAGATGAAGGAGTGGAGGACGCCCGCGTACCACTCCCGGGCGACTTTCCTCTGGAAGATTCCGTAGACGACGAAGTTCTTCACCCGCGTCGGGATGTGGTCCCACCGCCGCACGGCGCCCTGTCCCGCGAAGAGGTATCGCACTCGGAGCGTGAGTTTCCGGGTGAAGATGCCGAGCGCGATGACGAGGAACACTGTGACAGCGTAGGTTTCCGGGGCGCTGATGGCCATCTGGGGCCTGAGAACACGGCGCCGCTCATCAACTCGCGGGTCTTCGCGCTGATTCAGGGAATCGTCTATGCCGGTCTCGCGGTCACGGTCAGCTTGCGATGGTCCGCGCTCAGCGGCTCACGCCGCCAGTCGCTCCAGAGGGCGCCCATCTTCCACCCCGACTGGTCGAGGACCGCCGCGAGGTCGCGAGGCGTCAGCAGCGTCAGTTCCGCAGACGACTCGGTGCGGTGCTTCAAGTCCGCGCCGACGCGTTCGTAGAATTTCCACTCGAGACGCAACACGCCCGTGGTCGGGTCGAACGACCGGAACTCATGTTGCTCCACGGACCCGATCGTGTGGAACGCAAACGGGCGCCGCCGCGATGCGAAGAAATCTCGGTTTAGCATATCCACGACGAGGAGGCCCTCCGGCCGAATGTGCTCCGAAAGCCGCCGGAGGAAAGCCACGTCGTCCGAGCCCGGCCCGCGTCCAAGGGCGTGGTCAAGGCACAACACCGCGTCGAACGTCGCATCCGACCGGAGGCCGGGCAGCGTCTCACGGGGTGCGGAAGCGAACGTGAGCCGGTCGGCGATGGCGGGAGGCACGCGTCCCTTCGCCGCGGCGATGCCAATCTCATTCGGGTCGACCGCCACGACCTCATATCCCGCCTCCGCAAGTCCGGTCGCGCGCCGACCGATTCCACACGGCACGTCCAGGAGGCGCGCACCCGGTGCGATTCCCTCTTCCTGCAAGAACGCCCGGATGTTCTCGGCTTCTTCCAAGGGAGGTCGCATGGCGTGCGCGGGCACTCACCGCCTCCCCACGACGAGCTGCGTCGGACTGTCGATCGACGGCGGATCCATCTTGAAGCCGCCGAACGCCTCGACGACCGACCACCCGCCGCGGACGAGAAGCCGCTGCAAGTCATGCAGGCTGTAGATGCAGTGCTCGATCGAGGTCGTGAGGATGTAATCCAAGTCCTCTCCGTTCCGCCGGAAGAACCGCCACTCGTTCTGCATGCGGGAGGTCGCGAGGTCCAGGTGCCGCTGTTCGATGTGCACGATGTCTCCGAACGACTCGTAACCCTGTGGGTCGAAGTGGCGGACGACGTAGTCCCGGTTCACGATGTATACGATCAGGATTCCTCCGGGCCGGACGAGTTTCGCGTACTCTTGGAGGATCCGGACGTCCGTCTCTTCGTCGTAATATCCGAGGGAGGTCCAGAGGTTCACCGCCGCGTCGAACGCCCCCACGGACCGCGGCACGCTCTCGGACAGACGTCGGAGGTCTCCGACGCGGTACGTTGCGCGGTCGGCCACGCCCTCTCGATCCGCGAGCTCTTTTGCGCGTTCGACGAAGGTCGGTGAGAGGTCGACGCCAACCACGTGGTATCCCATCTTCGCGAGGCGCGTCCCGTGCCGTCCGATGCCGCACGGTGCGTCGAGGATCCGGCCGCCTGCCGGCACGCCGAACCGTTCCAAGATCCGCTGGAGGTCGTTCGCCTGCGCCTCGCCGGTGGACCACGCGTTCTCGTGGACCGCGAGGAAGACCTCCGGGTGGCGCAGAAAGAGCGTCTCGGTCCAGTGACCCTCGCTCATCGGCTCACGATGTTCGTCGGCTTATTTGGTCGTGTCGCGAGGTCTCTTGGCGTCGCGCGGAGGCGGCTTCAGGAATGGGCGCACGATCCCTTCGGGATCTTGATCGCGGATCCGCGTGGTCAGCTTCTCGATCTCGGTCGCCGCGTAGATCTCGTCGTACGCCTCTTGCGGGACTCGATCGCGGGTCGCGTCTTGCGTCACGACCACCAGGACGATTTCAGGGGAGTGCTGCTCCAGGAACCGGGAGAGCCGGTCGACGGCCGCTGCCTGGAGGGATCGGAGAGGTTCGACAACGAAGAGGATCGATCCGCGCCGAGCGACGATGGCGGGCTCGTACTTCGACGTGCCATCGCGGTCGTCTTGGACGCGGAAACGCAGGGAACGGTGCTCGTGCTCGACGCCCTGCCGCCCCATCTCCGTGCAGACGGCGGTCTCGAGCTCCGACCTGCATGCGTGGCCCACGCGGGCGGTCACCGGCGCGCCCCGTTCACGGCCTCGATGACCGCCCGTGCGAAGGCGGACGTCCGGACCTCCTTGGCCCCGGGCAGCTGCCGAGCGAGGTCGTACGTGAGCCGCTTCGAAGCGACGACCGACTTCACCGCGTCTCGGAGACGTGCCCCGGCGTCCCGCCATCCGAGGTATTCGAGCATCATCACGCCGGCGAGGATCTCTCCGGTCGGGTTCACCCGATCCATCCCCGCATATTTCGGCGCGCTCCCGTGAATCGGCTCGAACACCGCGTGGGCGTCTCCGATGTTGCCGCCGGGGGCGACCCCGAGCCCTCCGATCTGGGCCGCGGCGGCGTCGCTCAGGTAGTCGCCGTTCAAGTTTGTCGTCGCAAGGACATCGTACTCGTCCGGCCGCAGGAGGAGTTGTTGGAACATGTTGTCCGCGATGACGTCCTTGATTACGACTTTGCCGTCGGGCGCCTGGCCAGCGTGGTCCTTCACGACGGCGTCCCAGGCGATCGTCGAATCCCGAAACTCGTCCCGCGCGACCTCGTAGCCCCAGGTGCGAAACGCGCCTTCCGTGTACTTCATGATGTTCCCTTTGTGCACGAGGGTCACGGACTTCCGGCCGTTCTCGATCGCGTACCGGATCGCCTTCCGCACGAGGCGCTTCGAGCCGGTCTCGCTCACGGGTTTGACGCCGATGCCGCTGTCCGCGCGGACGCGTGCGTGGAACTCCTTCTCGAGGACCTCGATCATCCGCCGGGCTTCCGGCGAGCCTTTCTCCCACTCGATTCCGGCGTAGACGTCTTCCGTGGCTTCCCGGAAGATCACGATGTCGAGCCGCTCGGGGTGGGACACGGGGCTCGGGACGCCCGGGATCCAGTAGATGGGCCGCACGTTCGCGTACAGGTCGAGCGCCTTCCGTAACGCCACGTTCAGGGAGCGAAAGCCGCCGCTGACTGGCGTGGTAAGAGGGCCTTTCAGTGCGACGACGTATTCCCTGATTGCCGCGAGCGTGGCCTCCGGCAGCATGTCGCCGTACCGAAACATCGCCTTCTCCCCCGCGGGGATTGGGTACCAGACGATTCGACGGCGGCCTCCGAACGTGTTCTCCACCGCGGCGTCGATCGCGCCCTGGGCGGCACGGACGACCTCCGGCCCGATCCCGTCGCCCTCGATCAGTGGGATAATCGGATCATCGGGGACCCGCAGCCCGCCTTCCGCAATCAGGATCTTGTGGCCCGCATCCGGTGGCCGCAAGACGAGGCGCTCCGCGGGCATGGGTCGCCTCACGGCCGCTCGTCCACGGAGACGTACACGAGGTCCTTCGGTCCGACGTACCAGTCGAGCGGCCTCAGGAGACGGTTGTCCTCCCAGTACTCGATGACCTGGGCCGTCCATCCCGCGATCCGCGCGACCGCGAACACCGGTGTGAAGAGGTCCGTCGGAATCCCGAGGCCCTGGAAGACGAGCCCCGAGTAGAAGTCCACGTTCGGGTAGACCCCTTTCGAGCCGATCTCTCGCACGACAGTCTCCTCGATGGCCGTCGCGATTCGATACAGTCGGTCGTCCCCGGACAGGTCCGCCAGCTGCCGCGCGAACTCCTTCTGGATGAGGGCCCTCGGATCGTACGTCTTGTAGACGCGGTGGCCGAAGCCGTACACGACCTCATGATTGCGCAGCGTGCCGAGGACATATTCCTCCGCCCTCTCCGGCGTCGCGGCCATCTCCATGCCGCGGAGGGCTGCCTCGATGGCGCCGCCGTGGAGCGGTCCCTTCAGGGTCGACAGGGCCGCGATGATCGTGCTGTACAGGTCCGACCGAGTCGACGCGGCGACCGTCGCCGCGAACGTGGACGCGTTCATCGCGTGGTCCGCGTAGAGGATCATCGCCACGTCCATCATCCGGGCACGGACGGGGTCGGGCTTCCTACCCGACATCATCCGCAGGAAGTCCTCGGCGTGGCCGAGTTTGGGATCGGGTCGGAGGACTCGGTGTCCTTTTCGGATCCGCTCGTATGTGGCGACCACCGTGCCGAACTGGGCGACGAGTCGCCGGGCCTTTCGTTGGTTCGCGGCCCGAGTCGTGTCGTCTCGCTCCGGATCGAAGTTGGACAGGTACGACACGGCCGTGCGCAGGACGTCCATCGGGGGCATGTGTTCCGGCATCGAGCGGAGGAGCCGCAACACGAACGGCGGAAGGGTGCGACCTGCTGCGAGGTCGGCCTTCGTCTTCTTGAGTTCCTCCCGGTTCGGAAGGCGCCCCTCGAGAAGGAGGAACACCGTCTCCTCAAACGTGGAGTGCGCGGCGAGGTCTCGAATGTCGTAGCCGCGGTACAGGAGCCGTCCGCGTTGTCCATCGACGAAACAGATCGACGTCTCCTTGACGTAGACGTTGTCGAGTCCCTTGTCGATGCGCGGTCCCGCGAAATCCGTCTTGACGGGGGAGACCATGCGCATCGCCTCAGAGGACGGCCATCGCAGGATCGGCGCCGATCGCCGAATCCCCCGCCGGGACTTCGCGGCCCGAGCCGCTACCGGAACGTACCGCATCCGTCGTTCGCCCGGGCACCCAGCCCACCTCGAGGTGCGGGATACTAAGCCTTGAGTTGTAATAAAGCTGAAGGTCGAACCACCGCGGACGAGTCATCACAGCGGGATCCGGAGGATGGCGTCCGCCATCATTCCAATGAGGATCGCGGCGAGGTAGATGCCCGAGAACCGGTAGCCCGCCCACGCGGTCTCCGGGCTCGGGTGGGCGAGGAACTTGACCGTCAGGCCGAGCAGGACCGCGCTGGACCCGATGGCGACGATCAGGTAGACCGCGTCGAACGCGGACGTCCAGATGAACGCGATGCTCGCGAGGGCCGCGATGGCCGTGGAACCCGCAATCGCCACGACCGAGCCGCGGTCGTTCCAGACCGCGGGGAGCATCGGGAGGTGGGCGCGTCGGTAGTCCTCGCGGCCTCGATACGCGAGCGCCCAGAAGTGACCTGGCGTCCAGAGGAACACGAGGACGGCGATGAGGACCGCTGGCAGGCTGATCGAGTTCGCGGCCGCCGCGGAGCCCGCGAGCGCGGGGCAGGAGCCGGCTAGTCCGCCGATGACGATGTTGCTCACGTGCGTCCGCTTGAGGCCGATCGTGTACACGCCGACATAAATCGCGTAGCCGAGTCCAATCATCGCCGCGGTCAGGAGGTTGAGGCCGAATCCGGCAATCGCAAGGCTGAGCCCGAGCAAGCCGACGCCGAACGCGAGCGCGTGGGCCGGGGGCTCGATTCGATGCTGCGGCAGCGGTCGGGTCCGGGTGCGACGCATCACCGCGTCCAAGTCGCGGTCCAAGTAGTGGTTTGTCGCGCTCGCGCCCGCCGCGCCGAGCAGGCCCGCGGCCATCAGGAGGCCGAACCGCGGGAGGTCCACCGCTGTCCGGCTCGTGGCGACATAGCCGGCCGCCGCCACGAGGAGGAGCAAGGCGTCGATGCGAAGCTTCATGAGCTGGAGAAAGTCCGAGAAGGCCACCGCAGAGACCCTTCGCGCGGAGTCCGCCAGCACTCTTAACCTTTTGTTGGCGAACGAAGATTTCTGCGGCTGATTCGCTTCCCGTGGGCTCGGTGCTGGCGGTACCAGTCGCAATCCTGACGGACGGGACATTCGTCGCAGCGCGGATTGCGGGCCTTGCACAGCGAACGGCCATGAGCGATAATCGCGAGATGCCACGCCTTCCGTTTCTGCGGTGGAGTCCATCGCTCGAGGGCGGATCGGATTGATTCGTAATCGCCGCGGCGGCTCAGATTCCAACGTCGCGCGATTCGAGCGATATGCGTGTCGACCGGGAACGTCGGGTGGTCTCCTGCCATCGACAGGACGACGTCCGCGGTCTTGGGCCCGACACCGGGCAGGGCCATCAACTCGGCGCGGGCGCGGTCCGTCGGGAGCGCCAAGACCTCCTCGAGGCGTCCGCCGTGTCGCTCGAGGATCTCCATTGCGATGCGTCGAATCCGCGGCGCCTTCTGGCGTCCCAGGCCGGCGTGCCAAATCGCCGCCGTGATGTCCGCCTCGGGCGTGTCCGCGACTCGCCTTGGTGTGATGACCCCGATTCGCGCGCGGAGGTCCTCCAAACCGCGGCGCTCGTTCGCCACCGTGGTGCTCTGCGACAGCACGGTGGAGATGAGAATCTCGAACGGCGTCATGCCGCGGGCCCAGTCCCGAATCGGGTAGCGTGATTCGAGGACCCGCATCGTGCGGGCGAACGCTTGGCGGTCCACCCCCTTCGGAAGGCCGGGCCATGGAAAAAGAATGCGCTACGCCGGAATGCTAACCGCTGACGAACGAGCGGGCCATCGTCATCACGTTCCGGGGACGTTCGCGCAGGCGGCGGGTGAAGTACGGGAGCCAGTTCGGCCCGTATGGGATGTACTCCGCGACCCGGTGGCCTTGGCGGACGAGCTCGGCCTTGAGCGGGTCCCGGACTCCTTGCAGCATCGCGAACTCAAACGGCGTCGGATGCTCCTTCGCCAACGCGAGGGCTCGGTCGATCATCCGTCCATCGTGGCTCGCCACCGCGAAGTCCCGGGCCTGGGTGAAGAGCGTCCCAAGGTGTTCGGCGTACGCCCGGTCGATCTCCGCTCGACTGCGATACGCGCCCTCCGCGGCCTCCTTGTAGGCGCCTTTCACGAGTCGGATTCGCGCGCGATCCCGAATCAGCCGCTCCAGGTCGCTCGTCGTCCGCTTCAAGTTCGCCTGGAGGCAGATTCCAACGCGGCCGTAGCGCTCGAGGAGCCGTTCGCAAAGCCAAATCGTATCATCCGTGGTCGCGGCGCTTTCCATGTCGAGCCACAGGACCCGGCCATCCGCCTTCGACGCATCGAGGACGGGCAGCATCTGGGACAAGGCGTACTCCTTCTCGATGAAGACGCCGAATTGGGTCGGCTTGATGCTGACTTCGCCGCGGATGCCCTCCGTTCGCATCGTCGCGAGCAGCTGGAGATACTCGCGGACCGTCGCCTCCACGGGCGCCTTTTCTCGGTAGTGCTCTCCGAGGTGGTTCACGACCGCCTCGATGCCCCGCGCGTTCGCCTCCTTCGCGACGCGGATCGCATCGTCCATCGCTTCCCCGGCGACCCATTGGCGGGCGAGTCGCAGGAGAAACCCCATCGATCCGCGCGAACCCCGCCGCGCACTCAAATAGATTCCGAAACTGCCGTCGGCAAGGGGGTACTCACACCGGCTGGCGGCACTCCATGCAGAACCGGACGAACTCCGGGTTCAACCGCCCGCAGTTGTGGCAGCGCACCCGGATCTCGGATGCGCGCACCGCCTCCCGCTCCCGGGCCGTGTTCGCGCTCCCGACTCCCGTGACGACACCGACGAGCAGGAAAATCCACCACAGGCGGATGAGCCAGCCACCGATTCCCGCGAGCACGCCCCCAATGACGAAGAGGATGATCGCGCCCACGAAGGATTCGAAGAAGGCCGTGACCGAGAAGGAGGAGCTCGTCGCCGCGCCGATCGTGCCCGTGAGGAAGTTGAGGAACCCATACAGGATCATCACAATCCCCACGATGAGGAAGGCGGCTCCGACGAGAAGGACCGTCACCGCTCCCCAGCCGAACGGGAGGCTCGGGGCAGCCCTGTGGACGGGTGCAGGCGCGTACGAGGAGGGTGCGGCCATGGGGAGTGCAGTCCTGAGAGTCGCGGTGGGCTTCGGAACTGCGTCGATATCCCCTCGCATAAATGTTTCATTGGCGTTCCCAGCGGTGGTACTCACGAGCGTCGGCTCAAGGGAAATCCAGATTTGCCCTGTTTCTCGTGTCGCGCGCGGTTGAGCAATGCCTTAAGTCTCACCGACGACAATCCGACAGCGATGGACTTCCGATCGAAGCTCGATCAAGCCCGCACCCTCGCCGACGTCTTCGAACTCGTGAAGCGGGCCGTCGAAACGGTCCTTGGCCGCACCCGTGCCGGCCTGATGCTCGCCCTCGCGGATCTCGGCAACCACCCGCAGGGATTTCTCGGCGCCTTCTACCCGGTCGCGACGAACGTGATCGTGATGAACAAAGTCCCCCTGCTCCGAATCCAGGAGACGAATCCCGGGCTCTACAAGCCCTACGCCTTCTACGTCCTCTTGCACGAGTACCTGCATTCGGTCGGGTTCATCGATGAGCGCGTCTGCCGAGAGCAGGCGCACCGGATCCTCGAGACGCTCTTCGGAGCGGACCATATCGTCACGCAGATTTCGGCGGACACGGCGCGGTTCTTCCCGAACCTCGTGTTCCCGGATGCGGCGTGGCAGCCATCCGAACTGGCACTCGAGTTCGTCCCCGGATTCGACCGCGGCTCTGCGTCGTACATTCGGTGATGGTTATCATCGCCCGCGTCGAATAAAAAACTACAAATAGACGGCGTCGCTACGCCGCCGCGGGGCGGAGATGGCGGTCGCCGCGTGGCGGAAGGGGGTCGCGGAGTTCATCGGCGCGTACACGCTGATCTTCATCGGTGCGGGCGCGGTTCTGACAGCGGGCTCGACGAGCACCTCGGACCTCCTACTGATTGCCTTGGCCCACGGACTAGCGATCGGAGTCATGGTGTCCGCGTTGGCCCATGTCTCCGGCGGTCACTTCAATCCGGCGGTCACGTTCGGTGCCCTCGTCAGCCGACAAATCTCCCCGCGCCTCGCCGTCGTTTACTGGGTCGCGCAACTCTTGGGCGGTGTCGGCGGGGCGCTCACACTCGCCGCCGTGTTCCCGGCTGACATTTGGCAGCTGTACCATCTTGGCACCCCGACTCTCGGGACGTCAGCTTCGCTCAGATGGGACGTCGGAATCGGGACCGGGATCCTCGTGGAGGGGGTGCTGACCTTCTTCCTCGTGTTCGTCGTCTTCGGCACGGGGATTGACCCGAAAGGATCCTTCAACGCCGTCGGGGGCATGGCGATTGGTTTGACGATCGCAATCGACATCATGATGGGCGGACCTCTCACCGGTGCTGCGATGAACCCTGCCCGATGGTTCGGCCCCGCGGTCGTCTCCGGGTTCTTCGACAACTGGTACGTGTACTGGATCGGCCCGTTCCTTGGGGGCGCCGTCGCGGGCCTCCTCTATGCGTACGTCTTCCTCGAAAAACCTCGCTAAGGTCCGCCCGCGGTCGATGCGCGTTAGTGTGGCGTGCGCTCCGCGCAACTCTGGAGGAAATGTTTAAATTGGCTTGGCGGGTGCCCAACTTTGCAATGATGCGGGGCACGGCTCCTGCGAAGGCAGTGACGCCGCAAAAACCGGTCGTCCAGGAGACCCCCGTCAAGTTCCGGTCGGGCAAGCACACCGTAATCGTGAAGGAAGTTTTCGACATCGCCCCGAAGTTCCCGCAGACGTACCTCATCCGGTTCACGTTCGAGAACGAGCCCGTGTTCGACTTCGAGCCGGGCCAGTTCATCTCGATCTTCGCGGAGAAAGACGGCAAGCGCATCTCCCGCCCGTACTCGATCGCCTCATGGCCCGAGAACAAGGACTACCTCGAGCTCTGCATCAAGATCGTCGAGGGCGGCTTCATGTCGAACTACCTGTACCACGTGTCCCCCGGCACGAAGCTCCAATCAATCGGCCCCCTGGGCCGGTTCGTGATCCCCGAGCCGATTCGGTATGACACCGTGTTCGTCGCGACGGGCACCGGAGTCGCTCCGTTCATCGCGATGATGGGTCACATCTGGGAGCAAGGCTTGGACGATGGCCGTGACTTCACGGTCATCTTCGGCGTCCGGTACGTCCACGACCTGATCTACCGCGACCTCATGGAGAAGTGGGAGCGGGAGCATCCGAACTTCCACTTCTACCCGACGATCTCCCGCCCCGAGACGCCGGACTGGAAGGGCCGGGTGGGCTACGTCCAGAAAGTCATCCAGAACGAGATCACGGACTACGGCAACAAGCAGGTGTTCATCTGTGGGCTCCACGACATGGTCGAGGACGTGAAGAACCTCTGCCAACGTCTCGGCTTCGCGTACGTGCGGTTCGAGAAGTGGGATTGAGCCCGCCCTAGCGGCGCAAGCGGATCCAGACTTTTCCGATGACTTCCTCGAGGGGGATGGGCCCGAAGGTTCGGCTGTCGCGGCTCCGTCCCTCGTTGTCGCCGACGACCTCGATCCGTGAACGATTCACGTCGAAAATTCGCTTTACGAGAAACCGTTCCGGCGCCTCCGGGTCCCGCACCACCACGACGTCGCCCGCGGCAGGCCGACGGAGGCGGTACGCCCATCGGTTGACGACGACGTAATCTCCGGGCGCCAGCGTCGGGCGCATGCTGTCGTCCTCGACGCGGAACCGGCGGAGCGGGAACGTCACGGAATGGATCACTTGTACTTCGGGTACACCGTCTGCCGCTCGGTAGGATGCGGCGCCTTCGCGGTGATCGTCTCGAACCCTTTCGTCTTCCAGAAAATTGAGGCGATGTCGTTCGTTGCCTTGAGCAAATCCTCCGCAGCCTGCAGATTGATTTCCTGCCGCGCCTTCGACGCGGTCTTCAGCGCCTTCCAGACGAGGTCGTGGAGCTCCGGGAACGTCTTCAGATGTTCCGGCTTGAAGTAGTCGCCCCAGAGGATGCGGATTTCGTTCTTCGCCATCTCCGCGTGCTGCTCTTTGGTCGCGAGGTACCGGGCAAGCTTGTTCGTGTACTCTTGCCGTTGCTCCGGCGTCGCGCTCGTCCCGGGCTTCTCAAGTTGGTTGATTAAGTCGTTCATACGGACGACCGTGTGGGCCGCCAGCTGGGAGTGGTGCGGATCGTAGATCCCGCACGGGATGTCGCAATGCGCGTACGCGATCGGAGCCGGAGAAATCCGGTCGAGCAATCGGGCCAACGAATACAGCAGTGACATGGTCGCCTCGTAGCGGATTCCGTTATTTAAACGTGTGGCGGGCGCGCGAGGTGCCCCTGGAAATCGGCAGGAAATTCTCAACAATGTTATCATCCGTGTTCGCCTTCGTGACCCCGTGAAACGCGGCTATCGCGATCTCGACACGCTGCGCGCCGAGTACGATGCGAAGCGGCCGATCATCGAGTCTCGGCTCGAGGAGTTTCGCCGGACCGGAGCGCTGCCGGACCAGCGACTTTTCGAGGAGCTGTGCTTCTGCATGGTGGCGGTCCAATCGAACGCGCGGAGGTCGGACGCCGCCGTGGCCGCGCTGCGAAACGCGGAACTCCTGTGGTCCGGAGATTCCGACGAGATTGCCACGTTCCTGCAACACCGCACGCGCTTTCACAATCACAAGGCTGCGTTCATCGTGCGTGCCCGCGAACGGTTCTTCCCGAATGGGACCGCGCGACTTTCGGAAACCATCGATTCGTTTCCCTCCTCGAAGGACGTCCGCGCCTGGCTCGTCCGCGAGGTTCACGGCCTCGGCCTCAAGGAGGCGAGTCACTTCCTTCGGAACACGGGCCGTGGGGAGGACCTCGCGATCCTCGACCGTCACATCCTCCGCAACCTGATTCGCCATGGCGTGCTTCGACGACTCCCGAGGACGCTGACCGCGAAGCGATACCTCGAGATCGAGGCGCGGATGGGACAGTTCTCCAGAGAAGTCGGCATCCCGATGGCCGCGCTCGACCTCGTCTTCTGGAGCCGCGAGACGGGAGAGATTTTCAAGTAGCGTGACCGCGGCACGAGGGACCACCGTCGCATCTCGTCGAACGGTATGCTGTTAACCTTGTTTAAGGTTGACCTCGCCCGAGACCGTGGCCACATTGGCGTGGTCCGAATGCTGATGTATCTCGGGTCGCATGAAGCGCGCGATGGGCGAACCGTCCCCGACGGAGCTCCAGACGAGATTGCTCGCCTGGTACGATGCGAACCGCCGCGACCTCCCGTGGCGGCGCACTGGGAATCCGTACCACATCCTCGTCGCGGAGTATCTCTTGCAGCGCACTCGGATCGTGAGCGGCACTCCCTACTATGAGCGGTTCCTCCGCAAATTCCCGACGGTCCAGAATCTCGCAGCCGCCCCGCTCGATGACGTGTTGACGGTGTGGGAGGGCCTCGGGTTCTACGGCCGCGCCCGGAGCTTGCACGCCGCTGCGCGGGCGATCGTCGAACGCCACGGCGGAGAAATTCCCCAGTCGTTCGAAGAGTTGAACGCCCTCCCGGGGGTTGGCCCCTACACGGCCGGTGCGGTTGGGAGCATCGCCTTCGGACTCGCGGTGCCCGCCGTCGACGGGAACGTGACTCGGGTCATCGCGCGGCTCTTTCGGATCCGCGACGACGTGACGACCGCGTCCGTTCGTCGCCGCGTTGCGGAGATGGCTGCACGCCTCGTTTCCTCCGACCGACCCGGGGCGTTCAACCAAGCGATGATGGAACTCGGCGCAACGGTCTGCACCCCGACGTCGCCGAGTTGTCCTCGATGTCCCGTCGAACGCGTGTGTCTTGCACGGGCCGCAGGAGAGGAACGGGAGCTCCCCATGCGGCGGAGTCCGCGCTCCACGCCCGTGGTCCCTGTGGTATTTGGTCTCGTCACCGCCAGCGGGCACGTTCTCCTAGTGCGTCGCCCCCGCGGGCGGCTCCTCGGCGGTCTCTGGGCGCTCCCGGGGGGAGAACGGATCGGTCGGTCCGACAAAGGGGATCTGGTCGCGGCAGTCCGATCGCAGACCGGCGTCGACGTTGAAGTGGCAGCACGATGGTCCAGGGTGAACCGCACGTTCTCCCATCGAAAATGGTCCGGGTCGATCTATCGGTGCACCCCGCGAGCGACACCCGTCGAACGCAGGGCCGTTCGATGGCTCACCCGCGAGGATGCGCTTCGACTTCCTCTCGTCCCATTCCATCGGGAGGCCATCGAGGCGCTGGCCGGTATTGAGTCGTACCGCGAGGCTGACTAATATCCTCTGGATTGGATAAATAGAGGGGGTGTCACCCTCTTGGATCAAGACAGACCGAGCTGTCTCATGACGCCCACAAGGTCGTAGAAGAGCCGCTCTTCCAGAATCTCTCCCTTCTGGTTCCAGTGCGCGACCGTGCAGAACTCCACGCGGAACTTCTTGTTCGTCGGAGGGATCACCTTCCCGCCGGGTCCCGTCATCGGCCCCTTGTGGGTTCCGGTGTGGATGGCGATCGTGCACGTCCAGTCGCCTTGGCCGAACATCGTCAGATACGGCCGGTTCCCGACCCGGTTGTCGGGAAACGTCTTGAAGTACTCGATTGCCTCCCGGTGATGGGCATGCCGTCCCTTCGTCGGCTCGAGCGCGCCCGGCCAATAAACGGCGACGCTCTCCGCATGTCGCTTGTTGAAGGTCTCCCAGTCCTGGCTGTTCCACGCATCGTCCAAGGTCTGCATCCGTTCGAGGTTCTCCTCCACGGTCACCGAAAACCACCGAACGAGGTAGCGCCTGATTGCGCCATGACCTTTTGCGATTCCGCGAGGTCGCGACGAGGGTCTCCGTGTCTGGAGCGCAAAAGCTCTAATACGCACAGAAAGTAGCGGCCTGGGGATCGATGCCCAAGCCCACGCCCGGACGCGATTTCTATCTTGCCACCGAGGACGAGATCCGGGCGGGACGGACGACGGATGTCTACTTCGTCCGGACGTTGGACATCTTGAAGAAAGCGGGCCGGAGCCGCGCAAACGTCGTCGCCGAAGCCACGACGGGCGGCCTTCCGAACGACTGGCCCTGGGGGATCTTCTGCGGCCTTGAAGAGGTGGTCCATCTGCTCCAGGGGAAAGCGGTTAGCCTCTGGGCTCTCCCTGAAGGCAGCATATTTCCCCCGAAGACTCCACGGGGCGTGCCCGTCCCTGTGCTCACGCTCGAGGGGCCGTACGAGGAGTGGGCGCTGTATGAGACGCCGCTGCTCGGGATGATTTGCCAGGCAAGCGGCATTGCGACGAAGGCCGCGCGGATCCATAAGCTCGCGAACGGCAAGCAGGTCCTGTCTTTCGGCGTGCGACGCATGCATCCAGGGATCGCGCCGCTCATCGAGCGGTCCGTTACGATCGGTGGACTCGACGCGATCACGACGCCGCTCGGCGCCGACCTGCTCGGGGCGCCTGCGATGGGAACGATGCCGCACGCCCTCGTCATCGTCATGGGCGGACCCCGCGAGGCGTTCGCCGCGGTCCACAAGTACCTGGAGGCCAAGATTCCTCGAATCGCTCTCGTCGACACGTACTACGACGAGAAGACGGAAGCCCTGCTCGCGGTCGAGGCGATCCCAGACCTCGCGGGGATTCGGCTCGACACCCCGGCGTCCCGACGAGGAAACCTCCCCGCGATCGTCCGAGAGGTGCGCTGGGAGCTCGACCTCCGCGGCCACAAGGACGTGAAGATCTTCGTGTCCGGCGCCGTCGACGAGAAGTCGATCCCCGCGCTCGTCGAGGCCGGTGTCGACGGCTTCGGCATCGGCACGAGCCTGAGCAACGCACCGACGATCGACTTCGCGCTCGACCTCGTCGAAGTTGAAGGCAAGCCGGCGGCGAAGCGCGGGAAGTTTGGCGGGCGGAAGGACCTGCAGCGCTGCCCGCAGGACGGCACGTACGAGGTCGGGACGCGGACGTGTCCCACCTGCGGGACGAAGATGACCCCCGCGTACACGCAGTATTTGGATCGGGGTCGCTCCGCGGCGCCATTGCCCGCCCTCTCGGCGATTCGGGAGCTTGCGATGCGCGACACGGAACGAGCCGCCCTGGAACCGTGACCTAGCCTTTATTCGGGACCCACTCCCTCATCCGTGTGTGAACCGCTCGAAGGCCAATGTCCGCGCGACGTACGACCGGATTGCGGAGTCCTACGCAGCGGCGCGCGAAAAGCCGTGGGACAGCGTGCTCGACTTCATCGCCGACCTTCCCGCGGGCGGCCTTGTCCTCGATGTGGGCTGTGGACACGGTCGGCATGCTCGGTCGCTCGCCTTGACCGGCCATCGCGTGGTCGGAGTCGACCTCTCGCGACGCCTCCTCTCGATCGGGCGGAAGGCGACCGCTTCGTCGCGGGAGCTTGGCACGATCTCGTGGATCGGGGCGGACGCGACGGCCCTCCCGTTTCCAGAGGCGAGCTTCGACGCGGCGCTGTGCATTGCGGTCCTCCATCACCTTTCATCCCGGGACGATCGCATCCTGGCGCTCTCCGAGATGCGTCGCGTGCTCCGGCCCGATGCGGAAGCTCAGATCAGCGTGTGGTCCGTGGACGATCCATACCTCGAGAAGGCCCTGGGCGGACGGCCGAAGAAGCCCGACGTCGAGATCCCGTGGCGTCTTTCGGACGGCACAACGGTCCCTCGGCCGTATCATCTCTTCCGGGAGGGCGAGTTGGAGCGACTAATTATCGAATCCGGGCTTCGCGGAGAAAGGTTTTTCCGCGGAGGCGGAAACTGGTTTGCCTTGGCGAGAGCTGTTGGCTGATCCGCTTGGGACCGTGGAAAACTTCTTCTCCTCGATTCTGCAGAATCCGGTCTATCTGTTGCTCTCCGTCGGTGCGGTTGCGTTCTTCATTCTCCTCGTAGTCATCTACCGGATTCACAAGATCCACAGCCAGGAGATTTTTGTCCATCAGGCTTGGGGCGCGAACTGGAAGGGTCGCTAGGCCACGAAATCCTCATATCCGGACCGTCGCATCGAGGCGGCTCGGTGGGTCGATTTGTCGAACGTGCCCGAGAGCGTTCGCTACACGAAGGACCACGAGTGGGCGAAGGTCGAAGGGAAGCGCGCGCGGGTTGGAATCACGGATTATGCGCAGGATCAGCTCACGGATGTCGTGTACGTCGAACTGCCGCCGATCGGGAAGGCCTTCAAGCAGGGGGACCCGATCGGCACGGTCGAATCCGTGAAGGCCGTGAGCGAGATCTTCGCGCCCCTGACCGGCAAGGTTGTCGATGTAAACAAGGCTCTCGTGGACAAGCCCGAAATCGTCAACAAGGACCCGTACGGAGAAGGCTGGATGGTCGTCCTCGAAGCAGCCGATCCCTCCCAGGCGAAGTCCCTCCTTGATGCCGGCGCATACCGGAAACTCATCGGCGAGTGATCGCACTTCTCCGCGCCGGGTCTTTCGAGACGTCCGACAAATCGCGAGATCATCGGCAATCTTCATCCTGCAATCGAGGAAGGCTTTTCTGCCGCGTGCGGGAACCCTTTTATCGCGGCGGACGGTTCGACCGCCGGGCACGTCGGCTAGTTTGGACTAGGCTATGGGCCTTCGGAGCCTAAGACGGGGGTTCGAATCCCTCCGTGCCCGCTTCACTCCCTGTGAAATTTGGATCAATCAGCCAGAATTAAATGTCGGGTGTGTTGTACCCTGACGATTCTCGGCGTTTCGGATGGGTTGAAACCTCATGCGGAATCATGAATCAAGCGGCCGACGGAGAATGGCTTGGACGATTGTTGTGTCCTCCGTTGTAGGGCTGACGTTTGTGGCTATGGGCGTTGTTGCAGTTGCCGGATTGTCGTCGGGAAGGGAACCGGGCACTTTCGTTTACGTCTTAACGGTCGCGGCTCTTGCCGCTGCCTACACCGTTGCCCCTTTCGTGAAGGACGACCATGCAATACTGGTCGCTTGGCCCGGGGTCATGTTGGCTTTGGCGGGTAGTGGCCTTTGGATTATCGCCGACGTTCTCGGGCCCCCTAGGAATGTCATCGTATACTTCGGCATTGCGCTCCTCTTGGTCCTCTCGTCGATTGCCCTCGTCAAATCGACCTTTGCCACCCTCGGCCAAGATGCTGTGAGTCTCACCCACCCATTACTCCTAAAATCCATGAAAGGCACGCATTCGACCCCCGAAGGCCCAGTCCCCCTCACGCTTCCCTTCGTGTCGTCGAAGTTCGCCTCCTGGGCGCCGCTTGGGAATTTCTTGCGAAAGGAGCGTCTGGCCGATCTCGTCGTTGTCGGCCGTAGGAAGGTTACGATTCGAATCGGGAGGGTCATCGGCTTGGGTAGATTTCTGTCGATCATGCTGCTCCCGTTCGGCGCGACGATCATTAGGGCCAATTCTCGCGGCTTCGTCGTGATCTCCGTGGACCCGCACACATACAATTTGCTGGAGCGACCAGGTCCTTACGACCAATATTGCCGCAATCTCCTCGGTTCGCTGGAAGACATTGCGACTGACGTGTCTCGGGGTAGATTGGCAGAGGCGAAGCAAATGGCCTTTACGAGAGTACCTTCCTAGCGCTGGGTGTACCGCCTTTCGTGAGTCTGAGGGAAGTGAGTCGAGCAAACCTCGGGAGGCCCACGGGAGTCGGTGGCTGCGAACGGTGGCGGTCATCTTTCAGACTCGCGTCACATTATGAGTCGGAATTGAATGTCGAGACGGTAGCCGGGTTTATCGCGCGGTGAAATCCCGTGTGGGCAGGGCTCGTAGGAGGCCCAAGATCTCATCGATCTGAGCGAGGACTTGTTCACTCTTCGTGTACCATTTGTTGTCGAAGAACACCGCCGCGGCCATCCATCGAGGAGAGGCCGAGGGAAGATTGATGGTGGAAGCATGGCCGCGGAGCAAGGAGAGCCCCTTCTTCGCGCCGAGCCGCGAGCGGACCGTCTCGAGGACCGTTTGGCTCTCGGGCGGACCCTTCTTCTGGGTCACTATGCCAACCATCTCTCGAAGCGGTCGAAAGGACTTCGCCCATTTCGTCGCATCATCGATGCTCGGTTTCAGAACGGATCCGTCTGCGGCGATGAAGGCGAAGAAGAGGAACCCCGTCGGCCCCCCGTGGACTCCGGAGACGTATTGCTGGAAGGCCAAGCCGTTGTCAAACACCACCCGAGGGCCGATCAAGCGCTCCCACCCTGCCTGCACTGTGCGTGGTTGGAGTCGTCGGAGGAACTCGGTGATCCCCCGAACGGTCCGGGCGACTGCCATGGGGAGAGTGGCGGCGATCACGATTGCAACCGCCAGTATCACGTAGAGATACCACGTGCGCCAGTCCGAAAGGGGCAGCGCCGCGAATACCACGAGGAGAACTCCCATGATGACCAAGACGGCGGTGGCTATCGCGCTAACGACGATGCTTAGACGAACCCTCCGGCGCAGGCGTTGCTCGATTTCGGTCAGAGGGTTTGGATTCGCCATGGACGGGCTTGGGAGCCTTCGTAACCGCTTGAATGTTCTCAGCGTTCCTCCGGCGGACGAACCCTCCGGAAGTTCCTGTAAATCAAAAAGTCATACGCCAACTTGAGGGCTCCCGCGGCCACCAACGGGGTTCCGAGCCAAAGATTCGTCAAAGCATAACCCGCCAGTGATGGACTGATCGACGACGAGACGGTTCGCGTTGTGCTCGTGAGTCCTGCCGCCGCGGTCCGGTCCGGTTCGTCGACGATCGACATGACGTAGGATTGCCTCGTGGGCACGTCCATTTGAGACAACGATTGACGACACAGGAGAAGAAAGACGGCGCTCAACGGCGTTGGAGCGAACGCCACTACGATGAGCAACACGTTCGAGGGGACGTGAGTGAAGACCATCGTCCGCAAGAGGCCGATTCTCCGAGCGATCCGCTCCGCCAGGAGGAACGACAAAGCGGTAACGAGCTGGGTTGCAAAGAAGATGGCGCCGAGGGTGGCCAGGTCCAGTCCGAATCGGAGATGGAAGTAATAGGAGAGGATGCTCTGTCCGATGAAGCCGCCGCCGAACGAGTCCACCGCGAACAGCGCCGAGAGTTTGGCCACAATGGGTCGACCCCGTGGGGACAGGACCGATCGTCTCGCTGCGCCGGGGTCTGGTTCGACGTTTCTGGACAGGCTGGAGTAGAGCGCGGCCCCAACCAGTCCGGAGATCATGTACCCGATGAAGAGGGGTGCGTATCCGACGTACGTTGGAAGTCCCGCGAGGAGCGCTCCGATTGATGACGCTCCGTATCCGACGAGGTTGTACACGCTAAACGCCAGGGTCCTACGGTTGGACGATGACGTCCGCGGGAGGATCGCCTGTTCGAGCAAAAGAAACGGCCCGACTTCTCCGGCCCCGACGGTCATGTTCCCGACGATGCCCGCCAACACCGGGGCCCACCAGTTTGTTGAGACGAACAGCAGGGTGCCTGCGACGAAATCGGTGAGTGCGAAGAAGACGAGCGTTTTCCTCCGGCCGATGCGGTCCGCGACGAAACTAACGACGAACGTGTAGAGTGCGCTGCTGAGGACCGTCGCGGTCAGGACAATTCCGATTGCGAAAGGACTGAAACCGAGTTTTTCCAGATAGACGCTGAAGATCACTCCGAGGAAACCATACGGGACCGTTCGGATCGTCTTCTCGACGAAGATGAGCCTCCCGTCGCGATCGATCCAGTCTCCGAAACCCGTGCCCCTCACCGCGCCTATCTTGTGTGCATCGGACACCGCGCGGGCGGCGAGGACGTGAAAATATACATAGATGTCCTACCTGCATAGGCATTCAAGATCTGGGAGGACCTCCATGAAATGGGTAACCCGAGAGAAGGCGAAGGTGGACCGAATCGCGTGCCCGTGGCTCATCACAAAATTCGTTGATTCGAAAGCGGAGTTCCTGTTCGTGCCGCGGGAGAAAGTCTTGGACGTCGCGAAGGAGCAGGGCGCGATCCCGTACGACAGCCCCGGCGCCGAGCTGTTCCACTTCAAGGACGGAGGGGACGAGCGGTGCAGCTTCGACGCGATCATTAAGAAATATAAGCTCACGGACCCGGCGCTCCTCGACATGGCCGAGATCGTGCGCACGGCGGACGCGGCGCCGCGAACGCCGCGTGCCGAGGGCGCCGGCTTGGAAGCGATGGCACTCGGCTTCCGTGAGAACTCGAAGGACGACTTCGAAAACATGCGGCTCCAGTTCCCCGCTTACAACGCGCTCTATACGTACTGTCGTCTCAAAGTTGAGGGCAAGGCCAAGTTGGAGCACGCCCCTCGATGAGCCTGCGCCTTCTGGGCCACATCGAGCTTCCGGCGCATGTGCGGGAGGGTGGCTTTGATCACGCTGCCGTCCATCACGAGTTCTCTCGGCTCTACGTCGCCCACACATCTAATGATGATGTCGATGTCGTAGACTGCGCTTCCGATCGATTCCTTCGGTCCCTTCACGGACTGAAGGGGGTCGCGGGCGTACTCGTGTCGGACGAACGGTGTCTCCTCTTCACGGCAAATCGCGGCGAGAACACGACCAGCATTTTCTCGGCCGAGGGGGAACAAGAAATAGTGAAAATCTTCTCGGGAATCCGTCCCAATGGACTCGCCTTCGATCCATCGCGGGGGCTCTTGCTCGTCGCAAATGTCGGCGACCCGGACGTTGGCAATTCATCGACGGTTTCAATGGTTGACGCCGGCCAGAAGGCCGTGATCGAGACCGTGGTACTTCCAGGCCGCCCTCGGTGGGCCGTGTACGACGAGCCGACAGCCGCCTTCTATGTGAACATCGCCGATCCTCCCCTCATCGTGGAAATCGATGCGAAGACTCCCTCGAAGATGCGGGAGAGATACAAGATGCCCGCTAAAGGACCGCATGGCCTCGATCTCGATCCGCAGGGGAGACAACTCTTCTGCGCGTGTGACGGAGAGAAGCTGGTCGCGGTCCACATGGACTCGGGTGAGATTCGGTTGATCGGGGAGCTGAGTGGCCCGCCGGACGTTGTCTTTTTCAATTCGAGGCTGAACCATATCTATGTCGCCGTCGGCACGCCAGGAGCGATTGACGTCTTCGACGCGAAGCGAATGAAGCTGCTCGAAACCGTGCCGACGGAGAAAGGAGCCCACACGCTGGCGGTCGACCAAAAGAAAAACAAGGTCTACGCCTTCCTGCCTGCCACCCACCGGGCGGCGGTATATCAGGACAAATGACTTCGGGAGCGGTTACGAATGGACCAGCAAGAGATGTTCACGGAAGTCGTAGCAAATGTCGCCAAGATGTGCGCCGTCAGCGCCATGACCGCTCCGAAGAGCGGAGCGCAGCTCTTTCTCAAAGGATCCAAGCCTTTCATTGAGACCACGATTGTCCAGGACAAAGAGACCCTCCATCGTCTCGCGGAATGGCTTCGGGCGCGGGGGACGAAACTCAAGAACCCCATCTTCTTCCGCGACGCCGACACGGCCGAGAAGGTGGACCTCATCCTGTTCATCGGACTCGAGAACTGGTATCCGCCCATGTACGATTGCGGCGCGTGCGGATACGGCACCTGCAACGAATTTCTGCGCGCGACCCCTGCGCATCACACGAAGGAAGCTGAGGATTGGGAGTTCCTCGGCCCAATCTGCCAGCTCCGCTGCGTCGACCTCGGGATTGCAGTGGGATCCGCCGCGAAACTCGCGAGCATGAACAACGTGGACACTCGTTGTCAGACCCGAGTCGCCGCGGCCGCTCGGCATCTCGGAATCATTCACTCGGACTTGGCTGTCGCGCTTTCGATGAGCGTGTCCCATAAGAGCATTTTCTTCGACAAGAAGATTCCTCAAATCGATTTCGAAGCTGTGCCAACATCGTGAACCATGTAGCCCGAGACATCGAACTCCTTTGCTCGCGGGTGCGATGTCCGTGCCCGCTCCGCTTCCCAGCGAAAATCGTCACGCCGCCGATTGGAGTGCTTTCCGAAGGTTCCCGAGTCCTCGCCGCAACTCGTCCATGTCGCCGCCGAGTCCCAGTCGGAAGTGGTCGTCCATCCCAAAGAAGCGTCCCTCCGCGATGACAGTCTTGTGCCGCTTCAGGAGGGCGTCTGCGAGCGTGCCGACGTCGACGAGGCTGTGCGGGAACAGGACGGTCCCGAAGGGAGGCACCTCGGTCTGGAGTGCAGGCATTTCGGCGAGCGCCTCCCGCACGACCTTCCGGTTTCGGGTGAGGATTCGGCGGGCTCGCCGGAGGAAGAACTCCCACCGTTCAAGCGCCCACGACGCGACGAGTTGCCCCAACGCGGAGTTCCCGCCCGAGGTGTAGTCCTTAATCCGACCGAACCTCTCCAGGAGATTCGGTTCCGCAACGATCCAACCGGCGCGGAGCGTGCCGAGCCCGCAGACCTTCGTGATCGTGGAGAGGGCGATCATCCTCGGCCCGAACTGCGCGACGCTCGGAGGCCTCCGCTCAAACGCCAGCTCGCGGAACGTCTCATCGACCAGCACGTACGCCTCCGACTCCTCTGCGATCTCCGCCACTTCTCCGATTTCCGTCCGGGAGACCGCCGCGGACGTCGGATTGCCCAGATTCGCAAACACGAGGAGACGCGCCCCGGCCTTCGCCTCAGCCCTCCAGCGATTCACGTCGAGTCGCCAGCCGTCGTCGCAGGCTCGGGGGATTCGGATCACCTGAGCACCGAGGCCCGTCGGCACGTCCCGCAGGGGCGAGTAGATCGGTGAATCGACGAGGACGCGATCGCCCGGTCGCACCATGGACGCGTTGACGACGAAGTTGCCTTCTGTCGCCCCGGTCGTCATGAGGACGCGGTCGACGCGGGTTCCGTGGCGGCCGGCGATCATCTTGCGGAGTCGCTCGGGACCGTTCGTATTCGCCCAGTTGAGGTCCAGGTCCTTCGGCAGTTCCCGCCGGAACTCTCCGAAAGTGAACTCGCGGACGTTCGAGTACGAGATGTTCAGCCGCGCGTCGCGCACCTGGTCGTAGTAGTGAAGGTGCTCGAAGTACGGGAAGTCCACGCGCGGGCCCATGGCTGGGCGACTCATCAACTTTCGGCTGGATTTCCATCTTGTATGGAAAATAAAAGTCGGGCCGCTCAGAGCGGCCCGCAGGTGTAGGTGGGGTGGTGGGGGATCCCGAGGCCGTCCGGTCGCTCGGCCCAGAACTTGAACGAGAGGCTCCCGCGGATTTGCGGGTGGACTTCCACCAAGAAGCCGTCCTGGGCACCGCCACCAAACGCGATGAACCGATCCGCGAACACCGTCGTGAGGGTCCAGTCCGCGAGGTTCGAACTCTCGTTGTTCTTCGAGGCCACCATCGCGTAGTAGTTCAGGACCTTCAGTAGGGCGGATCCCGAATTCCGTACCCCGGCCGATGCACCCGACCGAGAAGCTCGCGCCTTTCGGAGCCAGGAGCGGGCCGTGCCAGCCGATGTAGTAGATCAGCCGCGTTCCGGAGACGACCTCCTCCGCGCCGCAGCCCGCGTACACGGTCAGCTCGCTCGGCGTCGTCGTGTTGGGATTCCGGACTTCCATCCGGAGGACCGCCGGCACGGGGCGGTTCGCGTTGTTCGCCATTGCCGCCGTCACCCGGAAGATGTCCCCGGGAGCGACGGAATCGGGGACGCCGTCCACGGTCAGCGTGACCGCGAAGCCCGTCACCTGCACGTCCTTCGACACGGTGTTGCTCAGGGTGGGCGTCAGGATGCCCACCGCGCTCGCCGCCAACAAGACGACCACGAAGATCGTCGCCCGCGGCCCCAGTTTGATGCCGTTTCTTCCCATCGTTCGCACCTCGCCCGCCTCACCGAGGCGGGTTCGGATGGCCCACCTGGGCTCGCGGGGATAACCCGGCCGCGTGCATGCATCGTGCACGTAGGTGGTTCCCTTCGGCGGGTTCCGTCGGCCTTATCGGTCGGCTGAGATGTCGGCCGAGCGTGCGAATCGTTGTCCTCGGAGCGAGGGGTTCTATCGGCGGGGCCGTCGTCCGGCGCGCCCGCCTCGCCGGCCACCAAATCCGGGCCGTCGTTCGCCCATCGTCGGGGACCGGCGGGTTCCCGACCGGCACGGAGGTCGTCCAGCGGGATCTCCTCTCCAAGGAATCGGTCGTCGAGGCGGCCCGCGGCACCGACGTCGTCGTCCATGCCGCGAACGCTCCGTATCCGGAGTGGCCGCGTCTTGTCCCGCGGCTCGCGGAGAACGCCCTCGCGGCGGCGGAAGCCGCGGGCGCCATCCTCGCATTCCCCGGCAACGTGTACGTGTACGGCCTCCCGCAAACCCGGCCCGTCACGGAAGATCATCCGCAGGAGCCGCACACGCAAAAGGGGAACCTCCGGTTGGCCGTTGAGCAGAGGTTCCTGCAAGCCCACCGCGACGGGCGAATCCGGCTCGTCCTTCCGCGGTATCCGGACTTCTACGGTCCCGGGGTGATGAACGAACTCTTCCGGCCCATATTCGAGGGAGCGCTCGCGGGCGAACCGTGCCGATGGCCGCTCGATGCGGACGCTCCCCACGAGTTCATCCTTATCGACGACGCGGCGGAGGCGATGCTGAAGCTGATCAACACACCGGCCGCCCACGGACGCCCGGTTCATGTCCCGGGGCCGAATCCGACGACGGCGCGGAAGTTCATCCGCCTCGTCTACGCGGCCGCGGGGTCGCGCGAGCCGACGATCCGTGTCATCGGGCGCGGCGCCTTCTGGTTCGCCGGGTTGTTTAACCGCTTCGTCCGTTCCGCGTTTGAGATGGCGTATCTGTTCGACCACCCGGTCTTGCTCGATGGATCCCGCTATGGGGAGCTGATGGGAAGCGCCTACCCCGCGACCCCGTACGAGGAAGGCATCCGCCGTACGATGGAGTGGTTCCGCTCCCATCGGGCAACGTCTTAATAGCGCCGCCTCGTTGGTCAATTAGTCGGGGTCTCGACTTGACCGATGTCGTTCTCGCGGGCGCCTGTCGCACTCCCGTTGGCAAATACGGTCGCGCCTTCCGCAATGTCGAGGCGGTCAAGCTCGGCAGCACAGTCGTCGCCGAGGCCGTGAACCGCGCGGGTCTCGTCCCAGCGGACATCGAGGAGGTCCTCATGGGCAACGTGATCGCCGCAGGCCTCGGCCAGAACCCGGCCCGCCAAGCCGCGATCTTCGGGGGGCTCCCGGACCGCGTCGGCGCCGTGACGATCAACAAGGTCTGCGGGTCCGGCCTGCAAGCCGTGATGTTCGCCTCGGACATGATCAAGGCGGGATCGGCGGAGGTCCTCCTCGCGGGCGGCATGGAGTCGATGAGCCGCGCGCCGTACCTCGTAAAAGAGGCCCGCTGGGGGATCGGGATCAACAACGTGCCGTTCATCGACGCGATGGTCTCCGACGGCCTCTGGGACGCGTACAACCAATTCCATATGGGCATCACGGGCGAAATCGTCGCGGAGAAGTTCCACATCACCCGCGAGGAGATGGACCGCTTCGCACTCGACAGCCAGCGGCGTGCGGCGTCAGCAACGCAAGAGGGCCGTTTCAAGGGGCAGATTGTCCCGGTC
>VBMG01000084.1 GCA_005878485.1 Methanobacteriota archaeon | reverse complement strand
CCCGATCGGCCGCGCGCCGAGGTCCTCGCCGGACTTGAGGAGGGCGTCCCAGACCCAAGCGCCCTCGCGCGCGGCGGGGAACAGCTCGAAGCCCGGCTCGCCCGTGTACCCGGTGCGGGTCGCCAAGAACGCGGCGCGTCCACTGGAAACGGTGGGCTCCCCCGGCGGGGCGATGGCGGGTGCCGGTGACCCGGGTCTCCCCCACCCCTTGATTTCCGGTGGAACGGCCCGCGGGTGGGCGCCCCACGGCGCCGGCGGCACGAAGTCGACCGACACGCCGTGGAACGGCTTGACGTGGCTCAGGTCCACGGACGTGAAGCGTTGCAGGAGCTCGGGAGCCCGCGGCCCCTGGACCGCGAGGCACAGGATTTCGGTCGTCCGGTCCGCGAGCGCGACGTCGCGGGCCGCATGCGTCTTGAGCCACTCCACGACCGAGGATCGAGGTCCCGCGTTGCAGACGAGGAAGAACCGGTCCGGCGCGAGGCACGTCACGATGACGTCGTCGAGGATCGTGCCGTCGTCGCGGAGGAGCTGCGTGTACCGCGCCCGACCCGAGATCGCGGGGATGTCGTTCGCGCTCAGGCGATCCAGGAACGCGTGGGCGGTCGGACCCTCGATGAAAATTTTGCCCATGTGGCTCACGTCGAACAGGCCAACGGCCCGGCGGACCGCGAGATGTTCTTCGACGATCCCGACGTACTGGAGCGGCATCTCCCATCCGGCAAATTCGAAAAACCGCGCGCCGGCGGCGCGATGCGACGCGTACAGCGCCGTCCGCAACGCCACGACGGACCGCAACGCGAATGGCGGATGAAAGGCTTCGCTCCGAGCAAAGCTTATCCCGGCCGCCCACTTCACCCGCGGCCACCATGGGCCTGTTCCGGGAACTCCGGTACGAGCTCAGCGCCCTGATCTTCGCGCTCGGGATCCTCGGGACCGTGTTCTCCCTCACCCAGTATCTGATCCCGACCCAGAGCCCGACGTGGCTCCAGTCCATCCATGTGGCGGTCGGGCAGTACGTCATCTGGGAGGCCTTCTTCGGTTTCCTGGCGGTCCTCGCGGGCGGGTTCTACTTCGTCGACACGATTCGCAAGGAACGGGAGTTCGATCGACTCGTCTCGACGCCGTCGAAGGAAGTCTTCGTGAAGAACATGAAACGGATCGAGGAGCTCACGTACGACCACCTGCCATCCGCGTACGAGCATCGGTTCCTCGAGAAGAAACGGGAGTTCCGGATCCGCGGCTGATCTCACTCAAGGGTCCGCGTCAACAGGACGCGGCCGAAGCGGTCGAGCGCCTCCCGGTCCCGGGGCCGACAGCGGACGACGAGCTCGATTCGGTCCGGGCCGTGCAGGGCCGAGACGACCTCCGTGTGCTCGTACAGCCAATGGAGCTTCGCGCCGGCCTCGGCGTCCTGGGCGACGACGAGGTGGACCTCCGTCGGATACGCGAACGCACGCTGAATCGCGTCGCGGAGTGCGTCCAGGCCTCGTCCCGTCTGCGCCGAGATCGCGAGCGGCGCGCGATGGAACTCCGATTCCGCGAGGAGCTGGGCCCTCGTCTCGATGTCGCGATCCGAAAGCCGGTCCGCCTTCGTGAGAATCGGCAGGATCGAATCCGCAGGGACCTTCGGGAACAGGGTGCGCGCGGCGAGACGCACCTTGCGACCGATCTCATCGGGCGCATCGGCCACGTCGACGAGGAGGAGGACGAGGTCGGCCTGGAGAATCTCCTCGAGCGTTGCGTTGAATGCCTCGACCATCCAGAACGGCACCCCGTCGACGAAGCCGATCGTGTCCGTGAGCAAGATCCGCTTCCGCGTGCCAGCGAGGCTCCGCGTCGTCGTCGCGAGGGTGGAGAACATGCGGTCGTCCACGAGGACACGTTCATCGGTCAAGGCGTTCAGCAGCGACGACTTGCCCGCGTTCGCGTACCCGGCCAGGGCGACGAGGTGGTATCCGCGTTCCTTCCGAAGGGACCGGCGCATGGCCCGCTCCCGCCGAATCGCATCGAGTTCGTCCCGAATCTTCTTGATCCGCCGTTTCACGGTCTCGTAATACGCGTCGACGCGGAGCTCGCCGCCGGCCATGAAGCCGGGCCGTTCCCCGACATCGGCCTCGTGGATCCACTCGCGGAGCAGGGGGATCTCGTACTGAAGGAGTGCGAGCTCGACCTGGAGCTTTCCCTCCCGGCTCGAGGCCCGCTGCGCGAAGAGCTCGAGGAGGACCCGCAAGCGGTCGTAGCATTCGACCCCGAGTTCCCGCTCGAGCAGGTGGTGCATCGTCGGCCGGAGTTCGCCGTTGAAGACCACCGCGGCGATTCCGCCGGCATCCACGCGGGCGCGGAGCTCGTCCAGCTTCCCGCGTCCCACGAAAGTACGCCCGTCCGGGCGGTCCCGGCGCTGCACGATCGTTTCAACGATCCGATGTCCCGCGGAAGCGAGGAGGGCGGAGATCTCGCGGACATCCGGCGCGAGCGAGACGAGGAGGACGTCCACCGTCCTCGAAACCCGGGGCCGAGCCATGAAGGTTTCCACCGGAAACCGTGGGGTGGGGGCCATGGCGGACCCCGCGACCGGTCGTGCCAAATTAACCTTAAGTAAGGTTGACTGGATGGGGGGCCGTGCAGATCGGTTGCGGCGTGACGACGAAGGAAATCCGCGGCAGGCCCTACCTGTACTTCTGGCACTACGAGGAACGCGGCGGCCGGCGGGTCCAGGCCTTCCGGTACCTCGGGTCCGCTCGATCCGAGGCGGCCCGCCAGAAACTGACGGAAGTCCTCGACGCGTACGTCGAACGGGTCGCGGCGGACCTCCGAAGGAAGCGGGCGGAGATCCTCGCGAAGGTCGTCCCGCCGTGACGCGAAGCCCTTATCGCTCGCCGGGCCATCCGAACCCGGGCCATGCGGGTGCAGGTGAAACTCTTCGCGTCGTACCGCGAGGTCGTCGGGGTGCGTCAGCTCGCCTGGACCCTTCGGGACGGCGAGACCCTCGGCGCGCTCGTTGACGCGGTCGTCGATGCGTACCCTCGACTGCGAGGCCATCGGGACACGATGTTTCTCGCGGTGAACCGAGCGTACGCGCAGCCCGACGTCGTCTTGCGGGACGGGGACGAAGTCGCGCTCCTGCCGCCCGTGAGCGGGGGCTTCGAGTGATTCGGATCCAGCGCAGCCCGATCGACGTGGCGGCCGTCATCGACAGCGTCCGACGCGACGAGGCGGGCGCGATCGCGGTGTTCCTCGGGACCGTCCGCGCCGACCCCGATGTCGACGCGCTCGACTACGAGGTCTACAAACCCATGGCGATTCGGACCCTCGCGGATCTCGTCGACGTGGCGCAGGCGAAATTCGGCGTGGTCGCGATGTCGATCGTGCACCGGGTCGGCCGGGTACCCGTCGGCGGCGACTCGGTCGCGATCGCGTGCGCCGCCATCCACCGCGCGGAGGCGTTCGCCGCCTGCGCGTGGGCGATGGACGAAGTCAAGCGGGTTGTGCCGATCTGGAAACAGGAAACCGGGCCGCGAACGCCCCGAGCCCGTCGCCGGCGGTCCGGCGCGCGTCGTAGGACTCGGTAGACTCCAACGTACGAAAGATCGGGCGGGGCCCCAGACGCCCCGCGCCATCGGCCCCTGTCGGGGCTAAAGGGATTCAGTCGTCGCCGTGCGAGCCATGATCGCCCTTGCCGCTGTCGTGGCCGTTGGAGTCGTGGCCTCCGTGGCGGCTGTGGTCCTTGTGGCTCGCGTTGCTTCCGTCCGAGTGGTGGCCGTGCTTGTCGTGGCTCTTCGTGTGCCCCTTGCCTTCGGAGTGATGTCCGCGGTCCTTCGTCTTCTCGCAGAACCCTCCGTCGTGACCATGGCCGTGTCCATGGCCATGGCCGGTGCTGGCACACGTCCCCTCGTCCGTCGGCGGCTGACTATGGCCTCCCGCGGGCGGTTTGTTGTGGTCGCCCCTCGGGTGGCCCGTGGTCGTCCCCGGATCGTTTCCCACCAGGCTGCTCGGTCCCGGGCTCGCGGTTGGCCGGAGCACGTAGATGACGAGCGCCGCGGCGATGACGACCGCCAGGGTGATGCCCACGAGTCGTTTCAGCCGTGCCATGTGTTCGCCTCTCCGTTTGTCTGTTGCGTCGCATGGCGATTGATGGCGCGGAGAAGGATTGGCACCTCGTGTGACCGCGGTGCGGTCACCGGTCCCATCCTTTCCTGCGCGCGCATCCCATCCGCACGCAGCCGTCGAAAGGACCCGCCTTTCTAGATAACTCTTTTCGCGTCGGACGGTGCGCGTTGACAACTCCTCGCCGCGGGCACGTGGCGATCGCCGGATCGGAGGGCGGACGCGCGGGATCACGTTGACAAAGGACGTTCGGCGCCGATCGTGTGCAATCTCAGGTGCGGGATCCAAGGTCGTGCGGATCCGGGAATGCCCGGGTATTCGGTGCGCTGGAAAAGACCGGCGGGGGCCGCTCCGACCCCGCGCCACGATCCCCCGCGAGGGGGTAAGGGGTTTCGTCCCGCGACGTGCCTAGAAACGGGGCACGAAGTTCGCGATTGCCGCGAGGCTGCACGCGGTCCGGTCGTAGAACCGGTACCAGTTCGCCCCATGGGTCCGAGCTTGTTCGGGGATGTGGTCGTTCTCGTGGACGCACATCGAGTGCTTCGGTCCCTGGCTCGCTTTCGCAGGAGGCGTCGGCGGGGTGCTCGGCGTCGTGCCGGTCCCCGTCCCCGGGTTGCCCGTGTTCGGCTCGTTCACGGATAGGCCTGAGCTCGTCGCTTTGGGCCGCAACGTGTAGGCGACGAACGCCGCCCCCACGATCACGGCCACGAGCACGGCCACCGCTGTCTTGCGCCGTATCATGTTTCGCCTCTCCTTGTCTCCTTCGCGTGTCGTGTCGCGCAGGTCGCGATGGCGCGTCGAGAGGATCGATTGCAGGAGCCCGCGGAGCGGTCTCCCTTCCCATCCCTTCGTGCGCGCATCCCTTTCCGCACGCAGCTCACGAAACGCTCGCGCATCGTAGATAACCCTTCTCGTGTCGGACGCCACGACTTGACAACGTCTCTTGCGCGCGCGCGTGGCGCGCCGTCGATCGGACTCCGCATTCCCGCGGTTGCCTTGACAAAGAGCGCATGATGAAATAACGCAGGATGCGTTGTCCGCCGGTCATGGCGAAAATGGTTGATATCGGAGGGAAACCGGATGTTCGCCGCCGCGCGGTGGCCTCCGCAACCGTCCGCCTCAAGGCTTCGACCATTCGTGCGGTGCGCGCAGGTCGTGTCGAGAAAGGCGATCCTCTCGCGGCGGCGGAGGTGGCCGCGCTTCACGCGATGAAGACGGTTTGGCAAGTCTTACCGCACACACATCCGGTGCCGATCACCTTCGCGGGCGTGACGTTCGAGGTTCGCGCGGACCGGATCGTCGCGACGACAACGGTCGAGGCAACGTACAAGACCGGCGTGGAAATGGAGGCCCTGTACGGAGCCACCGTGGCCCTGCTCACCGTATGGGACATGGTGAAGGCCTTGGAGAAGGATGCGAAGGGCCAATATCCGGACACGCGGATCGAAGTCGTTCGCGTCATTGCAAAAGAGAAGAAGGCCGTCCGGGAGTAATGCGTTTCTCGCGAGCGAAGGGCTTAGAAATCCCGCACCCATCCGGCGTCAGGGTTGGATATGGCTGAGGAACGAAAGCTCTCGATGTCGGAAGTGCGGAAGACGATCTCGACGTCGCTCGGATCGGCCTTCGGGTTTGTGATTGCGCTCGTGTGGAGCAACGTGGTCCTCGGCGGCTTGGCGCTGACGGGAGCTCCCATGACCGCGCCGAAAGACCCCGCGGGGCTGGTCATTGGAATCGTGGTCGCTCTGGTCCTCACGATCTTCATGATTGTCCTGATCATCGTCATCGGCCGCTGGGGAAGCAAGGCCTAAGCCCGAGTGAATTGCGGATCGACGGCGTCCGCGGGCGAAGCCCTTTTATCGCGGCCAGGGCATGGATTCCGGCCTATGCAGGTCGTGATCCTCGACGGCTACGTCGATGAGCCATCGAACTTCGGCGTGCCGCCATACATCTCGCCGTACCCGCGGTACGTCGCGGGCGCGGTCCGAGACGCGGGCCACGAGTGGGAGTACGTCACGATCGACCAGGCCCGCGCGGGCCATCCGCTGAACGGCGACCTGCTCGTCCTCCTATCGGGCCCCATCGTTCCGGGCAAGTATCTCCGCAGTCTGCCGATCAGCGAAAAGGAGATCATCCACCACGCGAGCGGGTTCGAAGGACCGCGGGTCTTCGGCGGGCCACTCGCTCGGTTCCGATATTACGACGAATCCCTCGTCGAGCCGTTCGAATGGGTCGCGCTGCGGGACATCGACACGGCCGTGCACGACCATCTGACGGCGGGTGACTGGACGAACCGC
>VBMG01000017.1 GCA_005878485.1 Methanobacteriota archaeon | reverse complement strand
CGACCGTCCTTTGCTTTTCTTGGCGCTTTCCTGCACTCTTCGATCGGTCAAGAGACCGCGCAGGCCGCCGTGACTCCCTGCAAGACTCTCGGGAGAAAATTCGGACCATCTTCCCCCATTGTTCTTATATGACCGGCGCAATTCGGCGGACGAGGGAGGAGATGCTCGGAAAACGTTTGCTCGTACTCGTGTTCGTTGGAATCGTATCTTTCGCAGTCATGCTTGTGACTCCCGCGGCCCGCGGGGATAGCCCTTGCGACCTCTCGTTCCTCGGTGCAGCCGCGCCCGCACCCGGCTCGACCCAGGTGCTCAGCATCACGTTCAAGGTCCTCAACGACGAAGACAGCGGGGTCTTCGGCTACTGGGCCCTCGACACGATCAACCGAGCCGTGAGCGTTTGGCAGCAACCGGATGGATCCTTTTTCGTGATTGCAACCTATAGTGGGAAGTTCACAACGTTCGCCGGTGCCGTGAGTCCAAACGACCTCGGGATTCCTGAGGGAGCAGACGCCTCCGGAACGTTCCAAGGTGGCTACGTGGCCACGTTCAGCTCGCCCGTGTTCTCGACCGCCTTCGGATCCGCAGGCGCGTTCGACTTCGGCGGGACACAGACCGACATCCTAAAAGGAGTCTACGCGACTCAGCTCGGGCCGACGACGGCCTTCAGTTACCTCGACCACTATTTCCCAGGGTGGAACACCAACAGCTTCATTGAGTCACCATGGGGCTGGGTCTACCACTATCACGGCCAAACGTGGTGCGATACGTCGGGCGGGATTACGGGAAACATCCTGACGTAAGCCTCGGGAAAGCTCCGAGGACGGCATACCGCGCGTCGCTCAGCTCAGGAGTCGCTCCCGGCCTTGAGCCGGGTGCCGTTGAAGGACCGCACTAGCGTTTCAGCACTCATAGGGGTCATCACACCAAAGGTCGGCTGACCCTCTTCTCATCACGAACGCGGCGTCGCGATGACAGCGGTCCTAGAAAACCGTTTTCGCTCGGGCGATCGGAGTCCCCCTCCATGGGATTCGGTTTCATGGCCCAGAATTTCGAGGGAAGTTTCTTAACGTGATAACAGTCTGAGGCGCGCGATGGAGGTCCCTCCCGGTCGAGTGGAACGGATCGCCGACGGAGGACCGGAGGCGATTCGAGCGATTCTGGCTGAACTCCGGGCGATGAAGTTTAACGGCCTGTTGAAGACCTCCGTGTTTCGCGGCGACACCCCCTCCCAAGGGGTCCTGGTCCTTCGCGGCGGGGACGGCGTCCTCGCCGAGCACCGCTCCCAGGTTGACGTGTCGGGACAAGTCGCGCTTCAGGAGATCCTGAAAGACGCGGCCAGCGCCCAAGCGCAACTCGAGGTCCGCACGTACGACTACGGCCATTCCTCGATCAGCATCGACCACCTTCAGCGAAGCAATCCCGATGCCGCCGTCAAGGGGATTGGGGATGCGGACGAAGTCCTCGCTCGCGCGGCCGCGCTCGAGGCCGCGGACCAGGAGGCCTATCGGAAGAGCCTTGAGGCACGCCGAGACCAAGAACACGAGCTCCTCGGCCACGAGGAAGAGCTCTACCGCCGCAAGTGGGAACTCGAACAGGAGTACCAGCGGAGCGCGAAACGCGAGCGAGCGCTCGAGTCACTCCGCACAGAACTCCAAGCGGTCAAGGAGGCGAGCACGATGATCATGGCCCGCCTCGAAGAACGACGAACCTCGCAGGACGTGGAGGTCGAGTCCCAGAAACGGGTCCTCGCGATTGAATTGGAAAAGGCTCGTGCAGAGCTCGACGGGCAACGTCGAGGGTTCTCGGAACGCGAGGCTCGGATTGCCGATTCCGAACGCGAACTCAGGGCACGAGAAGCCTCGTCTCAGGAGAGAGAGGCAAGCCTGGACACACGGGAGTCGTCCCTCGATCGCGAACGGAAGCAAATGAACGATCTCTACGCGAACCTCCAAACCGAGATGGAAAAGATCTCGGAAGCCCGAGAGGGATTCGAATCTCGAATCCGGGATGCGGAGGATCGGGAGCGGGGACTGACGGCTCGCGAGCAGGCGCTGCGGGAGTGGGAGGACAAGCTCCGAGACCGCGACGGTTCCCTTTCTGAGCGCGAATCGTCCCTCAAGGCCCGGGAGACGTCGCTCTCGAGTCGGTCCAACGAGTTGGAGGCCCGCGAGGAAAAAGTCGCAACGGAGGTCAAACAACTGGAGAAGCACGCGGAGGCCCTCCAAGTCGAGGACGCGAGCCTCGATGGCCGACGCGAGGAACTCACGCGGGCGACGAAAGGGATGCAGAGCCTTACAAGGAATCTGGCCACGAAAGATCGGAAGGTTGGCGCCGCGGAACGCGAAGCCCAGGAGCGACAAGTGGACCTTCGGCGGCGCCAGCGGGAGCTCGCGACCCAAGGCAAAGAGCTTGAGCGGAAGCAACGAAAGATCGCGCAGATGGAGGAAAGCTTCACGGCGCTGCGCACGCGACTCAAGGACCAGACACAGAAGGTGCTTCGTTCCGAGCGGGCTGCGGCGGAACGGCTTCGGTCCGTCGAGGCACTCGAGCGAGATGTCGCGAAGCGCGACGCCGCCGCGAAACGACGCGAAGCCGCGATCGGCAAACGAGAGAAAGCCACCGAAGCCAAGGAGGCGGGCCTCGCCGAGCAGTCGGACGCGGCCGATGTCGCAGAACGCGACCTCCGGGCTCGGACGACGACACTGGAATCGGAGTACCGCGCGAAGCGGACGGAACTCGAACGCCGCGAACGCGATGTGGCCACAAGAGAAAAGTCGATGACGAACGAGTCGGACTCCGTCGCCCATCTCAAATCCACGCTCGAAGAACAGGAATCCGCATTCCTCTCGGACCTACAAGACATCGAATCGCGCAAGGTCGTCCTCGAAAAAACGGAGGCAAAGACGGCGCAAGAGAAGACGAAGCTCGAGCAGCGGGCAAAGGCGCTTGCGAATCGCGAGGCGCAGTCAAAGGGGGAAATCCAGCGACGGGAGACTGCGATCGAGCACCGCCAGGCAGAGCTAAGGGAGCGGGAAGCAGCTCTCCGCGAGAACGAGGACCGGATCAAGAAGCGTCAGGAGGAACTCGACGCGGCTGAATCGGACCTAACCAACCGCGCGAAGGGGATCGAGGCAGACGCGAAGCGCCAGAAAGAATCCATCGCGCTGCAGCGCAAGCGTCTGGAGGACTCGGCGACGAAACTTGCGTCCGAGAAAGAACGGATCGCGGCGGAGCGCCGCACGGTCCTCGACGACCGAGCCGAAACGGAGGCGCGCGAGGCAAAACTCAAGGACCGGGAAGGGCGCGCGGCGAGAGCGCATGCGGAAGTGGATCGTCGTCAGAAGGAACTTGCTCGAATCAAGGAAAACCTCAAGCGGATCCGGGAGGCGAGCAACGAATGAGCGGCATCATCACGCTGACGACGGACTTCGGGCCCGGCGAATACGTCGGCGCAATGAAGGGCGCGATTCTCTCCGTCGACCCAGATGCGACGATCGTCGACATCGATCACAACATCCGAGCTCACGACGTCCGCCATGGAGCCTACGTCCTCTATTCCGCGGTTCCCTATTATCCGTTCGCGGCGCATGTCGGCGTGGTCGATCCGGGCGTTGGCACGAAGCGCCGCGCGATCCTGTGTGTGGCCGAAGGCGCGTTCCTCATCGGACCCGACAACGGCCTCCTCATTCCGGCCGCTCGGCGGCTCGGCATTAAGGAAGTGCGAGAAATCACGAACCGCAAGCTCGGTCGTCCCGAACTCTCAGACACATTCCACGGCCGCGACCTGTTCGCGCCCGCGGCGGCCCACCTGTTGTCCGGCGCGAAAGTGAAAGACGTGGGCCCCGCGATCCGGGATTTCGTGGATCTGGATTTCGGGAAGGCGGAGAAACGACCGGGCGGGTTCGAGGGCGTCGTGATCACATACGATCGATTCGGGAACGTCGTGACGAACATCCCGCGCTCCGTCGTCGAGAAGACCTGGTCCTTCGGGGATCGGCTCACGGTGACCGTGGGCGGCTACGAAATGACCATAACCCTCCTGCGGACGTACGGGTTGGTTCCCCCTGGGGAGCTGCTCGCCACGTTGTCGTCCAGCGGGTTCCTGGAGATTTCGCGGCGGGAAGCGAGCGCGGCGGCCCAGCTCGACGCCACACCCGGCATGCCGGTCACCGTGATCAAGGCGGATTCTCGGGCGTAGAGCCGACGCGCCGTCGTCGTTCGACCCGGGTCAGGCGCGATTCGTTCGCCGTGCGACGTGGGGCCAGCAAAGACATATTTAGGGAAGGGTCCTTGCGCGGCCAGGATGGATTCACGGAAGATTCTTCTGATGATTTTCGACGGCCTCGGCGACCGTCCACTCAATGAGCTGGGGCACAAGACGCCGCTTGAGGCCACACCGAAGCCCAACCTGGACTGGTTCGCGTCGAACGGGGTGAATGGGCTCGTCGACCCGATTGCACCGGGGGTCGTCGCGGGGAGCGACACGAGCCACCTGGCGCTCTTCGGGTACGATCCGAAAGAGGTCTACACGGGCCGTGGTCCCTTCGAGGCGGCGGGCGTGGGAATCGAACTGGAGCCTGGCGACATCGCATTTCGCGGGAACTTCGCCTCCGCAGACGAAGATCACCGGCTAACCGACCGCCGCGCGGGACGAATCCGCGAGGGCACGGAGGACCTCGCGAAAGCGCTCGACGGCCTGAAACTCGGGAGGATCAAGACGATCGTCCGCGCGGGGACCGACCACCGGATCGCCGTGGTCCTACGGGGTCGCGGCCTCTCCCCCGAGGTCACCGATACGGATCCCCACGAGGCCGGGGAGACGATCCTGGAGTCGGAAGCGCGGAAGCCCGAGGCGAAGGCGACCGCGAAGGCCGTGAACGCGTTCACGAAACAAGCGTACAAGGTGCTGAAGGACCATCCGGTCAATCGCGCTCGCGTGGCGAAAGGCGAACCCCCCGCGAACACGGTTGTCCTCCGCGGGGCCGGCGTGTATCCTGAGCTCGTGCCCATCACGGAGCGCCTCCACCTGAAGGCCGTGGGCATCGCGGGCGTCGCGTTGATCCGCGGAATGTTCCGAACCGTCGGGATGGATGTCCTCGAAGTGCCCGGCGCGACGGGCGGCCTCGACACGGACATGACCGCGAAAGCCGACGCGGCCCTCGGAGCGCTGCGCAAATACGACCTCGTCGTGCTCCATGTGAAGGCCCCCGACTTGTGCGGTCACGACGGGAACGCCTCGGAGAAGATTCGCGTCATCGAGCGGCTCGACGCGATGATGGGAGGAATCAAGGCACGGCTTCCCGGCGAAATCGTGATCGCGATCACGGCGGACCACTCGACGCCCGTTGCGTTGAAGGAGCACTCCGGGGATCCCGTCCCGCTCACGATTTTCGGCGAGGGGGTTCGCGTCGACGACGTGCTGAACTTCGACGAGCGCAGCATGGCGCACGGGGCACTCGGACGAATCTGCGGCCAGGACGTCATGAACCTCCTCCTGAATGCGTCGAACCGCGCGGAGAAGTACGGGGCCTGACGTCGCTCGCCCGACTCCCGCGCCGTGTCCGGGCCGCACCCATCAAAGCCTATATAGCATGAGGAGCTTGCGGCCGAGAAACGCGTGGAGGACGCAACCGGATGGCCCAGATCGACCTGAGCATCGTGATCCCGATTGCAATCCTCGCGGGCCTCGGATTCGCGGGAATCCTCGCACGGGACGTCCTCCGGCGGGAGACCGGCTCGGACGGCATGCGCGAAATCGCGGACGCGATCCGGCAAGGCGCCCGCGCCTTCCTGCGCCGACAATACAAGACGATCGCCTTCATCGCCGCGATCCTGGCCGTCCTCTTCGCGGTGGCTCTGGGGCTGCAGCGCGGCCTCGTGCTTGGCCTCGAGACCGCGGGCGCGTTCGCCCTCGGTGCGACGTTCTCCGCCCTGTCCGGGTACATCGGCATGCACATCTCAATCCGATCGAACGTGCGCTCCGCCGCGGGCTCGCTGAAATCCTTCAACGACGCGCTCGTTACAGCGCTTCGCGGTGGCGCGGTCTCCGGACTCGCAATCGTGAGCATGTCCCTCGCCGGAGTAACCCTTTTGTACTACGGGTACGGAGCCCTGGGTGCCGCCGCAAACCCGACGACATACAACACTTGCATCGCGACCGGCCTGTTTACGGCCGCACAGTGCACCGCTCAGGCCGCGGAGGACACAATCATTCTGTCAATCGTCGGGTTCGGATTCGGCGCGAGCCTCGTCGCCTTGTTCGCCCAACTCGGCGGCGGAATCTTCACGAAGGCCGCGGACGTCGGCGCGGACCTCGTCGGGAAGGTTGAAGCGGGAATCCCAGAGGACGACCCTCGCAACCCAGCAGTCATCGCCGATTTGGTGGGCGACAACGTGGGCGACTGCGCGGGTCGTGGGGCGGACTTGTTCGAGTCGACCGCCGCGGAGAACATCGGGGCCATGGTGCTCGGCGTCGTGCTCTTTCAGTACTTCGGGGTCGCAGGGATTATCTTCCCGCTGGTAGCGCGCGGCCTCGGAGTCATCGCATGCATCGTCGGGGTACTGGTCGTCCGGGCGCGGGAGGACGAAGCGCCGATGAGCGCCCTGAACCGAGGGTACATCGTCACGTCCGTCCTCGCGGCGCTCTTCTTCGGCTTTGCCGCATGGGCGATGTTGCAACCGACGTTGCCCACCACATCGGGCGGACTGACGTGGGCGTACTATTGGATGTGCGGGATCGTCGGAATGCTGACCGCGGTCGCATACGTGTGGATCACTCAGTACTACACGGAGGCCCGCTATCGCCCGGTCAAGGAAATCGCATCGGCCTCCGAAACAGGTCCCGCTACGAACATCATCTCCGGGTTTTCTGTCGGCCTCGAGGCAACCGCGATCCCGGCCCTCGTCGTGTCGATCGCGATCCTGGCCTCCTATTGGCTTGGCGAGACGACCGGAATTCCGCGGGGCGGAATTTACGGGACGGCAATCGCAACGATGGGGATGCTCTCCACCGCGGCGTACATCCTCGCGATGGATACGTTCGGCCCGATCGTAGACAACGGCGCGGGAATCATCGAGATGTCCGGCATGTCCGAGACCGCGCGCAAAAACATGGACAAGCTCGATGCGGCGGGAAACACTACCAAGGCATTGACGAAGGGATACGCGGTCGGCAGCGCAGCCCTCGCGGCATTCCTCCTGTTCAACGCGTTCCTGACGGAAGCCCATGTGAATTCCGTGGACCTGTCTCATCCGGAGACGTTCATCGGCGCGTTCATGGGAGCCGCCCTCGTCTTCCTTTTCAGCGCCTATGCGATTCGCGCCGTCGGCCGTGCCGCATGGTCGATCATCAAAGATGTCCGGGACCAATTCCGCGAAAACCGCGGCATCATGGCCGGGACCTCGAAGCCGGACTACGGCCGCACGGTGGACATCGCGACACGCGGCGCGCTGAAGGAAATGGTTGTCCCCGGCATTTTGGCCGTCGCAACGCCCTTGGCCGTCGGGCTCATCTTCCGCTTCGTGAAAATCACATACATTGCTGGAATGCCAATCCCCGCCGGCGAACCGCTGGGCGGCTTTCTCATGGTCGGGACTATCGCGGGAGTCCTCATGGCCCTCGTGCTGAACACCGGTGGGGGAGCGTGGGACAATGCGAAGAAGTTCATCGAGGCGGGCAACCTCGGAGGGAAGGGTAGCTCGACTCACAAAGCCGCCGTGGTCGGCGACACCGTGGGCGATCCCTTCAAGGACACCGCGGGACCGTCGTTGCACATCCTCGTGAAACTGCTTTCGACAATCACGCTCGTGATTGCCCCCCTGCTAATCTGATCAGGTCTTCTGATTCAGACCACCGTTTCAGCTAGATCTGTCCATTGGGCCCATCGACCCGCAAAGGGTTATATGTCGTACCTGAGATGGGCCGCGCGGAGGAGATCGGTTGGCTGGCCAATCAGGGCCGTCGCTTGGCGCGCCGCCTACCACGGAACAGCAGCTAGGGGCTCGGAGTCCGCGCAGAAGGATCATCGTGGCGATCATTGCGGTTGTGATCGTTCTCGCGGGCGTCGTCATCGCCATCCAATTGACGAGGCCAACAACCTGTGCGCTGTCGTCCACGAACCCGCTCATCTTCGACCAGCCTGAGGCGCCAGACACGCTCGACCCCCAAGTCACGTTCTCGACCCCTGGATGGGGCGCGGTCCAGCAAGTGTACCAAACTTTGGTCATGTACAACGGGACCGACTATCAGACTTTCCTGCCGGTGATCGCTAAGGACTGGACCGTGTCGTCCGACCGATTCAATTACACGTTCCACCTGAGGACTGGAATCCACTTCTCGAACGGAGACCCCGTGAACGCCTATACGATGTGGTTCAGTCTCTATCGGACAATCATCATGAATCAGCCTCCGGAGTTCATCCTGGGGCAGAATTTCTACCTGCCTGGGCTCAACAACCTCACCGCGACGCCCCAAGAGATTCGTCGCGTGACGACGACCATGACGACCGCGCTCAACACATGGAACTTCGCCGCGCCGACGACGACCCAGATCGCGTACATGGAAGCCGCCGACCAGTCGTTCCAGGTCGTCGACAACCTGACTTTGAAAATAAACCTTGGATCTGGTTACTTGGGTCCAGTCCCGTACTCGTACGTCCTTTCGACGCTAGCCGCCCCCGTCTCCGCTGCCGTTGACCCGGCCGTCGTCCAAGCAAACGGGGGTGTGACAGCCAACGCTGCGAACAGCTGGATGCAAGCGAATATGGTCGGCAGTGGGCCATACGTGCTCACGTCGTACACCCCGGACGTCGGCCCCATGGTCCTCAGCCCTAGCACGACCTATTGGGGTGCATCTGCCGCGGCGGCGGAACCCTTGAACAATATCCTCCAGCCCGCAAAGTCCAAGATTCAACTGAATTACCAGGGCACGACCCAGACCGAGGTCCAAGATCTCAAATCAGGAGCCGTTGCCGGGGTTTCCCTCGCCTACGCCGGACCCTCGACCGTGAACGAACTCAAAGGGTCGTCCTGCGTCACAGTGAGGGCCCTCGACAACGTGTACAGCTCGACAGCCGGCGGATGGTGGATCTACATGAACCAAAACACGGACCCGTTCACGAACCAGTCGGTGCGGGCCGCGGTCGTTCACGCGATCAACTACGATGAGATCATCAACGTGGCGTTTGGCAAATATGCAACGCGCTGGGTTGGGCCTGTCCCTCCGGGATACCCAAATTACAACCCGGCAAACGTCCCTATGTACCAATACGACCTGAATCTGGCTCGGCAGGAGATGAACAACTCGCCGTGGCCCCTCACCCCGACGGGCGGAGGATTCCCCGGGATCTTGAACTACGAATACATCAAGCTCGGCGATTGGGAAACGGTGGCCACGTTACTCCAGACCGATCTGGCGAAAATAGGGATCAACATCCATCCGGTCGGAATTCCGTTGGACACGCTATATGCCCTCCAAGTGTTGGATAGCAACGGGGTTTGCTCCTCCCAGGCGGTCCCGAACCAGTACGGCGGACCGTTCCCGATCGGGCAGGAGTTCTACACCTCGGACTACATTGCGCCGGACGACTGGACCCAGAACAATGCAATCAGCTATGGCAGCGCGAATGCTTGCATGTCGGGCTATAACAATGCGACGATGGACCAGCTCGTGATTGACGCCGCCGGCAACCCCGCGAACGCGACCGCGGACTACACACAGATGGTCCAGCTGATGCAAGACAACTACACGAATGCCTGGCTTGTCGTCCCACAGCAATTTGCGATTTACAACCCGCGACTCCAGGGAGTCGTCCCGAACCCGATGGGAAGCGCCCTACCGTTCACGATGATGTTCAACACCGAGTACGCGGGATGAGGTAGGCAACGGACCAAGTGCCGTCCGAGACCCTACTCGAAAGCGTCGGGACTCATAGGCTGAGTCATCTCTCGGGTGACGGGGTCGCAGGCATTGTCGAAGGTCGGTCCGGCAGTACCGGCGCCTCCCCAATGAGTTCATCGGGAGGAATCACTCCAATCTCCTCGACGCGATGACACGCCACCCATTGGTCGGGGAGGTTCGCGAGAACTCGGAGAAGGGGTTCCTCCGTTCGGCATCGGTCAATAACGAAGGGACACCGTCCTGCGAACCGGCAGCCTGGGGGTGGGCTAATCAGGGTCGGCACCTCGCCCGAAACGCGATAGCGAGCACCCCTCCTACGCACCTCGGGCACGGGAAGCGCCGCGAGGAGCGCCTTCGTGTACGGATGGAGCGGGTGTTCAAGGACCTGGCGCACAGGGCCGACCTCGGCGAGCTTGCCGAGGTACATGACGGCCACTCGGTCGGCGACGTAACGGACGGCGGCCACGTTGTGGGTGATTAACAGGTAGGAAAACCCGAACTCCTCTTGCAAGGCAACGAGCCGGTTCAGCACCTGCGCCTGGACCGCTACATCGAGTGCACTCGTCGGTTCATCCAGCACGATGAGTTTCGGGCGCAGAATTAGCGCCCTCGCCAAGGCCAATCGTTGCCGACCTCCCCCGGAAAACTCGTGGGGATAGAGGTCCAGCGATCCGGTCGGGAGACCCACGCTCGGAAGGATTTCCCCGACCCGAGCGCGAATCTCGGACTTCGTGGCTTTCTCCTGTGCGAGGATCGGCTCTCCCACAATTTGCCATACCCGCATCCGAGGGTCGAGCGAGCCGACCGGGTCCTGGAAGACCACCTGTACTTTCCTCCTCCACGAGCGGAGCTCCCTCCCCGTCAGGTGGGAGATGTCTCGTCCCTCGAACAGGATGGTTCCGCTCGTGGGCTCGAAGAGCCGGGCGATGAGCCACCCGAGAGTCGTCTTTCCTGATCCGGATTCGCCAATAAGACCCAGGGACTCGCCGCGGCCGATTGTGAGGGAGACTCCGTCGACCGCGTGGATCGATCGTCGCTCCTGGCGGCTGAGGGTCTCCGTGAGCGACTGAGTCAGTGGAAAGTGCTTCGTGACACCGGTGGCCTCCACGAGGAACTCGGTCATGGAATGCCCGGCACCTCTTTGCTGTAGTAGCAGGCCGCGAGGTGCTCGGGACCGGCGGCCTCCACCGCTTTGGTCAGCTTCGGTCCTGGGTCCTGCGTACAGTCCGCGTGGGCTAGAACGCAGCGGGGGTGGAACGGGCAACCTCGGGGTAACCGAGAAAGGTTCGGGACGGATCCGGGCAGCGACGGAAGGGGGCCCTCCGACTTGTACTTGCTCGGCGCGGAGCGCAAGAGCCCTTTCGTGTACGGATGTCTTGGGTCGCGATACACTTGATCGACGGGCCCGAGTTCGACGAGATGACCTGCGTACATGACACCGACGTCGTCCGCCATCTCCGCGATCACTCCGAGATCATGGCTGATGAACAGGATCGATGTTCGGATTTCGGTCATCAGTTCCTTCATCAAGGTCAGAACTTGCGCCTGGATCGTGATGTCGAGGGCGCTCGTCGGTTCATCCGCGATGAGGAGAGAGGGTCGCCCGCTGAGCGCGATGGCAATCATGACCCGCTGCCGCATGCCTCCGGACAGTTCGTGCGGATACAGATTGAGAATGGTATCCGGGTCATTTATCCGCACCAGTTTCAGGTACTCAAGCACCGTCGCACGGAGATCCTGCGCGTCTTTCGAGAACATCGGCCGTCTTGACGCAGGCCCCTTGGAGGGGACCAACGGTTTCAGCAAGACCTCCCCAACGTTCGGCATTTTGGGTTTCGAGTAGTCGAACGGCTCCTGTGGAGAGACCAGTCCGGGTGCTTGTCCCGACTCCCGCAGCCGCCGGATCCGAATCGCCTCTGCGACCTGATCGTAAATCCGGTAGGCGGGGTTGAGGGAGTTGATCGGCTCTTGAAACACCATGCTAATTCCGGTCCCTCGCACGCGTGGCAGCTGCCACCTCGGAAGCTTCAGGAGATCGATTCCTCGGAAGCGGACGATCCCCCGCCGGATTCGGGCCGGCGGCTCTTGAAGGAGGCGCGGGATTGCGTGGGCGAGCGTGCTCTTTCCGCAACCCGTCTCGCCAACGATGCCCAAGACCCGCCCCGGATGCAGTTCGAAGGAGACATCCTGCACGGCGTGGAACGTACCAGCCCCAACCTCATAATCGACCGATAGGCCCTCGACCTGGAGCACCGGCTCGGTCACGGAGTTTCCCTCCGGGGGACCGCCCCCACATTGCATCTCGGGATCCGGTTCATGCCTCTCCTAGCGCCGCGGGGGCAGCGACCGTGGTGGGGACAGCGGCTTGGGCCAACGCGCGCCGGCTCCGGGGATCGAGGACATCTCGAAGGCCGTCTCCGAGCAGGCTGAATGCGAGGACCGTCACGAAAATCGCGCCTCCGGCCGCGAGGATCGTCCATGGGGCGATTCCCATCAGGTTCTGCGTCTGGTAATACTCCACCATGTTTCCCCACTCGGGGACATCGAGCGGAACGCCAATCCCGATGAAGGAGATCGTCGAGAAAGTCACAAGCACGGTCCCGACGTCAAGGGTATAGTAGACGGTGACTGGCTCGAGGATGTTTCGAATGACGTGACGAATCAAAATCCGCAGGTCGGATAGCCCGGCGGCTTTAGCCGCCGTGACATAGGGCTGATGCTTCACGACCAGAACCTCCCCGCGGACAAGCCGGACATAGTATGGCCACCATGTAAGCAGAATCGCGAGGACGGTGGGGAGAGTGCCCCGGCCCAATGTCGCTGCGATGGCGAGGGCAAGCACGAGGCTCGGAAATGCCAGAAAGATGTCGGTGAGGCGCAAGATCGCCACCGAGATAGCACCCTTGATGGTCCTCGGCTGGTTCCAATAGCCAGCCACGAGTCCAAGGCTTCCGCCGAGGAGGGCCGCGAACGCGGTCACGACAAAGCCGATCGCCAAGTCGAGAGGGAGGGCCGCCATCACGCGGGACAACATGTCACGGCCGAGATTGTCCGTCCCGAGCAGATGTTCGGTCGAAGGGGGGAGGGTACAGGTTGGATACGAATAGTTTCCCGTGGTAACAATCCGAGTCGGACAGGGGGAAGGGTAGTAGTTCGGGCCGTACGGGAGGATCGAAACCGGATGTCCGACCAAGGCTTGGCCAATCGGCGGCAGAAGGACGACGAGGACGGCCACTGACACGATGAGGACAACCATCACGAAACCGACTAGGGTTAACGGGTTCGCCCTCATGATTCGGAGGAATCCGCGCAAACCGGAGCGCAAGTGCGTAAGCTGCGAGGTCAACCACTTTCGCTTGCGAGATAGCCAGCCGGCTGGTTGGGTGGCCCGCGCATCGCCGGCCATTCAGCGCCACTCTACCCGGGGGTCGAGGAGGCCGTAAAGCACGTCCGCAACCAGGTTCGCGAGGACGACGCCGACCGCGAAAACAATGACAATGCCGATGGTCTCCGCGAATTCGTACCCGATGATTGCGTTGAAGGCGTACGTACCGATCCCCGGCCACCGGAAAATGTTTTCAATGACCACGGTTCCCGACAGAAGCCCCCCCGCGGCAATGCCGAGGACCGTGGTCGTCGAGATCAGGGAATTTCGGAGGGCGTGGCGATAGAGCACCCAGAAGTTCGTGAGACCTTTCATGCGAGCGGTCTTGACGAAATCCATGGGTAGGATCTCAAGCATCGAACCGCGCGTCATCCGGGTGGCGATGCCCATGTTCAAGAACGCGAGGGCCGTCGCGGGGAGGATCAGGTGAAGAATCGCGTCCGCGAGCGCGCCGGGATCGAGACGGAGCATCGCGTCGATTACGGACATGTGAACAATCTCCCAACCAGGCGGTTTCGCGCTGCTGAAATCGCCCGTGTATGGCAGACCGAGCGCGGGTCCGACAACGATTGCAAGGATGAGGCCTCCGAGATACGTCGGCGTGGCCCAGCCGCTCAAATAGAACGTGCGGACGAGGTGATCCGGCCAGCGACCGGCTCCGTTGGCGGCGACGACTCCTAGCGGAATCCCCAGCACGACCATCAAGAGGAGGGACGCAAAGACGAGCTCGAGCGTCTCGGGGAAAGCGCGGAGGATCGAGGGCAGGACCGGCTGTTGAACGGAGTTCGTCCCCCAATTGCCAGAAATGAGGTTTTGGAGATAGGTTGTGTATTGGACCGAGAGCGGTTTGTCGAATCCGAATGTAACGACGCACGCCTGGACTGCCCCGGGAGTCCGGGCCTTGGTCCACGCTGCGCAAGGGTTTGGCACGGCGACATGCGTGAAGAAGAAGGTGATTGTGACAACGCCGAAGAGGACGGGCACGAGTTGGAGGAGGCGCTTCCCGACGAAAATAACCAAATCGCTACGGTTTCGTCCCAAAGACAATCAATCCTCGAGCTTGCGATTCATGCCTTGTTTCCCCCTGCTCGGGCGTCCGGAATCATCCGAGCCCTGTCCCTGCGCATCCGAACTGGCACAACTTGTCGTGGTAACTTGGGAGGCCGCATAAACTTACGGAAATATCGTACTCGGTTTCTACTCGGCTCCTTGCTGACTTCCGTGATCCGGTTGGTGAGGTGCTGCAGTCTCGCGCCTCGACGGACACTCCTCAGCGGGCTAAAGTCCTAAATACGAGGACCCTTCTCGCCACCCCGCCGGTTTTCATGTACCAACGGGTCCAGCGGGAGGACACCGTCCGGATCCCGCCGGAGCGGCTCGGCGAGGACATTGATGCGGTCGCGCGGGAACTCACGCGCACCACCCTGGAAGGCAAGATCGGGGCCGACAAGACCTTGACCTTGATCGCGAGCAACATCGAGCGGGTCGGGGAAGGGCGGATCGTCCACGGCGATGGCGCGGTCTATCAACGCGTCCGGTACGACGCCCTCGTGTTTGCGCCGACCCTTCAGGAGATCGTCGAGGGGACCGTCGTGGAAATCCTTAAATTCGGCGCTTTCGTGCGATTCGGTCCTCTGGACGGCCTGCTGCACATTTCGCAGGTCATGGACGACCGCGTGGACGTCGACGAAGAAGGCCAGCGACTCATCGGAAAGGACACGAAGCGCGACTTGCGGATCGGGGACAAGGTCCGCACGCGGATCGTGGCCGTCTCCCTGAACGAACGCGCCCCGCGGGAGTCGAAGATCGGGTTGACGATGCGCCAGCCCGCGCTCGGCAAGCTCGATTGGATCGAGGAAGACCGCGCGAAGGCGGAAGGCCGCGTCCGGAAGAGGAAAGGGTAGAATCATGGTGGTAAAAGTCCCGAAGGCGTGTAAGAACTGTGGGCACATCACGGACGATGACAAGTGCCCCCTGTGCGGCGGCGAGACGTCGAAAGACTGGCAAGGCTACGTGATCATCGTCGATCACCCGCGGTCCGAGATCGCGAAGAAGATGGGCATCCATGTCAACGGGAAGTTCGCCCTCCGCGTTCGATGAGTTCGCGAACGCGACGCTACGGCTCCCCGAGTCCCTCCGCGAATATCTCCGATGGCCGATGGGCGCGCTCGTGCACGGGGCGAGCGTCCTCCCGACGATCGGCGCCGCGAGTCCCGTGGTCACGGTCGGCGACTTCTGCACGCTCGACCTCGTTGCGCGCGGTCGAACGCCGGACATCTGCGTCGTCGATTTCAAGACGAAACGCCAGGAGGACCCGGAGCTGCGAGAGGCGCTCGCACGGATCGGCTCGAAGGTGATGCGGCTGACGAACCCCGCGGCAACGATCATGCCGGACGCGTGGCGCGTCGTGTCCGAAGCCTTTAAGTCGGACGAGCGGGTACGCGTCGAAGTCCGAGGCGAAGAGGACCTTCTCGCCCTCGTCTGCATCGCTCTCGCACCCCCGTCCGCGGCGGTCCTGTACGGCCTGCCGTCCCAGGGCGTCGTGGTCGTGCGGGCCGACGACGCCGCGAAGTCCCGGGTCCACGACGTCCTCCGACGGATGGAGCACTAATCCATGCAACTCGAGGTCCTCCAGAAGAAAGAGAACCCGCTCCTGAAGCGGGTCGAGGTCACCTTCAAGGCGATCCACAAGGCCGAGCCGACGCCGACGCGGGACGCTCTGCGCGCGTTCTTGGCGAAGGAGCTCAACGCGACGAAGGACATCGTCGTGATCGATTCCCAGGCATCGACGTTCGGCCGGTATGAGACGTTCGGCTACGCGAAGGTGTACAAGACAAAGGAGAAGGCGCTCGCGGTTGAACGCAAGCACATCCTCGTGCGCAACAAGTTGATCGAGCCCGAGGTCAAGGAGAAGAAGGAGGCCGCGCCGAAACCGGAAAAACCCGCCCCGGCCGCGAAACCGGAGAAGGGGGCCGGTGCACCGAAGGCGGAAGCCCCGAAACCGGAGGCGAAGCCCGAGGCCAAGCCGGAACCGAAGGCGGAACGGCCTTCGGCGAAAGAAGAGAAGAAGCCTGCCGCCGCGAAAGAGGAGAGGAAGCCGGCCGAGAAGAAAGAGGAGAAGAAGGACGAGAAGAAGCCGGAACCGACGAAGAAGAAGGGCGGTAAGTGATGGCCGAGGCGAAGAAGGAAAAAGGGGTCGCGGGTCTCAAGAGGAAGTTCTACAAGGTTGACGGAAATCGGATCTCGAGGGAGCGGGCGAATTGCCCCAAATGCGGGCCGGGCGTCTTCCTTGCAAGGCATGCGAATCGGGTATCGTGCGGGCGTTGCGGCTACACCGAATTTGCGAAGAAGTGACCTGGCCCACGTCCCTGTTCGGGCGGATGCTTTAAGCCGGCGGACCATTCGCCATCGAGCCCGCGTAGGCTAGTTTGGATAGACTTCCAGGCTCCGGACCTGGTGACTTGGGTTCAAATCCCAACGCGGGCGTCCCATCTCCCAACCTTGGCGCGATGCGTGGGCACCGTAGGCGGGCGTGAACCCGATCCCCTCTACTCGGCATCACCGACGAATCTTTGGAGGGGAAGACCAAAATAGCGGGGCTACACATGCCACTTCCCTCCGTGTGCCCGCCGGAGTGCCGACCCCCCAATGCCGATCGAGCCTCAAGCCACCATGGGCCCCCCAGACTGGACGGAGCCCCTCCTGGACGAGCCCTCCGCGGCCCCCCCTCGAGTCAACTCGGCGCTCTCAGACGCAGCTGGTATGCCTTCGCGACCAACGCGCGCTGGACGAATCGGATCAAATTCGGCCGCGTTCTTCTCACGATGGTTGCAGGCTCGACACGCCACCGGGTTTGCCAATGACCTGGCCAAGGCCGTGCTCCTCGGAGTGGTATACTACGTTGCCGCCGTCCTCAGCTTGAGGATGGCGCTCGTCGGGGGACAGGTGACGCCGATTTGGCCGCCGACCGGGATCGCCCTTGTCGGGCTGCTGTACTTCGGTCGCAAGGTTTGGCCTGGCGTCGCCATCGCTGCGTTCTTCGTGAACGCTCCCATCGGCCCGACCCTCTTCACGGCGGCCGGTGTAACGGCGGGAAACACACTGGCCCCTCTCCTTGCGGTCGTCCTGTTGCAACGGATGGGCTTTCGGCTCGAACTCGACCGGCTCCGCGACGCATTGGCCATCGTGTTCGTGGGCGCGCTCAGCGTGACGGTCAGCGCGACCGGCGGATCCGTGTCTCTGCTCCTGTCGGGTTCAGTTCTGCCCAGCGGGTTCTGGGCGACGTGGTTCGTCTGGTGGACGGGAGACGCAATGGGCATCTTCCTCGTCGCGCCGTTCCTCCTAAGCCTGCGACGGACCGGACTCGTCGTGGGTGCCGGGTGGCTTCGCCCGGCTGAGGGCGGCCTGCTCCTCGCCGGGGTCGCGATCGTCGCATATCTCGCGTTCCAGAGCCGCCTTCATCTCGAATACCTCGTGTTCCCGTTCCTCGCATGGGCTGCCCTACGCTTCCAGCTACGCGGAGCGGCGCCCGCGGCGCTCCTCGTATCCTCGATTGCCATCTGGGCCGCGGTGAACGGGACCGGCCCCTTCGCGGACGGGACTCTGTTGGAGCGGATGGTCACCCTCCAGGCTTTCAACGGGACGGCGGCCTTCGCTTCGTTTGTCCTCGCCGCGGTCGTGGCCGAACGCATGCAGATGGAGGGCCGGCTCGTCGAGAGCGAGCGGCGCGCCTCGATAGGCCGGGTCGCCGCCTACATCGCCCACGAAATCAGGACGCCGCTCACAAACGTCGCCCTCCTCGCGAGCACCATCGCCCGGCGCACTCGAGACGCAGAGATTCTCACCCGAGTCGAGAAGATCAACGTCCAGCGTCGGCTGGCGGCGGCCATCATCGACAACCTTCTGGCCCTCACGCGCACGGAAGAACCCCACGCGGTCGAGACGGATCTTCGGACCGTGCTCGCCACCGCCTCCGAGGAGGTCGCCTCATTCGTGAGGCGGGGCGTCGACTTCCGGAAAGAAACCGGGGAGATCCCGGCCCTCGCGATGGTGGACCCGCTGCGGCTCCAGCAAGCGGTCGCGAACCTCCTGAAGAACGCCCTCGAGGCGACGCGGAAAGGCTCCGTGAGCGTGCGCCTCGAGGAGCGCGTCGACGAGTACGCGATCGTCGTGCAGGACACGGGCCCGGGGATCGCCGAGCCGCTGCGTGAGAAGATCTTCGAACCCTTTTTCACGACGAAAGGTCCCGATCAGGGGACGGGGCTCGGCCTCTCATTTGCGAAGGCCGTCGTCGAGGCCCATCACGGCCGAATCGAGCTCGCTTCCGAGCCCGGGCGCGGCTCCACGTTCACAATCGTCCTGCCTCGCGGGCCCACTCGCGCGTGACATGCGCGCCTAAGCCCAAGCGAACGGGGTTCACCCTTTCGACCCGGGAAGTTCTCATTTCACTTCCCGAGATTTTCGTTCACCCGAAACGTAACAACTCTTCTTACCAGATCGTATGGGACGGGCTGATCGATCGGAAATTGTACGGAACCCTTTCCTTGTTTGTATGGTGAGAGTTCTTTTTCAAACGCTTCAACGCCCGAGGGTATTGGATAGAATCCAATGTGATTTTTGAACGCCGCGAAATAAACCAAGCCCTTGCCGTTGAGTTTGAAAGTAGGCATTTGGTAGCTGATGGTCTCCACCGCTCCAGGCGCCGCCTCCCGTATGGTCTTCCTCATTTTTTCAAGGATCGTTTGAACGTCCTTGGGAAACGTCCTGATGTATTCGTCTATCGTCTTGAACGGCCTTTTGTCGCTGTCGGGCTCACGTCTCATTCTTCGGGACCATCCATTGCGGGAAGCTCCGTGTTGACCTGTGGTGGATCGCCAGCGATGGCTTGCTACCCCAGGAAGTGGACGAGCTCCGGGTTGATCTTGCTCGCGTGCGTCCAAATCAAACCGTGCGGCGCGCCCTCCAGTTTGATGAGTTTGCAATCCTTCACGAACTCGGGCATGCGGTTGCCTGCGACCGCGAAGGGCACAATCCGGTCCGCGTCACCGTGAACGACCAAGGTGGGAACATCGATACGTTTCAAATCGCCCCGAAAGTCCGTCGAGGAGAACGCCGTGACGCAATCCAGGGTGCCCCTAGGCGAAGCGCTTGCCGCGATATTCCAACTCAGCTGGACCACTTGATCGCTGACGAGCTTCCCCCGGAAGACGTCGACATTGAAAAAATCCAACAGGAATTGGGAGAGAAACGCGGGACGGTCCGCGGCGACCGCCGCCTTGATCCCTTCGAACGCGCCCGCGTCGACCCCCTGTGGGTTGTCGGCCGTTTTCAATAGGAACGGCGGGACCGCCGACAAGAACACCGCTTTGCTCACGCGGTCCGAGCCGTACTTGCCGATGTAGCGGGCCACCTCGCCGCCGCCCATCGAGAATCCGACGAGGGCGAAATCGCGAAGGTCGAGCTTCGTCACGAGCTTGTGCAGATCTTCGGCGAACGTGTCGTAGTTGTAACCGGTCGACGGCTTGCTGGACTGCCCGAACCCCCGGCGGTCGTACGTGATGACCCGGTGACCCGCATTCAGCAAGTCCGTCACCTGCTTCTCCCAAGAAGCACCGCTCAGCGGCCACCCGTGGACCAACACGACGGGCTTGCCCGAGCCGTGATCCTCGTAGTAGATATCGATCGCTGTCGAGTTTTCCTGGCCGACCGTGACGGTACTCATCCCTCTCTTCCTCCGGCTCCCGACTCATCTCGCCTGTATATAACGTCTGGCCACGGAAAGTATGGAATCGCTCCGAGGAGCGCGGCGGCTCGTCACGTCCCCTGGGTCGTTTCGAGCAGAGCGCCCCGATGACCTGGAGGCCGTCGCGGTGACGTCGGAGCGGACGAGAACATACATACGTCCACACACCTGTCCCGGGACCGACGGAGGATTTTCGATGACAGGCAAAAGCCAACCCGGACGCGTGATCATCCGGTCCAGCCACGAGGACCTCTCGGATCCGACGGCCCACCTGCTGATGCCAACCGCCGAGCAGGGTCCGTTTCCCCCGTTTGACCGCTTCGCCGAATCGGTCGCCACGAGCCGGATGCAAGCCGGGCTACATCCGCACTTGTCCGAGGAGGTCGTCGCCTACGTCCTCGACGGCTACGTGCGCCATGAGGACGGGACCGGCAATCACACGGTGATGAATCCGGGATCCGTGCTCGTCGTCACGGCCCATCAAGAGATTCGTCACGAGCTCACGATGCAGCCGTCCCAGGAAGCCCGGAGTGCCCGGTGGTTGTCGATCGTCCTTCGTCTGCCGTGGCACACGGAGCCGCCGCCGACCTCGATCCAGATCAAGGACGCGGGTGACGCAACGGAGTCGATCGACGGCACCGTGCGACGGCCCGTGGTCGGTCCGCTCGCGCGCGCCGAGACATTCATGCAACTCGAGTGCACGGACATCGAGTTCACCCGGGAGACGGACGTATCCATTCCGATCGATCACGACCGACGGGGGGTGGCGTACGTTCTCCGAGGAGCGGGGATGATCGAGAAGAAGCCCGTGGAGATGGGGCATGGCGCTTTGTTCGAGAACGTTTCCAAGATCGCACTGTATGGGTCGCCCGGACTCCGATTATTCCTCGCGACGGTCCCATCCGTTGAGAGCCGAGAAGAGCGCGACACGGAAGCCGCCGTGCAAAGTCGAGAGGAATGACGGCCTGACGGATCCCTGCCCAATCTCAAACGAAACGCGAAGCGACCCTGGCGGACGCCCGGCGACGAAATACTACCCCGTCAAGTGGGACCGGAGCATCCATTCCTGTTTCTCGAGGCCACGCGCGATCTCGATGTAGACGTCTTGGGTGGGGAGGTCATCCTCGCTCCCGTCGATTCCGCGTCGGATCTCCGCTATTGCCACGTTCGCTCGCTCGACCAGCGCGCGAAGGAGCAAGTTTTCGCGATGTTCGTCGAGCGGGAACGGGGGAAGTGTCGTCTCCTTCACGGCTCCCTCAATCGTCCCGTGGGACGTCCCGTGCAGTTGAACTGCGCGTTCCGCCACGAGATCGGCATACTCTCTCGTCTGGTCCGCGAACCGGTCGAACAACTCATGAAGCTGGGCGAATCCCGAGCCCTGTATGTTCCAATGCGCCTGTTTGTAGGCGGTGGCCAAAGACGTCATGTTCGCCAGGTTCAAGTTCAACCCGCGAGCCAATCTCTCTTGGACGTTTCGATCGACTCCCGCTCCCTCCTTGCCTCGTTTTGTCCGTTCCATAGGATCACCCTCGCTTGAGGCCCAAGGCACAACGAGGCATGAGGATATCGAATGGAGGCGGGAGGTCGGTCAAAGCCGATTCTGTCCCTGACGACCCCTCGCCTCGCTCACGTTTGCTCTTCCTTCGTCGTATCCGACGCGTCGTCGGAGTGTTCGGCCCGCTTGGCCGGCTGGGCCGGGGTTCCGCCGTTCGGCTGGGTGAGGAGCTTCGCGAGGAAGGCGGTCAAGAGGGTCCCTGCTCCGGATCCGTCCGCACCGGACGTCACAAGCGTATCCGGCGTCACTCGAATCTTGCCGTCCCGGACCTCCTCCATGACCTTCACGAGCGCGACCCGGTCGGAGCCGAGCACGTCGGCCTGGGCGTGGTACGCGTCCGCTTGCGCCTGTCCGACCATCCGAATCGCGGCCGCGTTTCCGTCTGCCTGGATGCGCGTCGAGTCGCGGACGCCCTCCGCCTGCTTGATCGCGGCCTTCGCGAGGTTCTCGTTGATTTGGACCTGGTAGGACGCCTCGACGACGCGGGGCTGGAGGTTCGCCCGCGCGGTCATCTCCTGGACCGCGATGCGCCGCTGCTCCGCGGTCGCCTGCTGCTCATACTGCGTCTGCTGCTGGATCGCGATTTCCTTGTTCGTCTGGGTCGCGAGCAGCGTCGGATCGACCGCAATGTAGGAGATGAGCAGGTTCTGCGCTTCGACGTAGTACTTGGCGAACTGCACCCGGGCCCGGTGGGCGATCACAAACGCCGCGTTCTCCGGCAGGATGCGGATGACCATCCGCACGTCGACCTCGAGTTTGAAGCCGTCCTTGGACGTGACGAGCAGCTGGCCGAAGCGGAAGAAGGAGAGGCCCTTCTCGCCCTGTTCCGTTAAGTAGGGGTAGTCCGATTCGTCGGCGCGCGGCTCCGCCGGGCGACGCGAGAGACTCGGCGCATCCGGCCGCTCCGACCGAGCCCAGTCGACCATGATGGCCGACGTCGGGACCATGTAGGCGGTGAAGGCGACCCGGTTCAGGTTGTACTTGCCTGGGGCAACCGGATTGCGCCAAATGCCCCGCCGGTTTCGCTCCGGGACGAGCAGCCGCTCGACCGCCGCGTGGATCGTCTGATCGAAGTCCGGACTGTCCGTGACGGGCACGGGCTGGATGTCGGCCTGGTCGAGTTCCTCCCCGATGTTCGACCGAAGGACGGCCACGAACCCCGGCGGGACTTCGGCGACATCGTCGACCTGGACCTGGAAGAGCGTCGGGTTGACGTAGTACCGGCCGGGCTGGAGCGTGTCGAGCTGCGGTCCTCGGAACCCACCGCTGTCGAGGAAGGCTTGGCCGTCTTGGAAGAAATTGTGCGACCGGGCGCTCGGATGGGACGCCGACGGTGCGCCCTCGGGCTGCGGCGCGACGATGAATTTCGGGGGCAGCGGCTGGCCATCCTGGGCCGTCACGACGCCGACCTTTCCGGAGGCGACCTCCGTCGCGGGCTGCTTGGCCACGCTGAACAGGAACGGATTGATCCGGTACGTCCCCGGGCGGATAATCGCGACCTGCGGGCCTTTGAACCCGCCGTTGTCGAGGAACGCCTCGCCGTCCTGGAACTGGTTGCATTCCACCTCGTCCCCGAGCAGTCGTCCCTTCGGCAGGGGACGGCCGTCGATCGCTTCCACGGTCGCGATTTCATTCTCGGCGACCTGGAGGACTCGGGACCGGCGCATGCTCCAGACCACCGGCATTCGCCAATACAGTCCCGGCACCAGGGTCGCGGCTTGCGTCCCGATCTCGCCGTGTCGAGCGATGACCTGTCCGGGGGGCATCTTCCGCCCGCCGAGCCTCTTCACGAGCACCCCGACCTCGCCCGCCCGAATCAGGTATAGACCCTTCAGGAGGATCACGAGTCCTGTGAAAAGCGCGACCAAACCCACGAGCACGACTCCCTGCGTAATGTCCGTGATCTCGACCATGTTCTTCCTCCGATCCCGACATGCATTTCTGGCGGCATGACCCTTGGTTGGGATTGCCTTGGGATTGCCCGACGCGGTGGAATTGAGATTCCCCTCGCCTTCTCGTTTCGCGACCATTGGGCGAACGCGGACCCTCATCGAACCGCGGATTCGTCGATGTCCGTCGTCTCCGGTCCGTGCGCCTCGCCAAAACCTTAAACCATCCGAGGGCTCGTGTGTCCTCGTGGAGAAACTCGACAAGGCGAAGCTTCGGCAACAGCTCACGCGGCTGCAGTACGACATCTGCATCAACAAGGGGACCGAACGGCCGTTCACGGGAGAATACTGGGACAACCACGAGCCCGGAGTCTACGTGTGCGTCGTCTGCGGGAACGAACTCTTCGCCTCGAAGACGAAATTCGACTCCGGAACAGGCTGGCCGAGTTTCTGGGAGCCGATTCAGAAACAGAACGTGCAGGAGAAGGAAGATCGCACCTTGTTCATGCGCCGAACCGAGGTCGAGTGCGCGAACTGCGGGTCCCACCTGGGCCACGTGTTCGAAGACGGCCCGGAGCCGACGGGGCTGCGGTACTGCATCAACTCCGCCTCCCTCAAGTTCCGTCACGGATGAGCACTTGATGAGGCGATCGTGGGCGAGACCGGTCGCTCGGTCTTGGCACTTCGGAGCACCGATTCGATTCGCGACAGAATCGGTCGGCGTCCGTACTTTCTGTGACCCCTGTCGAATATCGTTATATACGAGACCGGCTTCGTTGCGGGCCGAGAGGAATTGTAATGGCAGAACCACCGAAGCCCGGAGCAATCGTGCATGTGGAGATCCACGTCAAGGAACCGAAGAAAGCGGAGAAGTTCTACGGAACGCTGTTCGGATGGAAGTTCCAACAGGTTCCCGGCATTGACTACTCGTTGTTCGAGGCGCCAAGCGGCCCAGGCGGGGGCATCGGGGGTCTGCAGCCCGGAAACTGGCAGCCCGGCGTCATCAATTACATCTCCGTGAACTCGGTCGATGAGTACGTGGAGAAGGTCAAGAAGGCGGGCGGGAAGATCATCTCGCCGAAGGCCGACGTGATGGGCCAGGGATGGTTCGCGGTGTTCGAGGACCCCACGGGTACCCGGATGGCCCTGTGGCAACAGAATCCCAACGCCCCGCGGATGTAGTGGACTCGGGCTACATTCGTCTCAGGTTCTCTCAGCCCGGTCTGCAACGGCCGGGCACCTTCCCGTTTTATGGTCAGGTTCTCCCGTCGCCCGCGGAAAGCGTTAACGGGTGGCGGCCTGTGGAGGCCCGCCGCGACACGCTCAAGATGTCCAGGATCGACATCAAGACCCTCGAGCAGGCCTACGCGCAACGAAAGTGAGAAGGGTACATCCAGGCGATGCAGGCCTGCTGTGCCGTAACGCCCGCACTAACGAGACATCGTCTTCGTACGATCGGGCTCGTACCGGAGGATGACGCCACCGGACTTCAGCGGCCTCGCTTCCAGAAGCGTCATCTTGATCCGGTCCGCGCTGGACTTGAACAACGGATTCCCACCGCCCAATACGACGGGAGCCAAGGCCAGATCAATTTCATCAAACAGACCGTGGGCCAAGAGCGTCGCGGACAGGTTCGCGCTGCCAAAAACAAACAGATCCTTGCCGGGCTGCTGCTTCAGTTTGGCGACCTCCTCCTCCGGCTTCCCTTTCACGAGCCTCGTGTTCTTCCATTCGGCCTTCTTCAGCGTCTTCGAAAACACGATTTTGGGGATCGTGTTCATGAAATCGGCGACCTCGCCTTTCTGGGAGGGCCAATACCCGGCCATTCCTTCGTACGTCACCCGGCCGAACAACAGCATCCCGGTTGACTTCGATTGCTCGATCGCATACTTTTCGAGCTCGTCACCCCAGATGCTGTCGTGCCAATCGATGTCCCAGCTCTTCGGGCCTTCGAAGAAGCCATCCAACGTGACCAGATTCCACATGATGAGTTTTCGCATGTCAATTCACCGATCCCGGCTCGGTTCGATCCGTCGAGAGGTCAATCGCCCGCCGTACAAATACCCCTTACTGTAGCCTTCTGCGGGGCTCCGCATCGACCCGAAAGCCCCGGCTTGAGCGAGTGCCGATCGGTTCATTCAACCTCTCCGGGCTCTCCGACCGAACGCGGGTCAGGCGTCGCCCGTTCGACGAGAATCGGAGCCCGCTCGTTTCGAAAGCGGAGCGCAATCCCGAATCCGAGTGCGGCGAGCACGGCGGCCGCGGCGAAGGCGTATCGGTACCCGCTCAGCCCAAGCTGAGGATCGAAGGCGCTGGCGACGGTCAACACCATCGATAGGCCCAGCGGGAAGCCGAGGCGCTGCGAGGTCTGGATCAAACCGGACGCGAGGCCCTCTTCCCCCGGCTTGGTCCCGGCGAGACCCGCGATGGCCAGGGCCGGGAAGCCGATGCTCGCCCCGAGCGCCCACACCATGGTGCCGGGCAAAATGCCCCAATAGCCGGCCGCGACCGGCAGCGGCGCCAACAGCGCCAGTCCTAGGGTGACGAACGCCGAGGAGGCGACGAGGACCCGTTTCATGCCGAGTCGATTCATCAGCCACGAGGATCCCCAACCGCCGACGACGAAGAAGATCGCCGCGGCCGGGAGGAACGCCAGACCCGCCTCGAGGGGAGAGTACCCCAGGATTTGTTGCAGATAGACGGTGAGCACGATGAGCGCTCCGGCGGATGAGCTGACGAACAGGGATAGCACGTTCGCGCTCAGCGTGGTCCTGCGACGCAGGAAGGCGAGCGGCATCAGCGGCGCCTTCGACCGATATTCGATCGCCAGGAAGCCGACGAGCGCCAAGACGGAGAGGGCCAGCGGGACCGCGGTCTGGACCGTGAAAAGCCCGTCTGTCGCGGCGACCGTAAACGCGTACACGAGCAGGATCAAGCCGGCCGTGACAGTCACAGCGCCCGGGATATCGAGCCGACCGACCGCACGCCCACCGTTTCGCGCGATGTACCGCTGAGCCAAGAGGGTCGCCGCGGCTCCGATCGGCACATTCACGAACATGACGGACCTCCAGCCGAAGGCCGCGGTGAGAACGCCGCCCGCGATCGAGCCCGCCGCGAACCCGGCGGACAGCACCGAGACGAGGATCCCGAACGCGCGGTTCCGCTCCGGCCCCTCGGGGAACGTGGCCGCCAGGATCGCCAAGGCCGTGGCCGTCGTCATGGCGGCCGCGATGCCCTGGATGGCCCGCGAGGCGACCAGTGAGAGGAGCGACGGTGCGAGCCCGGCGGTGAGCGACGCGAGCGTGAACAACACGATTCCGACTAGGAACATCCGCTTCTGGCCGTAGACATCGCCGGCTCGGCCGCTGACCATGAGAAACCCGGCCAAGGTGAGCCCGTATACGCCTGTGACCCACTGGCTCTCGGCCAGCGGAGCGAGGAATTCTCGCTGGATCGTCGGCAGCGCTACTTGGACCACGGAAAAGTCGACGACGTCAAGGAAGGCGGCCGCGATGATCACCGCGAGGATGAGGCGGGCGTGGGCAGCGAGACCTGTTCCCGCGGCGGGTTCCGCCTGGGTGGGGCCCGCGATCCGTTGTTCTTGCTGGTTCTCGGTCAACGACGTTCTCTCCCGCTTCGGGTTCCTGCCGGCCGAGACATCGGTTGTTCATGAATCTGCGTTAGGGCCGTCCCGAAGGCCTTAGTATCAACCCGAACTTATCCGCGCGTCATGGAGTCGACGGGCCTTGCCCGCTTCCTCTTTGAACTCGCCTCCGAAGAGCGACTGGGCATTCTCGCGGCGATTTCCGAAAAACCCCTCCGGCACGCCCAGATCGCGCGACGTCTCGGGATGACCGACTCGGAGACCACGCGCCACTTGAATCGGCTCACCGTCGCCGGTCTCGTCACAAAGGGTCCGCAGAGCGAGTATGAGCCCTCGAACCTCGCCCGTCTCGTGTCCGCCGACTTCCCGTTCTTCCGTTTCTTGTTGGCGCAGCGCGAGTTTCTCCTGAACCACAACGTGCTCGTGCTGCCGCCCGGGTTCGTGGAGCGGCTCGGCGCGCTGAGCGGAGGCGTGTTGACGAAGGGAACGTACAACGTCGTCGCGACCCAAGAGCGCTCGTTGAGGGGCGCGAAGCGACGGATCTGGGTCCTCTCGGAACAGGCGTTCGAACAGGCCCTTCCGATCCTGCGGGAGAAGGCGTCCGGGGGCGCGGACGTTCGCGTGATCCGGCCCCGCGAGATCTCCTCGGACCCGGTTCCGCTCTCGGCGGTGAAGAGAAACTACCCGCTGCGACTCCTGGGAGAGGCGAGGATCTTCCTCGCCGTGGTCGACGACGTCGCAGGGGTCTGTTTCCCCAATCTCCATGGAGAAGTCGACATGGCGACCATGGTCTTCCTGGACGATCGCGTGGGGTGCAAATGGGCAGAAGACCTCTTCCTTCCATTTCTGGAACGAGGCGCGAGAACGGCTGGACGCGCCGACATTGCCGGACGGATAGCGGAATCGGATCCGAGCAGGCCCGCACCGTTCGTTACGGACGCTGGATCACCCTGTCGACGTTACAGCGAGCTGGATCGAACGGCCTCAACGGGTTCCCATACCAACGCGTGTGTGGAACGTCAACACACAAAGGAACATAGGTGAGCCCGGCATAGGTCCCCCCCGAGCCGGAAGGGGGCTCGATCAAGGCGACGACGGCCGGCGGTGTGGACATTCGCGGCCCGGTCGAAGGGCGCGTCGAAAGCATCCTGACTCCGGAAGCGCTCGGGTTTCTCGCAGTGCTCCACCGAGCCTTTGACGCGACCCGAAAGCGCCTCTTAGTGGAACGCATGAAACGGTGGGAGGATTTGCGCCGCGGGAGCAGGTTGGATTTCCTCCCCGAGACCAGGTCTGTCCGGGAGGGCGAGTGGCGCGTCCCATCGGTCCCGGAGGACCTCCAGGACCGGCGGGTCGAGATCACCGGGCCGGTCGAACGGAAGATGATGATCAACGCACTGAACTCCGGCGCGAAGGTGTTCATGGCGGACTTTGAAGACTCCCTCTCGCCGACCTGGTCGAACGTCGTCGTGGGCCACGTGAACCTCGTCGACGCGGTTCGTCGTACGATCGCCTACGACGCGCCGGACGGCCGCACGTATCGTCTGAAGGATCGGATCGCGACCCTCCTCGTACGACCGCGAGGATGGCACCTCGAGGAGAAGCACCTGAGGGTCGACGGCCATCCCGTATCCGCCAGCTTGGCGGACTTCGGCTTGTTCTTCTTCCACAACGCGAAGGAACTGCTCGCGCGCGGCACGGGGCCGTACTTCTACTTGGCGAAGCTCGAGAGTCACCTCGAAGCCCGCCTCTGGAATGTCGTCTTCCAGCGAGCCGAGGAAGCGTTGGGTTTGCCTCGAGGCACGATCAAGGCGACCGTCCTGATCGAGACGATCCCAGCGGCGTTCGAGATGAATGAGATCCTGTACGAACTCCGGGAGCATATCGTCGGACTCAACGCGGGCCGTTGGGACTACATCTTCTCGATCATCAAGAAGTTCGGAAATCGCCCGGAGTTCATCCTCCCCGACCGAGCGCAGGTGACGATGGTTGTCCCGTTCATGCGCGCCTATGCGAGGCTCCTTGTCCGCACGTGTCACCGCCGTGGAGCCCACGCGATCGGCGGCATGGCCGCCTTCATCCCGAGCCGCAAGGACCCGAAAGTGAACGAGATGGCAATCGCGAAGGTCCGCGAGGACAAGGTCCGAGAGGCGAACGATGGTTTCGACGGGACGTGGGTCGCCCACCCCGACCTCGTCCCGATCGCGATGGAGGTGTTCGATGGCGCCCTCGGCTCGAAACGGAACCAGGTGTCGCGCCTAGCGGAGGAAGGGTCCGTCTCCGCGAAGGATCTCCTCGACGTCCGGGTGCCGGGAGGGACAACCACCGAGGCGGGCCTTCGGAACAATGTGAGCGTCGCCCTGCAATACCTGGAGTCTTGGCTCCGCGGGAACGGTGCCGCGGCGATCTACAATCTGATGGAAGACACGGCGACCGCGGAGATCGCGCGATCCCAAGTCTGGCAGTGGATCCGGCATCACGTTGCAATCCAGGGTGGAACCGAGGTGACCCGCGCCGGCGTGAAGACAATCGAAGATGAAGAGCTCCGGAAGATTCGCGAAACGATCGGCCCCGAGGCCTTCCGGCAGGGCCGGTTCCGGGAGGCTCAGGAGATCTTCGAAAGGGTTTCACTCGCAGAGGACTTCGTGGAATTCTTGACGCTCCCTGCGAACGACTACCTCGACTGAGGACTGGCCCTCCTCGGCACGGACGCGCTCGACGGATCGACGAGGAGGATCTGTAGATCCGATACGTTCGTCCCCGTGGGACCGGTGACGATGAGGTCGCCGAGCGCCTCGAAGAACGTATAGGAGTCGTTCCGTCGAAGGAAGTCCCGCGGATCGAGGCCTTGTTCACGGGCTCGGGCGAACGTCGTCCCGTCGACGATGGCGCCCGCCGCATCGCTGTTCCCGTCGATTCCATCGGTGCCGCAGGACAGGAGGACGGCGGACTTCCCTTCGAGCGCCCGTACCACGGAGAGTGCGAATTCCTGGTTCCGGCCGCCTCGGCCGCTCCCGCGGACCGTGACCGTCGTCTCTCCGCCCGCGATCGCGGCCCGCTTCGCCGTCGGGTTTTCCCGGGGGAGGGCCCGGCCGATGAACTGTGGGCCCGCCTCTCGCGACTCCCCCCGGAGGGACGTCGTGACAATCCGCGTCCGGTATCCACGCCGTTCCGCCTCGTCCATGGCCGCTCTGCAGGCCGCCTCGTTGTTCGCGACGACGAGCGCACGGACGAGGCCACTCTTGTCGCGCCACGACACAGGTCGACCGGACGAGTCCAAGACCCGTTTCACCGAGGCGGGCATCTCCCTCCACAGGTGCGCATCCTCGAGGATCGTCCGGGCTCGCGCTCCCCGCGAGGAACTCGGGGCGCTGGGTCCCGAACCGATGTCCCCGATCGGATCGCCGAGGATGTCAGAAACGATCAAGCTGACCACGTGGGCGCCCCGCAGGACCGCCCGTTCCGCGAGACGCCCTCCCTTCACGCCGGACAATCCTTTCCGGACCTCATTCAGGCTCTGAATGTCCAGCCCGCTCCGGAGCAGGATCCGGTAGCAGGCCTGGATGTCCGCGAGCGGAACCGAGCTGACCTCCAACATGGAGGACGCTCCGCCGGACAGCAAGACCAGCAAGAGATCACCCGGATCGAGTCCGTCGACAAGAGCGAGGGACCCCCGACCCGCTTCGAGGCTTCCTTCATCCGGCACCGGATGAGACGCGACCACCCTGCGTACGCGGTCAGGAGGCAATATCGTCCCGGGCCGGCTCGTCACGAGAACTCCCGATTCGATCGGCAGGAGCCGCAAGGCGGCGTGGGCCATGGCCTCCGCCGCCTT
>VBMG01000083.1 GCA_005878485.1 Methanobacteriota archaeon | reverse complement strand
GAACCGGAACAAACCTGGCTATATGCGGGGAACTCCGAGTATCCTGCGATACGTGCGCTACGCGCGTATGTAAAAATGCGCAGGTGCGGACAATCCGCAGGGAAGGCCGGCCGGAAGGTCGGAACCCTCAGAGACTGCACGCCGGGCTCCTGGCCACGTGCCAGGATGATGATACAGTCCACGCCTCATGGCGACATGAGGGCCAACGTGAACAAGGTATCTGTAGGGGAACCTGCAGATGGATCACCTCCTAAGAACGCCATCAAGCGAAGGAGACCTTGGCAAGGTAGAAAGGGCCTCTGCTTCCCGATCGCGAGCGTCTAATCCACTCCTTTTTCTGGACACCGCATTGAGCCCGTGCGCTCGATACTTTCGGGCCGCGTGAGCTCCTAAGCCGCGGGTCCGAGAATCTTGCCGTCCCGTATGTCGAGGACGCGATTGGCGATGTCCGCAACCCGAGCGTCGTGGGTGACAACGACGATGGTCTTCTTGAGATCCCGGTTCAGTCGCTGGAACAGATTAAGGACCTCCTGGCCAGTCTTCGTGTCGAGTTCTCCCGTGGGCTCGTCCGCGAGGAGCAAGGGCGGATCGTTCGACAGGGCGACCGCAATGGCGATCCTCTGTTGCTCGCCGCCACTCAGCTCGTCCGGCCGATGGCGCGCACGGTGGGCGAGGCCGACGAGATCAAGGAGTTCCTTCGTCCGAGCCTTCCGGGCCGTGCCGTCTTTGGAGGCAAGGCGCATCGGCAGCTCGATGTTCTCCTCGGCGGTCAGCGTCGGGACGAGGTTGAAGAACTGGAAGACGAAGCCCGTCTGTCGCAATCGATACCGAACGAGTTCTCCGTCGGTGAAGTCGACGAGGTTGGATCCGTTCACCTCGATTCGACCCGCAGTCGGGCGGTCGATCCCGCCCAGGATATTCAAGAAGGTCGTCTTGCCACCCCCCGAAGGCCCTCGAACCGCAACGAGTTCGCCGTCATCGACGTACATGTCGAGGCCGCGCAATGCGATTACTTCCGCTTTCCCCGTTCGATAGACTTTGATTAAATCCTTCGTCATGATCTTTGGCACGTTCATCCACCTCGCAACTTGAGGACGCGTCCGATGTCCATTCGGGCGACTCGAAGCGAGACGAGGAAGGACACGATGAGCATCGCGATCGGCGCGGCAGCGAGGAGCAGGAGCGACGTCGCCGGGACGATCAGGAAGAGGGGCACCAGGCTCTCCCCGCCACCCGAGGCGACCAAAGTCGTGGAAAGGTAGGCGGCGAGGACGCCTATTCCAGCGCCAATCACCAGCCCGACGAGCATGATCGACGACGCCTCACCGACTAACAGGCCAGCGGTCTGCCATCCGCTGGCGCCGCGCGCTCGGATGGACGCCAACTCGACCTCTCTCTCAAGGGTCGCCGCGTATAGGATGAGCCCGAGTCCCGCCGTGAGGACCACGACCATGAACGCCATCTCCAGCTCCATGAATCCAAAGAAGGCTCGGAACAGCGGGACAGAACGCAGGTGCTCGACCTCTTCCGCGGCGACCCGAATCCCGCTCGCGCCCAGGCTGCGAATTCCTTCCTCGGCCGTTCGCCAGTCCGCCCCGGCACGGAGGTCGATGAGGTATCGCTGTGGGTCGATGTTCTGGGACCTGGCCAGGTCGATCAGGGGCCCCAGAGTGTCGTAACTACCGTAGATCGCCAGCGGCACGCCGGATCCGACCGCAGACGTTCCGGGGAGCCCACGAACCGTCCCACCGATCTCCGAGTTGAGGATAACCGTCTCGAGCTGACCCGCTTCGTTGCGGACTTTCCTTGTGAAGCTCAACCCGTCGCCGACCGCCAGGTGTGCGCTGGCCAGATACGCTTCCGTGACGAGGACCTGTCCGGGACTCGCGAGCACCTGTTGCACCGCTCCGCTGTCGAAGTCCCGGAAGTACCAGGGTTCTGGCTTCGCTATGGACAGATACGTTCCGGGGTCCAAGGCGAAAAGATCCGCAGAGCCGAACTGCGGCGGAACGATCACCCGTTGGACGACCGTGAGGCCCTCGACTTCCGGGAGGGCCCGGACACTCGCTGAGAATCCCGGATCGGAAGGAGGGGCGTCAACGGCAATGTCCCCGCCGATGCCGGCCCGGAGCTGGCCCTCCTGGTAGGCAAACTGAGAGGAGAAGGTGACGAGGGTGAACATGCCGAACGCGAGGCCAAGTGCGATGATGACCGCCACGTTTGCAGCCCGCCGTGGATTTCGATGCAGGTTCCGAGTGATCACGTGGTGCAGGTTCTTTGAAAAAGGCCTGTTCACGCGGGAAGCCGCCTCGTAGACCCTACTCGAGGACCTTGTGAGGAGGCGGCCCGAGCCGACCATGAGGAAGATTGGCGCCAGGGGGAGGAGGACGACGAACATCGAGCCAACCAGGAAGGTGACAAAGTCGCCCGGGTTTGCCTGACTGTACAGGACCATGCCATACGTCAGGACCGCCAGCGTGACGAGGAGGACGTCCCACGAAGACCGGTATCGGATGTGGGTCTCACCGGGGGCGTAGTATCGAAGCGTTTCCACGATGGGGAGGTCGGCCGTCCGCCGCGCGGACCGGTAGCTTGTCGCCGCCATGAAGAGGACGCTGAGGCCGGCAACGGTTGCGACGGTGGCGGGCGAGAGGACGACGAGTTCGTATTGCGGGGCAGAGGCCGTGCTGAAGAGACTGACGAAGGCCAGGAGGAAGCGGCTCAGGCCGACGCCCGCCACGAGGCCGATGAGGGCGGCAATGACACCTCCGAAGGCCGCCTCTAGCACGAGCAGACCCAGGGTCTGGTCTCGGGACGCCCCGCGGGTCTTCAGGACCGCAAGTTCCCGACGACGCTCCGCGTGGCTCAGGTCGATGCCTATCGCCCCTAAGTAGATGCCAAGCAGGAGGACCGGTGTGGATAGTCCCAGATAGAAGATCCTTTGGATGATCAAGGCGCTCTCGAAGCTCGAGAGCGCATCAGGGATGTTGTCGGAACTTATGTGACCCCCAAACAGACCCAACACGCTGTTGATTTGGCGCTCGAGTATCGCCAAGTTCCCTCGAGACGCTTCGACATTGTACGGATCGAGCACCTGCGCCCGGTCGATTCGTATCTCGCCCGTGAGTCCGTCTCCCACATATAGGTAGCCGAGTTGCTGCTCATACCCGGCGGCATCCTCCACATGCACGACGGCAAGGGGCGGGAAGACCGTACCAGCTCCGGGACGCACGCCGCCAAAGACGGCGGCAACCGTCACATTCACCCGCGGGTCGGTCTGATTGCTCGGGTCGAACGAGGAGAGACGGAAACTCACCGTCGCGCCGGTGGAGACATTCAGTCGCGCCGCAAGGTCTTCGGACAATGCAGCCGTGCCTCGCGGAAGGGAGAAACTACCGGAGACAACCGTAATTTCCTCGAGGGCCGACGGGAGACGATTCGGCTCCACTCCGATTACCTGGGCATCGACTGGACTGGAAGCCGTACCCGATTCGAGCTTGCCGATACCCGTGAAGCGTGTGACGGCCACACGGAGGACTCCCGTGATATTCTCGACCGCCTGACGTAGCTGGGTACCGTTGGCCGAAGCCCGCGCTTCCAAATTGATGTCCGACGGGAGGTTCGCAAGGAACGCATCGAGCGTTGCCCGCGTGGACGAATCGATTGCGATGAACGTGCCCGAGACGAACGTTACCGCCAAAAGGACTCCCATCATCGCCGTGAGAGTCCGCCGGCGACTCCGAATGACATTGATCACCGCGTACCGAATCAGGGCCACAGCGGTTCCTCCAACCCACCACCGTCAATGACCCGCATCATTAATAAGCACATCGAGAGGCAATTCACGGGCGAGGCCGGGCTGGAAGGCCGGAACCCTCAGAGACTGCACGCCGGGCTCCGACGCAAGGCGCGTCGGATGATGATACAGTCCACGCCCCATGGCGACATGGGGAGCACGTGAACAAGGTATCTGTAGGGGAACCTGCAGATGGATCACCTCCTAAAGAGCCATCAAATCAAGGAGGCCTTGGCAAGGTAGAGGGCCTCTGCTTCCCGATCGCGAACGTCTAATCCACTCCCTTTCTATTCCTGTGTCGACAGACCCAAGAAGCTAGTGCTCCATCTTGGGTCGTGGCCGGCATCCCGCAGAAAAAGACCTGGCGGTTCCGTTGCGAGATCTGTGGCCAGCCCGTGGGATTCTGGGATGAGTCAGACCATCGTCGAACAGCGCACCCCGAGCTGATGGGGGTCTATCGACAGATCGGTCAGCGTTATCTCGTTCGCTACTTCCCGCTCGCGATGCTCGCGCTGGTGTTCGCAGTGGTCTCGGTGATCATCCACGACTGGTGGTGGCGGCTGGGATTACTCCTGGGCCTGTATTCGATGTTCGCCATCCTCATAGTGTTTGGTGTCTTCGCATGGAAGAAGGAGAAACCGGTGCAACTCGACATTGAAGTTGCTTGTCCGGTGTGTGATCGAAAAGTCACGAAGAAAGTGCTTCGGCCGCACTTATCTGAGGTCCACGCCGAAATCTATCGCCTGATGAAGCGCACCTTTTGGTTGCTAGGCCCGACCTTATACGGTTTCTTGATCTACCTTCTCGTGCTCATCGGCCTCATAATCCTCGACGTGTTTGGAAAATCGTTCTTGGCCTACGCGCTCTTGCTCTTGTTCGGACCGCTCTTTGCCTGGGTCACTATCCTAGCGGTCGTCGGTGTGTACATGGAGCGGCGATACTTGCGTCCCGCCCGCGTGGCGTGGCAGGTGCTCCGCCCCCCGTCGCCGTGATGTAGCACATCCCGTTCCGTCGTCGCGCGTCTCACGCTTCGACGGGGTCCGACGGTTTCGTCAGATCGGTCTGAATTTCGTGCGCCCGGTCGGCGGAAACGGTGCCCCATGGGAGGCGAACCTGTCCCATGAGCTCCCGCCATTCCGCAGGCATCGGTCGGCCTTCCTCATCCCGGCGAAACCAGTCGACAACCGTCTCGACTTCCGCGTTCGCTCCTTTGAACGTGACCAGGATCGCGTTCCGGACGTTCGCGGCGGCCTCCGCCGCGACGCGGTTCTCGAAGACCGCGGCGTACGGATTCTTCGACATCCACCAGACAACGAGGAAACGCGTCTTGCTCGGAGCTGCACGCCGCTTCTTCGTGGCCACGTCGGTTCCCATCCCTTCCGCTAACGAATCGGTGGACGTTGACTGGACAGCCATCGGTTCCGGGGAATATCCTTTGTCAAGTTCGGTTTGCCGCGTTGACAAACCGCGATCAGGTCCACGCCCGGGCAGATTCGCGATGAAAGAGGCCGCCTACTTCGTCGCGGTGACGATGACGGCCTCGCACGGGATCTCGATCCCCTTCCGCGTCTTCCACGTCCGGAGATTCTCCCGCGTCTTCGCGAGGATCTTCTTCTGGACCGGCGGGTCTTCCTCCTTCAGGGAATGTCCGAGCGGCGTCCCGCCGAGGATTGAATCAAGGTAGTCGTCCTGGTCCTTCCAGACGAACCGGTGGGTCCTCCGCTCCTCTTTGCCTTCGTGAAAGCCCGCGTCTTCCAACAATTTCACCATCTCGCCGGGGCCGCCCAGCTCGTATGGCGTCGGCAGGTATCCCGTCTCGTCGGGCTCCGCAAACTCGAGCATGGGGCCCACGATCGCATGGAGGGCCGGCGCCTTCTCCGCGGTGCTCCACACGGTCGCGCCGATTCGGCCCCTCGGCTTGAGCACGCGATGGGCTTCCTTCGCGACGGATTCCGGCTTTGTGAAAATCTGGAAGCCGAACCGGCTCGCGGCCAAGTCGAATGTGTCGTCCGGAAAGGTCATGGCCTCCGCATCCATCACCCGGAACGTCGCGTTCGGGATTCGACGTTCTTTTGCGGCTCGCATCGCGCGCTCGATCATCTTCTCCGAAAGATCGATGCCCGCGACCTCTCCTTCCGGGCCGACCATCCGCGCGATCGTCAGCGCCGGTTCACCCGGCCCCGTCGCGATGTCGAGCGCCTTCTCCCGGATCTTCGGATCGAGGCGGGCCAGGAGATCGAACCCGTACGGCTCAAGCCACCGCAGGATTTTCGGATACGTCTCCGCGCTCTCGTTCCACGTCGTGCGGGTGTACTCTTTGTAGAACTCGTCCGTATACTTCCACGGCATGGGACCGTCGTCCGGGAATGGTCGGCCTCCTATTTCCGTCTCGCGAGGCGCGGCTCAGAGCCACTTCCTGCGGCGGAAGAACATGAGCATGATCGCCCCGACGATCCCCATGAGGACGAGAGCCCCGGCGAGTCCCGTCCACTCTTCCTTGCCCGGAAACGCGACGTTCATCCCATACGCGCTGGCGACCAGACCGAGCGGGAGGAAGATCGTCGCGATGATCGTGAGCGTCTTCATGACCTCGTTCAAGCTGTTGTTCACGACGCTCAGGTAGACTTCCATCAAGCCGGAGCTCACCTCGCGGAGCGTGTCGATTCGGTCGAGCGCCTGGATCATGTGGTCGTAGATGTCCCGGAGGTAGTCGCGCGTCTCCTTCCGGAACACCGCAAGGTCCGTGCGCGAGAGTTGGGCGAACGCGTCCCGCTGGGGCCGCAGCTGGTTCCGGAGGACGAGCAGGTCCCGCCGGAACCGATGAATCGTGTTCGCGGTCTCGCGGCTCGGGTCTTCGAGCGCCTTCTCCTCGAGTTCGTCCAGGATGTTCTGCAGGCGGTCGAGGTGCGGAAGGTACGAGTCGACGAGGTCGTCCAGGATTGTGTACGCGAGGAAGTCCGCCCCGGACTTCAGGAGGCGGGGGTCCCGTTTCCTCAGGCGGATCCGCGTCTCTTCGAGTTGGGGGAACACCTTGTCGTGGATCGTGATGAGAAACTTCTTCGCGACGAAGACGGAGAGCTGATCCGTGTCGAGCTCTTCCGCCCAAACGATCGTCCGCGCGACGATGAAGACCGTCGTATCGTACAGCTCGACCTTCGGCGCGAGGTCCTCGTTCTGGGCGTCCTCGAGGGCAAGCGGGTGAAGGCCGAAGACCTTCTCCAGGGCCTCGATGGTCGGCCCATCCGGGTCGACGACGTTCACCCACGTGACTGCGTGGGTATCGAGGAGTTCTCGGCACCGGTCGATCGTGATATCGTGTTCCTCGAGAAACTCGGTCGGCGTGTAGGCGATGACCTCAACGCGGACC
>VBMG01000082.1 GCA_005878485.1 Methanobacteriota archaeon | reverse complement strand
AGATGGACGGCCACCCGATGGGACTCGGCCTGTTCCTCGTGTTCAACCTCCGCAAGATGCATGGACGCGCCACGACGTTCATCTCCGCGGTCAAAGTCGTGTTCGACCCTCGAAAGAAGATCAACGGCGGCAAGACCCTCGAGGTCTGGACGAAGTACCCGTGGCCGGGCGTCCGGGCGATCCCCCCGCAAGGCATGGCCGTTGGCTTGGAAATCGCCGCGGCCCTCCGACGGGCCAAGCCGACCCGGGACCGGTTTGTCCGCGCGTACGAGCACGAAAAGGGGACGTGAGATGGGCCTCCTCCGGGACTGGCACTACATCGGGAAGGCGGTCGAAATCCCCGCCCTCTCCGAGGTGATCCGCGAGTCGTTGATCCGCGCCCTCTTCGTCCGCGACGACCGGGTCCTGCCGAAGGACCTCATCGCAGACCTGAACCGGCTCCCGCCCGTGACGGTGAAGGTGAAAGACGATTCGGAAGTCCGGAAGCTCGTCCGGGTGCTCAACGGCGAGGAGAGCACGGTGAGTTTGGGGCTCTCCGCGGAGGACTACCAATCGAGTTTTCCGAGGAAGCCCATCGGGCCATTGCGCAGGTCGGCGCCACGTGGAAGCAGCTGTACGACGCCGCGCCGGCGAAGGGCCACCGCGTCCCCTTCGTGCCGACGGTCCCGCTCGATTTCGCGGTGGGCGACGGACTCTACGGCGATGCCCCATTCGGCGCGTACCGGGGCGATTTCGGTGCGTACGTGAACGCTCTACGGACGATCTCCCCGTTCGGACACCGAGCGCGGGTCGGCTTCGAGGAGGTCGCGAACAACGGGACCGCATACGATCTGCTCCATGCGATCCTCCCCCTGGCCGCCGAATTTTTCGTGCCCGTCGGGATCGCGCTGCGCCTCGAAGCGAAACCGGCAGCCCGCAAGACGCTGACGTACACATTCGACGATGGCGCGAAGCTCTCCGGGGCGCTCGACAAACTGACCCGATCGAGTGCGAGCCCGGACTGGGTCCACGTCACGGACGCGGTCGCCGCGAGGACCCTCCGGCCGTCCATCGCGGCCGAGGCGTTCACCGTGCAGATCTCCGTGAGCGGGACCGGCAGCGGGTTGCCCGCGAAGGAGAAGGCGCTGGACATCGCGATGGCCGGGTTCAAGGCGAAGAGCCCGGACGTCCCCAATCCGTTCGATGTGCCCGCCGATGCGTACCGCAAGACCGCGGAGACCGTCGCCCGATCCCTGTTCGTCGGCGAGGTCCGGCTCCCCGCAAAGGCGCTCGGCGACGTCCTCGCGAAAGTCCGGGCGTTCGGCGACCAGAGTACTGCAAAAGCCGGCGCGTATGCGAGCCTTCGGGCGACCGGGATCGTGTCGGCCTTCCCGTTCTTCGCGGCCCCGAAAGACCGATCCAAGGTGTACGACCTCTCCAAAGGGGTACGCGCGATCGCAAGCAAAGTGCCCGGCGCCGCGTTCACGTCCCGCCTCGCTCACCTCTGGGAGGAGGAAGCGAACTTCATGCGGCGCATGGCCTTCCTTCGGTCCCTGAAGACGACAATCGACACGGCGCACGTCGCCCAACCGCTCGTCGCGCCGTGACCCCTACATCTGGGGCGCGCCACACCGTGGGCAGATCGCCTGGCGCGAGTCGAGCGGCGATCGGCACGCGATGCAGACCCCGGTCCGGATTCGGATCGGGAGCATCGAGACGAACACGCCGAGCGGCACGAAGAACAGCGTGTAGAGGTACTGCCCCGTCACGATGCCCTCGAGGCCAATCGCGACGAGGAAGACCCCCGCGATCTTCATGATCACGATGAGCCGCTGCACGCGCGGGAGGTTCTTGATCGTCTGGATTTCCTGTTTGTACGTCATCCGCGGCGCCTTGCGGGCCTTCAGCACCGTCGGGGACGTCGCGGGCTCCGTCATCCCTCGTCCTCCTCCGGGGTCTCCGATTCCTCGGTGGACTCTTCGGCCTCCTCGGCTTCTTCCTCCTCCGGTTCCGGTTTCGGCGGAGGGGCCTCGGGGGAGGGCGTCTCGGTCCGTTCCGGCGGCGCCGCCGGCTTCGCGGGAGTCGGTGGGCTCGGCGCCGGTCTCGCTGCGGGTGGCGGCGTCGCCGGTCTCGGGGTGGCGGCTGCGGGTGCGGCCGGCCTCGGTGCCGGTGGCGGGGCGGTCGTCGAGACGACCCGACCGTCCTTCACCTCGAACCCATGCTTCGTAACCATCGTGATCGCGTCGACGGGACACACGATCGCGCACTTCTCGCAGCCGACGCAATTGTCCTCGATGATGATCGCCTTGCGCGACGTGTACGTGTACTCCGGCAGCGCGAACTTCCGGTCCACCATGTCGATGGCTTCGAAGGCGCAGTTGTCGAAGCAGTGGGTGCACCCCATGCAGATCTCTTCGTCCACGATCGCGAGCGTGCCGCGGCCTCGGATGTACTCCTGCGTGCGGACCTTGAACCCCTGCTTGTACCGCTCCTTCGCCAGCGCGAGGTTCATCTGGCGGACCCTTTGATAGTACGCCACGAGCGGATCCGCCGAGGGGCTCGGCGGGGCCGAGGGAGGCTTCGGGGCGACCGTGGGCGCCGTCGCCAACCGATCACCCCCTTCTTCCGGGCAGTGGCGGCTCCTTCCGCTTCGCGTCGATGTTGCTGCCCGTCGGGTAGTCGCCCGGGAGGCGTTCCGCCAGGAACTGCGTGACGTCCATCACCTTGAACGCGTACCGCTCCTCGCCGGGCTTCCACTTGTTTTCGTGGTGGAGGCAGCCGAAATGGGTCAGGCACTTCGGACATGCGACCAGGAGATAGTCCGCGCCGACGTCCGACGCCTCGTCCATCCGCGACGCCGTAAGGCCTTTCGTCTTGTCGTTGCAGTACATCATCTGCGCGACGCCGCAGCACTGCGCATCCGCGCGGAACGTCTTCAGCTCGACGAGCTCCGCGTTGTCCACGCGCTTCACGAGTTCCCGCGGCTCCTCGTACACGGGGTCAAGCGGCATCTGTCGGCCGGAACGGCACGGATCCTGGAACGCGACGCGGATCTTCTTCGCGGTCTCGGGCTGCGGCGGGATCCGTAGGCCCCGCTCATACAGGAATTGCGTGATGTGCACGACCCGGACGCCATCCAGCTTGTAGTCGAGCTTGAAGGTGCGGTAGCCCTCCGCACACGAGGTGATGAACGTCTTCACGCCGAGCATCTTGATGATCTTCGTGTTGTAGTCCCGCATCCGCTCGAAGACGTCGACCTTGCCTTGCCACAACTGGTCGTGGCCGCAGCACTTCATGAAGGACCGGTCCAGGATCATCGGCTGGATCCCGACGGCCCGCAGCAGCTTGATCGAGGAGTCGAAGATGATCCCGTGGTTCGTGTCGCCGTAGTTCATGTGCGAGAACTGCATCTCGACGTCGTAGTAGTCGATGCACCCGGGGTAGTATGCGAACTCAGACTTGTGCTCGACCCTGATCTCCGGGATCGTGGTGTCCTCGGCCTCGCTGTCGAGGACGCGGAACATGACCGGGTGCGGGATCGTCCGGCCGGGGCCGTACTCGGTCTCCATCATTCCTTCCCGCCTCCGTCCGCGGCCATGCGGGCGTGGACCTTCGCCCGCTCCTCGAGGATGTAGTCGCTGTACTGGATGTCCAACGGGCACACGGCGCTGCACGCGTCACACGCGAGGCACGTCCACAGCGGGACGCCGTCGTGCTGCTTCTTGAACGTGTTGTAGACGAGGTTCAGGCCCCCGAGGGCGTCGTCCTCGACTTTCGTCACGGGGCACACGGTGTGGCACTTGCCGCACTGATAGCACTCGTTCAGGAGGTACTCGTACGTGCTGTACGGTCGGCGGACCCCCAGGTACGCGGTGAGCACGGCGAACATCGGCATGAGCACGAGGGTGTTCATGTTCGGATAGAGCACGGACAAGACCCATGTGAAGGCGACGTGGTTCGGTCGGCCCGAGTCCATGAAGAACACGACGAGCGCTCCGAATACGACGAAGGCCGCGACCCCCGAGCGGACCACCCACTTCCGCGCCTGCGACTCGGGCAGGGCGAACACCGCGACGCTCGCGACGAGCATCGGGACAATCAGGACCAGGAGGAAGATGCCGAGTTGGATCACGTACGGTCGGACCTCGGGTCCGAGCCAGCCCGGGATCAAGAAGATGCCCGCGGCCTGCACGACGACGATCGCCGTGAGGCCCGCCACGTACGGGAACAGCCACTTCCGCATCGGCTGATAGCCGAGCCGGCGCAGGCCGATATATGACGTCAGCCCGACGAGCACCGGCGGGATCACAAAGAACCACTTCATCGCGGTGTCGTTGATGAGCGGAGAACCGTTTGGCGTCTGCCACCGCTGCGCCACGACCTCCCGGATCGAGTACAGGGAGGCGGTGAAGATCCACGCCAGGAGGAACGCGACCCCAAACGCGGAGCGGACGGGCGATTTCGCGGGACGAGCTTCCCGCCCCCGATCGATGAAGGGCAGGATCAGCAGGAAGATCACCGGGATTCCGCTGAGCAGATCGCCCCAGAACGCGGCGTTGAAATCCGTCTTGAGCGGCGTGCCGGCCCCGATCACAAACTGAGGAAAGACGTCCGCGACTTTCAGAAGGCCCCAGGAAAAGAGGAGATACCAGTCCGGGACAATGAGCTCCGAGATCTGCGGGCTCCGGGCCGGTCCGAGGAACGGCGTGACGAACGCGGAGAGGAAGAACAGGAGCGCGGTCAGGAGGAAGATCAAGACGAAGTCCCGGGCCGTTTCTTGCGGGAAGAACGGGATCCCGGGCTGATGGTCGGACCGCGAGGGCCCGTACTGGCGGGGGAAGCCCGGCTGCCCTTCCATGATCTTTCCCTTCACACGCTCGATTTCCATGGATCACCTCAGTGCGGCTCCGCGACGCCTTGGAGCCATACCAGCGCCATATGGAGGACCATGAGCCCCGTCCCCACGAGGGGCAGGATGAACACGTGGATCCAGTACCACCGCAAGATGTAGACTCCGGAGAGGGTGTTGATGTCCCCGAACAGGAGCGTCGCGAGCTGGTCCCCGATGACCGGAGAGGCCCGCGTCATGTTGATCCCGATGTTCGCGGCGCCCTCGCTCAGTGCGTTCGCGGGCAACAGGTATCCGGAATAGCCGAACATGATCGTGACGAGCATGAGGATCACGCCGAGAAGCCAGTTCAGCTCCCGGGGTTTCTTGTAGGCGCCCGTGAAGTACACGCGGCACATATGGAGGAAGACCGCGGCGATCATCACATGGGCCGACCAGTGGTGCATCCCCCGGATAATGAACCCGAACGGGACGTTGTTCATGATCACGAGCATGGACAGGTAAGCGCCGTTCGTCGGCAGGCTGGTCGCCGTATCGAGCTGGAGCCGGCCGTCCGGGACGTAGAAGAAGCCGAGCAGGATGCCGGTGATCGTCAGGATGACGAACGCGACGAACGAGATGCCACCGAGGCAGTAGAGCGGGTACCAGTACCAGATCGTCTTGAGCTCGTACTTCTCGGCGTGGCTTCGCGGCACCTGCCGCTGGTCCGTCTCGAGGACGACCCGTGTGAGGTCCGCGTACGGCACCGTGGGAAAGCGGGACTTGATCCAGCCGAAAATCGACCGCCCCGTATCTTGCCGGATGTCCCCCGTCGTCGACGTTCGCCCACCTCAGCAGTAGATGTACCACGCCGGATCCGCGAGGCCGCCAACGAGGATTCCCCCTTGGGATTTCACGGGGATCACCGGGAGCGCGCGGGGCGCCGGCCCGTGGACGCGCTCGGCCCCGACGTACAGGGCATCGTTCTTCGGGTTCGTCTCGACGATCAAGAGCATCGGATCGTACTGGGAGCCGTGACAGATACAGTACACCGGGTTCTCGCCAAACACGGCGTAGGTGGGGGGAGTGACGACGTACCCCCGGTCCGGCGGCGGGTTGTTGATCACGTGCCAGCCGGGGTAGCAGCACAGGTGGACACAGCGGTCGAAGAGCACGATGATCCGCGTGCCGTTGTTCGCCGGATCGAGCGTCGGATCGTCGAAGTAGAGCTTGAAGCCCTCCGGGAGCTTCGCGGGCACCGCGGAAGCCGGAGGCTCGGTGAAGTACGTCGACTCCCGCTTGATCCGGATGATCAGGCACGGATACCCCGTGCCCGGAATCCACTGGTTGTTCTGGAACAGGCCCCGCCAGACGCCCGTTGCGCCTTTCCACTCCTTGTCGAAATCCTTGGCCTTGACCGGCGTCCCGGCCCGCGGATTCCACCACAGGTCCGCGGTGGGGTCCGTCGGAGGGAACTTCGTGTACTGGATCGTCTCCCGGATCTCGCCCGTGAACTGGAGCGGGGGCGGGAGGAGTTGGCCCGTCACGAGCCCCCCGAGGCCCCCGAGCGCGCCGAGGGCGCCGGCGGCCATGCCGAACCGGACCCAGTCGCGCCGGGTCATGCCCTTCTCCTTCTCTTCGTCTTCCCAGCTCATCGAGGCGACCTCATCGGAACGGTCTCGTCAGGACGATTTTCGGCCTGCGAATCTTGTGAATCAGCTCGTCCGGCATGAACTCTTTGCGATACACGTCGATCGCGACCGCCAGGAGGAGGAACACCATCCCCATGAAGACGGCCATGTACGAGTCCGTCTCGGAATCCGCGAACCCGTTCAGGTCTTGGATCGAGAGGATGACGGTCAAGATGCTGAACCAGATGATCCCGATGATGAGCCCGCCGATCGCGAGGGCCCCCATCGAGCTGCGCCGCGGCGCATCGCTCCGGATCAACTCGGTCATGGGAGCCCCTTCCGGATATGCTCCCGGTGGCCTTTCTGGTGGCGGCTCGAGGACTTGATGACGAAGTAACTGATCCCGGTCCAGGCCAGGGTTGCGGCGATCCCGATGATCCCGATCCAGTAGGCCCGGAGGTTGATCCCCTTTTGCGGGGCGAGGGGTGTAAAGCCCGCCAACAGGATTTCACCGAGCATCCCCAGGGTCCGGTGAGGAGAGCAAAAGAAGCGGATGCCCTGGGCGGTCGCCTCCGGAGTGAAGGACGTGCCGTTGTAGGTGATGTTCGTCATCGTGTTGATATGGAATTCGACGCTCGAGTTCGCCCCCGGGGCGACGATTCCGGTGTTAATCGTGATGTTTGTCATGTCCGCATTGAAGATCGAGAAGGTGTGGTCCATCCCGGGGGTCGTGTAATTGTTGTAGAACGTCACGTTCAACGTGAGATTGACCTGCGGGATGAGGATCGTGGCCGGCGCGAACCGGACGTTGCCCCCCGGGTCGACGCCAATCGACACGGACAACTTTGCACTCGGCGCCGCGGACCCGGTGGGCGGCGCGACGGACGCTGCGGTAAGCGACGCGGGGACAACGAAAAGGGCAACCAGAAGTGCGGTCACGAGGAGCTCCAAATTCCTCATCGAAGGACCCTCTCGTCTTTCATCCGAAACCTGATTTTACCGGGGGCAGGTGCGAAAAAGAACGATTGCTATTTATACGTTGTGCACGACTCATTTCCTCCTTAGAATCGCGTTTGCGCACGAGAGTTTTCCGAACCGAATCCGGGCCGCTGCGGTTCATCGGATTCGATATATAAAAGTCGGTAGATGAAATCGATCTGCGAATTTGGATTCGCGCG